>JAFTAH010000075.1 GCA_017458625.1 Kiritimatiellia bacterium | reverse complement strand
GCGTCTCCCTCGACCGCGAAAGGCCAAATGATATGTCTATATTTTCATAGACATGCGATTTTCGACTGTTTTTCAACAAACAAGGCCATTTTCTGCCCGTCCTCCATTGAAACCCTTACACTTTTTGCTCACACCCCCCCGAACGGCACGGGCTGTTCTTATTTCCCGGATTTCTTCCTTGCTTCACCTGGGTTCCCTGCCTAGTATTTTCCCGTCCATTGACTAGGAGGTATTCATGAAACAGCACTGGTTTTCCCATATTCTCGTTGCCATGGTGGCCCTCGCCGCCTCTTCCGCCCTCGCCGGCACGGTTCCCCTCCCGCAGGCCGCGCGCGGTGATGGGGTCACCGGCGCCATCGGCCTGGACACGTCGTATCTCACCGGCAAGGCCAAGGAGCATGTCTTCGCCAAGGGGGCGGACTACGGCCCTGATCTCGGCCTGCCCTCCGACAGCCGCCGCCATCAGGTTTCCCGTCTGGACTGGGACATGACTGATGTCTTCCTGCTGGGCGTCCTCGGTTCCGTCCGGTCTGGCCCGTTCAGCCTCAACGCCGGCCTCTGGGGCGGCCTCGGCGACGACGATGCCGGCCACATGAAGGACTACGACTGGATGGCGGGCGACAGGCCCGAAGCGCACGGCCCGCTGAGCGAAGGGGCCTCCGATTATTCCAGGAGCGATGACACCGTCACCAGTGCTTTCATCGGTGATCTGAACGTCTCCTTCGACCTGCTGACCAGCTCGGACACCTACCACCTCTATCCCTTCGTCGGCATGCGCTATGAACGCTACGAGTGGGACGCAAATGGCGCCCATGTGCTCTACTCGGACAACAACTATGTCCCCGAATACATCCCTGGCAAGGGCATCGAATACCGCCAGGAGTATTTCCAGCCTTACCTCGGCCTGGGCGGCGATTGCGTTCTCGGGGCCCTCACGCTCTCCGGCTATGGCCGCTTCGCCCCGGTCTACTGGTGCAAGGGCAAGGATGACCACATCGTCCGCGGCCACTTCATCACCGAGGATGAATCCGACTGGGAATGCTTCGATGACGTGGCCTATGGCCTGGGCATCCGCGCAGAATGGGCCTTCACCCAGGCCTTCGCCCTGAATGCGGGCATCGACTGGACGCGCTACGCCCTCGCCGAAACCGACACCAAGGTCATCAATCCCGGCGACGACGACGAAGAAGAAGAAGACGAGGACGAGGACATCAGGGCATTCGGCGGCATCGAGATGGAAAACCTCACCGTCTCCGTCGGCGTGACCTTCCGGTTCTAGCGCCCCCCTCCCCTCAGGTCGCAGGGATGCCGCTCCCTGCCCGTAGGTCAAAAAGACGGGCACCTCGGTGCCCGTCTTTCCTTGTCCCCCCGTTTTGTCGCCGCTCTAGTACTCGTATCCGCTGCCGCCGATGAATTCGCGAATCAGCGAATACTTCGGCACGCACGAGTCGTCCGTCACCGGCGTCAAGTCCTTGAGCATCTCGTAGACCCGCTTGGCCCGCACATAGGCGTCTTGCCGCTTCGGGTCGTCCTTGAACTTCGCCATCGCCGGCGGGAAGTACTGGAACAGCTTCGCCTTGAGAATCGGCAGCTCGAACGGCACCGCCGAGTTCACCAGGTAGTCCACCGTCCCGATGAACGGAATGATGTTCCGCAGCTCGCTCCGCCGCACGTAGTGCCAGTGCGTCAGCGTCTGCTCCGGCTGCAGGTTCCGGTGCCAGCTGTCGCGGATCATGCGCCGCAACAGACGGTTGTCGGCCCAGCGCATGAACGTCCCCGCGCTGTTCTCGACCTGCCCCAGCGTCTCGATGTAGAGCTTGAACTTCTTGGAGTTCGGCGTGCTCTGGGTCATCTCGCCGTACAGCCCGTGCAGCGAATCGATGAGCAGGATCTGGTTCGGCGCCAGGCTCATCTCGTGGATGTTCAGCTCGCGGTGGCCGGTCTTGAAGTCGTAGTGCGGCGTCTTGATGGTCTTGCCGTCAAGCAGCGCGGCGATATGCTCGTCGATGAGCTTGAGGTCGAGCGCGTGCGGCGTCTCGTAGTCGTAGTCGCCGAACTCGTCCTTCGGATGCTGCTCGAGGTTGAAGAAGTAGTGGTCCAGGTTGATCGCCTTGAACTCGTAGCCGGCCTCGGCCAGCTTCTCGCTCACCTTGATGGTGGTGGTCGTCTTCGACGAGCTCGACGGCCCGGCGATGATGGCGATCCGCACCTCCGGCAGCCGCGCGATGATCCGCTCCGCCCCCAGCCGCACTTCCTTGTCGTACCGCTCCTCGCAGTCCGCGATCAGCTCCGAGAACTTGCCCTTGGCGATGATTTCGTTCAGCCCGTCGATGCTTTCGCACCCGTGTTCCATGTTCCAGCGCAGCACTTCGTAGATCTTCTTGTACGGAATGTTGTCGGTGGCCTCGAACTTCACCTCCCGCTGCGCCCGGGCCTGCGCCCGCTCGTTGCGGTAGACGATGTACGCCTTCGCCGTCTTGCTGTGCCCGTTCTTGATCAGCACCTCCTCCACCAGGTCCTGGATCTCCTCCACCGACGGCGTTGCTGACGTCCCAAAGTTCACGATCAGCTTCGCCTCGACCTCCTTTGCCAGTTTTTCCGCCTCGGTGCGGTCGTTTCCCCCCACGGCGGCCGCCGCCTTGAAGATGGCAGTGGCGATGCGGTCCCGGTCGAAATCGACGACTGTCCCGTCGCGCTTCACGATATGCTTGATGATGTTTTCGCTCATGCTGACCTCTTTCTGGCGGCACTTGGCGGCCGCCGCTGCTGCGGTTGCTGTCCGTAATCTCATCATCCCCTATTCCGCCCGCCCTGTCCAGCGCCAACTTTGCGATTTGTTCTTGCCGCAAAGGGGCAGACCCGGACCAGCCCCCAAGCTTTGGATACCCGCCTCAACTGGCTTTCAATGTGTGGAACCCCAGGGGGTCTTCCGACAAGTTGGGAGACCTTGCGGGAGAACCATCAACCGCAATCGACCGCATTCGAAATGGCTCGACTGGAAGTCGCACCCAGGTGCCGGGCCGCAGGTGGCTCGCGTTCCTCTTGCATTACCTGCGTCTTTTGCGTAAAACCCTTTGCGGGCGCATCTGGGTTGTTTGCAACCTTGTCCGGTAGCAATTCGTAAAAGACGGGAAGGCCTTCCTGATGAGGAGCCGGGAACTGAAGGAGGCAACGGGAAAAAGCGACTCCGCGCAACCCAGATGTTTCCTCTTTTGCAAGCAACTCAGATGCGCCCCCAGACCCCACCAGCCCCCCTTTTCCCCTTGCCTCCGCCCCGCCCTCCGTGCCACAGTCTCGCCATGGACACGCCCCACGACACCTCCGCCCGCCCCCGCCGCCGATGCCACCCCATCTGGCGCACCCTCGCCGTTCTCGCGGCCGCTGCCGCCCTCGGCTTCGCCTGGTTCTTTGGTTCCATCCTTCTCCTTTTCGGCTCCGTGCAGGCCGGAATCCACGTCTCCTGCCTCACAGGGCTCTGTCTCGGCCTCTTCGCCCTGATCCTCGGCTGGGCAGCCGGCTGGCGCTGGCTCCGGCGCATCGCCGCTGTCGTCGTCCTCATCGCCATCGCCGTCTCCGGAACAGCCGCATTCCACCGCTGGTACACCGTCGACCGCTACGACCGCGTCCACGAAGCCGAAAGCGTCGGCTACGTCGATTGGCCGCGTTTCGCCCCTTTCCGCGAAGGCAACGCCCTACCCGTCTGCGACGCCCCGGCCGAATTCCGGTTCCAAGACAGCTCGCCAAGAATCCGCGCCGCCTACGCCCTCTACCCCATCGCCGCCGCCGCCATCCAAGCCCTCGGCGACAAAGAAACATACGGTGGCGGGCAAGCCTGGCAATACCGTTCCTTTGGCGGCTCCGACGACCTCTTCGCGTGGCTTTACGACTCGCCCGGCAACTACTCCTGCGACGCCGTCTTCGGCCTCGCCCCCTCCGACGATCAAGTCGCCGCCGCCGCCGAACATGGCGTCGCCTTCAATCTCACCCCGATCGCCCGCGATGCCTTCGTATTCTTCGTCCACGCCGACAATCCCTGCACCAACCTCACCACCGCTCAGGTCCGCGACATCTACTCCGGCCGCGCCCGCACCTGGCGCGATGTCGGCGTTCCTTTCGACGCGCGCCTCGTCCCCTTTCAGCGCAACGAGAACAGCGGCAGCCAGACCACTCTCGAGCGCATCATGGGCGGCACCCCGATCATGCCGCCCCTCAAGGAAGACCGCCTCGGCGGCATGGGCGACATCTTCCACGACGTCGCCGACTACCGCAACCGCAGCGGCGCCATCGGCTTCTCCTTCCGCTACTACGCCACCGAGCTCGTCAACGCCGGCAAGATCCGCCTCCTCTCCCTCGACGGCGTCCCGCCCACACCCGAAAACATCCGCTCCGGCCGCTACCCCTTCGTCATCGAATCCTATCTCGTCACCACCACCGCCCCCCGCTCCCCCGACGTCCAGCGCCTCGCCGCCTTCCTCACCTCCCCCTCCGGCCGCGCCCTCGTCACCGCCGTCGGCTACGTTCCCCCCTGACCCGCCCCCGGCATCACGCCCCCCCGAATGCCTCGCGCAACATCCGCCAAGTCCGCCACGCCCTCTGAATATCTTCGCCCGCTTCACGTGAGCCAACGAGCCGCCCGCCCACCGCGTCAAACGCCTCCGGGGCATCGGCCAGTCGGTTAAAAACCGGTAAAGGAGGGAGGCCATGAGTTTCGAGGGATGAGAACAGAGGTTATTTCTTCCCCGCCAGCACCGCCGCCCAATAGTCCCAGACTTCGTCGGAAACGGCATAATCTGTGAAACGGTTCCGGTTGCGCATGGTCCGGTCTGCGTACTTGTTCGCGGCACGGATGAATTCGGATCGTTCATCCGGGATGAAGCCATTTCCCTCGTAAATGTCCAGACAAGCTTCTAGTGCGATTTCCTTTCGTGCAATCATCATCGTTCGCATCGCCAATTGAACCGGGGCGAACGCATCCGTGCACCCATTCCACGCCCCTCCCGCCTTGGGGGCGCACAACGGGTTGTCCCATCCGCCCAGCGCGGAATCAAGTGTTTCCAGAACCGTTCCCATCCTGACATATTCTGGCTCCGATGCCCTGAGCGCATCCCCGCAGTCCACGACGATGCCTTCCATGGCAAGTGTCTCCAACCAGTAATCTGCCGGCAAGCCATTTGGCAAACAGCGCGAGAAGCTCCGCCGGACCTCGTCCCCTCTGGCCGGGGTCTCGGCAAGCGCACGGAATAACAAGTCTGCGGCTGTTTCCTCTGCCGCAATCGCAAGGATCAAATTGCCTTTGCCTGGAGCCATAACACACCAATCCCGGAATGCAAACACATCTTCCAGCTGGCGGAACATCTCGCCGGAATCACTCATTTGAATTGTCTTCAAATCTTCCAGACGCTCTTGCCCCCATTCCAATCTTGCCCGACCGGATATTCCGGTGGATGCGGAGTCCGAAATGGAAGCTGCCTCCATGTCCCGTGTTTTCGTAAGGGCAGAAAATCCTTCGATTCTGGTGATTTGCATGAAACTCATGCCATCTGCGCTTGCACGGGACACACCAAGGAACAGGGACAAAACAACAAGACCAAGCCGAACAGCTGGATAACAGAATGGAATCCGATCTGTTATGCTTATTTTCTTCATGTCATGCCCTCTAGCAAATTATACTGAATGAAATCATAACGCTCTGCCTCGAAATCAACATGGTCGAAAAGATGTGTCCGGCATCCCTTGTCGGCATATCTGAATCCCATCCAATTTGAAGGACGGCCCCTCACTGTTCAGCCCGCCGCGTTCGTGATCAAAATCGTACAGATCTTCGAGATGGCCGGAAATCGTCAAATGGGAAATGTGAAGATACGGATCGCCCGTTTGTCGGGTGGCGAGCACTTCAAGAGAAAGTTGCGTCAACTTTGCATTTCCAAAAGCAACGTGCAAATCGTATTCGCGAGGATGCAGGCACTTGTTTTCTCCATCGAAATATACCGCCATTCCGTGCGAGAGACGTGAAGGCGACCATCGCCGAAAGGGATCGGGAGAAAACATCCGACACGGCGTTCATTACTTCTTCGCCTCTGCGAGTGCTTCCGACCAGATTTTCCAAACTTCGAGTCCCGTCATCCTGCCGCCCAGGCGCTCCCGTTTCGAAAGGATGTTCCAGGCGTGCTTGTCGGCCGCCGCTTCGAATTCGCCGCGTTCTGCCGGAATGTGTCCCAACCCGCTCTGTATGGCCAAACACGTTTCAAGTGCAACAAATTGCCGTGAAAGATTTGCCAAGCGCAACACGAGTTCGGCCGCGGTGACGGTTTCCGGATCCCCCCCCCACCAACCTGGATCATCTTGCAGCCGGAGTTCCAGATTTTTCCTCGTTGCTTTCCACTCGTCTGAGTTGTCCCACAGGCGGTTGCAAATGGCCGCAAGGCGAAGATACTCGGGGATATCTGGCTTAATCACGATTCCCTTGACGAAAGGATGCCCCTCCCGCGCCAGCGTTGCCATCCAATAGTCCGCCGAAGGGTTCGCCGACAGGCCTTGGACCCAAAGGCGTTCGATGTCGTCCGCGGGCAAAGTGCCGGACGCAAGTCCGCGGAACAAGAGCCCCACGGCCGCTTCTTCCGCCGCCGTTGCCAACAGAAGGTTCCCATATCCGGGAGCCTCCACGCACCAGGAACGGAACGACAAAATGTCGTCTATCGTTGACACATCCACACCAATCGGGCTCTTCCTGATTCGCCCCAAATCAGCCATCATGACTTTCGCCCATTCCAGCCGTTCCCGTCCTGTTGTTTCCGCAGCATCGGCGGCGGCAATGGATACGGTCTCCACCCTTCCGCTGGACGAGAGGAGGGAAAACCCGGCAATGCCCGCAACTTCACGGAGTGCGGATTCCTCCCTGGCAATGGCCGCCTCCGAAAACATCAATGACGCGACAGCGGCAAAAAAGGTCGGGAAACACACCCGACTCCGGCTCCCTTGGCAATTCGCATTCATCTGATTCCCTTTCGTCAATCGAAGTCAAAACTCCAGCTGTTGAATGATTCCATGAAAATCACGCGGTCGAAAAATATGTTTCCTGCGTCACGGCCGGTGAAGGACGGGTCCCAGCCGATTTGCAAAACGGCACCCTCCGAGTTCAAGCCGCCCTCTTCATGGTCGAAATCGTAGAGATCCACCAACGTGCCGGCAATCGCCAAGCTCGCAATGGACAAATCGGACGAGTTCTCCCTTTCAATCGAAATGGTTATCGTCAAGTCCGGAATCACGGCATGGCCAAAGGAAACGTGAAGATCATACTCTGCGAAATATGGCCACTTCGCGTTTTCAGAAAAATGGATTGGGACATTGTTCGTCGTCCAAGATGCGAAATACACGTCTTCCTCGGGATGACTGGCAAAAAAGGCCGTCACTTCGCCGGCGTGATTCGTCAACAATCTGTTGACGATGTCCTCCATCTCCACGGATTCCGATATTTTCTGGCTTGCCATGCTGGCAGCGTTCCATGCGTAAACATCCAGACTGCCATTTCCCAACGAATCGAAAACGGCTCCGGCATTGTGGGTAAGGCTGGACAAGGCAAAACAGTTGGTGAAGGCATTGTAAGTCGCGTCAAACGCCTCCGGGGCATTGGTCAGTCGGTTCAAAAAACGGTAAAGAAGGGAGGCCCCGACATTGTAGGGCCCCATTGCCGCTTGCCATGCCTTGTCTTCCAAATCGTTTCGCCGGTCTGCATAATGCGCATGGGTGAACGACACCACGTCAACCGTGGTCGCCGTCGGGCGGAACTCTGTCGGCTCCAAAACGCCGTTGTGGTTTTCGTCGATGCCAAGCCGAATGGTATTGGTTTGTATGTTCGCCAACGGCGTGAAAGACAAAGCTGCGATTCCGCCTGAACCGGGAGACGCACTGGCAAGATGGGTGCTTCCCGCATAGACGGCGCACAACACGGGCTGCGTGCTGATTTCTGCAGGAATGACAGGAACGGCATCGAGTTCGACTTGTCCGGAGGCTTCCGTCGCCACGAAAAGTCGATTGGGTGTTTTTGCTTGGGATTGGGCACTCGGTTGCATGGTGCGTTGCGTTCCCTGACCTCTTGAAAATCGGCGACGACGGGAGCCGTCACAACGGCGGAAATGACCTCGGCATAACCACCGCAATGCCATTTGTAGCCAACCGTGTCGTAACGAAGAGTCACGTCACTGTTGGCAAGAATGAGATGGTTGGCCGTCGATGATTCCCCGACCATGATGCATTCTTCCTCGTATCCAGGCTCGTCGGGAATCCCGTCGTGGCTGGAAAACAGGACATTGGTCTCGGCCGCCTCGAAACTCACCACGTCATAATTCGCGTCTACGTCTTCCACGCACCCCGTGACGACAAGTTCAATATAGTAGCCGCAATCCAACAACGCCGGCACGGACAAAACCGCTGTTTCGTTCTGTATCCCGTTGTTCGTTCCCCCACAATCCAGTGAATCTTCCACTTCCACCCGCAAACCATGCCAGTTGGTCGTGATGATGCCGCCCGAGGTCGTGACCGAGCTAGTGTAATGCACCAGCTTCCACGCCAATTCCTCTCCGTTCCACGCAGGATTGTTGGCCGGGGCACCGAGTTCGAACTCCAGTGCATTGGAGAAATCATCGTTGTCCAGATCTCCGTCGGGGCCATTTACGCCAGTCGCGACAAGCGGATTCAATCCATTGAACACTTCCCATCCGTCCGGTAGCCCATCCTGGTCGCTGTCCTTTTTCAACGGGTCGGTTCCATGAGTCACCTCGTATCCATCGCCGAGGCCGTCCCCATCCGTGTCGGGATTGTCCGGATCCGTTTTGTGAAGCTTCCGCTCGTCGTAGTCCGAGAGGCCGTCATTGTCCGTGTCGGTGTTGGGCGAATCAAGGTTCCAAAGCCATCCTTCGCCATCCGTCATTCCATCGCCGTCCGTGTCCTCCAGTTTCGCGGCTGCATAAAATCGCACGCGGTCGTAATCGGGGACATGGTTCGTATCCGTGAAGCTCCCTCCTCCGTTCGTCACGGCCACCACGCCAACCAACTCCCATGCATCAGGAATCCCGTGGAAAGTGTCGAGCTGGCGCCAGCGCGTGAAATCGTTGGTCACCACCTCGTTTTCGTCGTTCGTCCAGACCACGGTCTCCACCCATGAAGTGGTGTGCATCGCCCGGCAGAACACCTCCACGTCCCCGTCTTCTTCCCAGGCGAACTCCAGCCGGTAGTCGCCGTTCGTTTCCGTCCACATGTTGGTGAAGCGCAACCCATTCGTGAACACACCGCCACGCCCCCCCTTGGGAGATGCGGCATCCAGCAGCGTTGCAATTTCTGCCTTCGCGGCTTCGTAGAGCGGCCAGTCGGCCTCATCCACCAGCGAACCGGTGAGAGTCACGGTCGCTGAGTCATCCTTTGAGAAATCTGTCGCGCCACGCCACAGTTCGGTGCCATCGGCGTCGCGGAGCACAGTGCATCCGTTTTCCTGCGCCATCGACACCGGGACCAGCCACGTCGCGAGGTCGCGCATCGCCGGAGCAGAAATCCAGTGGGCACCGAACTCTTCCCATGCCGCCGGCCATGCCCCGACGTCTTGCACGAGCGGGAAGCCGCCCGGCGTCATCCTCCGAAAACGGTTTCGGAGAATTTCGGCGCGCTCCGCCAAGTCGACTTCCCCGAGCACAACGACATCATCCGTGTCGTTGCTTTCTCCCGTGGCAAAGGCACGCACCACGCCCACAACCCCGGCGAGCCCAAGCAAAAAGGGCAAAAATGTCTTTTTCATGTCGGCGTCCCGTTGGCGGCCGTGACCACTCGCCCGCCTGCCGCAACCATCCACGGGACGCGGGGTCTTGTCAACTGCAAAATGGGATGGCCGCCTTGCCGATTTTGGCGCGACCCAAAAGAACAACGCCCACATGTTTGCGGATTGCTTCAATGCCTTCGGCATCCGCCACATGGTCCGGGACGGGAAAACGGGTGAACTCCATCTTTGGTGCTGTCTGCCTTCCGGGATTTACTGGGAATGGTACCGGCCCCATCTCCTCATTGCCCTGGATCGCGACCTGTCCGTCCTGCGCTACACGTTCCACACCGGCGAATGGAATTGGATGAAAATGGATAGAGGCATGTCCATTTTCATCAATTTCCAGTCATTCAAAACTGGTTCATTACGACAGCATCGCGGAAGCGATTCCCCACTTGGCCGAAATGGAAAAAGGCGACAACTTTATTGCGGCCCCGCATGGACCGACCGCCCGGCTGCAGGCCTGGTGCGATAAATCCGACGGAAACGGCAACTTGCAACTTCTCATCGAATGGCACGCTCATGACCTGCCATGGCAATTCAACGTCAAAAAAGGCATGGTGGAGCAGTTCGCCGCCATGCTCGAAGAATTCGACAAACACGGCATAAAGCCTGTCCAGACCATGGGAAGATGGCGGTGGTGCAAGATGAAGGGGAATGGGTGAAACGCAGGGCCCCTGGCGGGGTCTGGCCCCTTTTCAGCTCAGCTGGCCCTGGGTTGGCACTGGGAGCGCAGGCGGCCCGCCTGCGGCAAACCACAACACCCCCGCGGGCGCGTCGCCCGCGCCCCCAGCTTTCGCGCTCCCGGCCTGGACCACCCGCATCACCGCCACGGCCCGCGCCATCCTCGACGCCCATGCCGCCCATACCTTCCCCCAAACCTTTCCTCCGCTTTCCGGCTTCCGCGCTCCCCCCAGCCCGTGCTATAAAGACAACGTTATGTCCTCTGCCCCCCAGCTTCCTCCCGACCTGCCTGCCGCACCTGCCTCCGAAGTCCTGCCACAGGCCAAGTCCCCTCTCGCCCGCTGGCTAACCCGCACGCTCAACCCGCGCGATGCCGACGCCTTCCGCCTCGCCTATCGCCTGGATGGCCCCCTCCCCCGTTCCGTCCCCCTGCCCGCCACCCAGAGCGAGGTCGGCAAACAGATGGGCATTTCCCGCGAACGCGCCCGCCAGCGCCTTTTCCGCGCCAGTCGCCTGCTGCGTGAAGCCTTTGCCGCTCCTGCCCCCCCCCTCGCCCGCTTCATCGACGCCGCCCGCGCCTATCTCGTCCAGTGCGGCGGCACGCTTCTCCGCGACGAGCCTCTCGCCCCGCCCCCGGCCACGCCCGTTCCCGCCGACTTCGCCACCTCCTCCCCCTTTGCCGTCCTGCGCTTCCTCGCCGACTTCCTGCCCGACGTCTTCGTCCTCCACCGCGACTTCGTCACCCTCGCCCCCGTCCCGCTCGTCGAGGCGTCCGAAACCTACCTCCTCGAACGCCTCCGTACCGCCCATGCCCTCCTGCCGCTTTCCGAACTCGTCGCCGACGCCCCGCTTCCCCTCCGCGACGCCCTCCCCCCCCTCCGGCTCGCCAACCTCCTCTCCGCCCTCGCCCTTTCCATCCCGGGGCTTGTCCTGACCCGCGACGACCGCGTCGCCACCGCCGAGGCCGGCGTCCCCGAACTCCTCTGCGAGCTCCTGTCCTCGCGCCCCGACGCCACCATCCCCGACCTCCTCCAGGCCTACAACCTCCTCGTCCGCCCCCCCTCCCAGCTCGGCACCGGCCACCTTCGCGCCCACCTCCTCGCCTGCCCTCTCATCACTCGCTCCAGCCCCAACCACTACCGCCTGGCCGCCCCTCTCCAACCCAGCCTGCCGCCTCTCCAGTACCCCACCTGACACCCCGTCCGCCGACCGCATCGGCCGCCCCGTTTTTGCGATTATCCTTTATTCCAACCGTAATCTCACAAGGTTTCGCCTCATGTCTCAGCCTGCCGCCAATCCCAACGACCCCTGCCTGTTCTGCCAGCTACCCCTCGACCGCATCCTCGATTCCACCCCGCACCTCCTGGCCATCCGCGACGGCTTTCCCGTCTCGCCCGGGCATACCCTGGTCATTCCCCGCCGCCATGTCGCCTCCTTCCGCGACCTGACGCCCGACGAATGGGCCGAAGTCCTCCCCTTCGTCCAGCGCCTCGCCGCCGACCTCCAGGCCGCCGACCCCGCCATCGCTGGCTTCAACCTGGGCATCAATGACGGCCCGGTCGCCGGCCAGTCCATCTTCCATTGCCACATCCACCTCATCCCCCGCCGCGACGGCGACCACCCCGCCCCCCGCGGCGGCGTCCGCGCCGTCATCCCCCGCAAACAGAACTACGGCTGATTTCTTCTTTTCCCCCCGCTTCTTTTCTGCCACCATATCGCCTGTACCCAAGGAGCATCCCATGCAATCCACAGCCCCCCTCTCGTCCCGTCCGGCCCTCGCCTCTCTTCTGCCCTCCCTTGCCCCCTTCGTCCCCTACGGGGCCCATCCCCTCCCCGACGGCGGCGTCTCCTTCGCCATCTTCTCCCACCACGCCACCCGCGTCTGGCTCCTCCTCTTCGACGCCCCCGACGCCGCCACGCCGGCCCGCGAGATTCCCTTCGACCCCGCCACCGACCGCACGGGCGACATCTGGCACAAGTTCATCCCCGAGGCGCGCCCCGGCCAGTACTACCTCTACCGCATGGACGGCCCCGCCAACCCCGCCCTCGCCATCGCCTTCGACCCCGACCAGTGGCTTCTCGACCCCTACGCCCTCGCCGTCGCCGGCCAGCCCGAATGGGGGGGCCACAAGGGCGTCCGCCCCGGCGCCAAGGTCAAGTCCGGCCCTCTCTTCCCCAAGGGCATCATCCTCGCCGACGACTTCGACTGGGCCGACGACCGCCCTCCGCGCATCCCCCTCGCCGACTCCGTGATCTACGAGACGAGCGTCCGCGGCTACACTGTCCATTCCTCCGCCCGCGTCCATCATCCCGGCACCTTCGCCGGCCTCGCCGAGAAGATTCCCTACATCAAGAGCCTCGGCGTCACCACCGTCGAGCTCCTCCCCGCCCAGGAGTTCAACGAGATGGAGCTCTTCTGGGAGAACGGCCCCCGCCGCGCCCTCCGCAACTTCTGGGGCTACTCCACCCTCGCCTTCTTCGCCCCCAACGGCCGCTTCGCCTGCGCCAACCAGCATGGCGAGCAGGTCCGCGAGTTCAAGCAGATGGTCAAGGCCTTCCACGACGCCGGCCTCGAGGTGATCCTCGATGTCGTCTTCAACCACACCGCCGAAGGCGGCCCCGCCGCCCAGACCTACTCCTTCCGCGGCATCGACAACCCCGTCTACTACATGGTCGACCCCGTCGCCCGCGCCTACCGCAACTATTCCGGCTGCGGCAACTCCTTCAACGCCAACCATCCCGTCGTCCGCGAGTTCATCCTCGACTGCCTCCGCTACTGGGCCCTTACCATGCACGTCGACGGCTTCCGCTTCGACCTCGCCACCGCCCTCACCCGCGGCCGCGACGGCGACCTGCTCGCCAATCCTCCCCTCGTCGAGGCCATCGCCGACGACCCCATCCTCGCCGACCGCAAGATCATCGCCGAGGCCTGGGACGCCGCCGGGGCCTACCAGGTCGGCTCCTTCCCCTCCCCCCGCTGGTCCGAATGGAACGGCAAGTTCCGCGACGACGTCCGCGCCTTCTGGGCCGCCACCCCGGGCTCCCTCGCCACCTTCGCCACCCGCCTCTGCGGCTCTCCGGACCTCTATAACCGCGACGGCCTCACCCCCCTCAAGTCCATCAACTACGTCGCCTCGCACGACGGCTTCACCATCCACGACATCACCGCATACGCCCGCAAGCACAACCTCGCCAACTGCGAGGAAAACCGCGACGGCGACAACGACAACCGCTCCGACAACTGCGGCCGCGAAGGCCCCTCCCGCGACCCCACCATCCTCGCCCGCCGTCTCCGCCGCCAGAAGAACCTCCTCGCCAGCCTCTTCCTTGCCCAGGGCGTTCCCATGCTCCTGGCCGGCGACGAGTTCTCCCGCACTCAGCTCGGCAACAACAACGCCTACTGCCAGGACAACGAGATCTCCTGGGTCGACTGGCGCCTCCTCCCCCGCAACTCCGCCCTGACCAGCTTCGTCTCCCGCCTCATCGCCTTCCGCAAGGCCCATCCCGCCCTGCGCCGCGACGCCTTCTTCTCCGGCAACGCCCCCGATGCCGACTATCCCGACCTCCGCTGGTACGCCCCCGACGGCGCCCCCCTCCCCGACTGGCACAACTCCCTCGCCGTCGCCTGCCGCATCGACGGCCGCCCCGCCCGCTCCGGTCTGGCGCTCCCCGACGACGACCTCTACCTTGCCTTCAACGCCTCCGCCGCCGACGCCGCCTTCGAGCTGCCCCCGCCGGCCCCCGACGCCGCCCCCTGGCGCCTCGAGTTCCACACCCATGCCACTCCGCCCCCCCTCGCCCTCCCCTCCCTCACTCTCCCCCCGGAGTCCCTCGCCGTCTTCACCTCCGCCCGCCCCCGCTAGAGCGGTTCCATGAAAAGTATAGCCCGAAGGACGCAATGCATTGCGTCCTTCGCCCCAGGTCATTTTCCAAACCCCGGAACTTGGCCCCTCCCCCGCCATCCACCCACCTCCCTCCCGCAATCCGCCTTCTCTCCGTGCCTCTGTGCCTCTGTGTGAGTTCTCCCCTCCCGCCCCCCTCCCGCTGGCGCGAACGGAGCTTCTGGCGCTCACGCCCCCCAGCCAGCGGTCCGCCACTTTCGCCAGATGATGGCGAACCACGGCGTCACCTCCGTACCCGTCGCCACCAGGCGATCGACCTCCTCCGACGTCGCCCAGCGGACGGCGGCCACCTCGTCCGCGTTCAGCGCCAGTGCCGCGACGTCGCCCGCCCAACTGCCCGCCAGCACGTGATCGACCTCCCACTCCCAGAGGCCAGTCGCTGCCGATTCCGCCCGATATTCGAACACGCCGACCTCCCGCAACTCCACACCGGTCAGCCCCAGCTCCTCCCGTAGCCGCCGCCGGGCCGCCGCCAGCACCGCCTCGCCGGGCCGCGGATGCGAGCAGCAGGCATTCGTCCACAACCCTGGAAAGTGGTATTTTCCCGCAGCCCGGCGCTGGAGGAGCACACGCCCCGCGCCGTCCTGAAGCATCACCGAAAACGCGCGGTGCCGCCGCCCCCCGCCCTGGTGCGCCCACAACTTCCCGGCCGTGCCCAGTTCGCGGTCCTCCCCGTCCACCAGCACGACGGCTTCCTCCCCCCGGAGCATGTGCCGGAGCTCTTCGCGGCTCATGACCGTTTCCTTCACCTCGTCGGGCGAGTGGTCAAATGGGTGGAAGAACGAAAGCATGGAATGGAACTCTTCTCACATGCAACGGTTGCCACCCGGCAGCGGCAGCTGGGCCTTGAATGCCTCTCGGAAAGGTCTAGCGCGGGAAGAAGGGGACGCGGATGCGGTAGAGGCCGACGGAGGAGTCGCGGTCGGCATAGCCGGCGTCGGTCCAGGTGGTGGTATAGCCTTGGGAGGCCACGGTGTCGATGTTGGTCCAGGCGCCGGAGAGAAGCCGGGCGGAGTCGGCCCATTCGATCACGTAGGTGGCGCCGGGGACGGACTGGAAGGTGAGCTGGAAGGTGCCGTCGGCGGGGTTGGCGAACTGGCTGGTCCAGCCGATGTAGCTGTCGGCGTTGAGGGGGTCGGTGCCGGCGACCCATTCGTCGTAGTTGGAGGCGTTGTCCTCGTCGGGGTCGGCGGCGGGGTCGGCATCGAGGTCACCGAGCTTGGAGAGCTCCCAGTCGTCGGAGAGTCCGTTGCCGTCGGCATCCCAGGGGATGGAGAGGTTGACGGCCTGGGTGGTGTCGCCGGCAGCGTTGGAGGCGGTGAAGGTGACGTTGGTGGCGATGTCGTTGGTGCGTCCGCCGGCGGAGAGCGCGGGGACGGCCCAGGAGAAGACGCCGTCGGCGAAGGTGGCGGAGACGCCGGCGTAGGCGGGAAGGTCGCCGGCGGCAAGGGTGCCGTCGGAGGCGGTCACGGTGAAGGTGGAGGTGGAACCAACGGGGAAGACGTGGGGATCGTCGTCGGGGTCGACAGTGATGACGGGGGGCTCGCCGGCGTCTTCGACGGAGAAGGCGACGGAGTAGGCGAGGTTGCCGGTGCCGGAGACTTCGACCTGGCGGACGTGGGCGGCGTTGCGCATGGGGACGGTGTCCCAGCCTTCATCCTTGTCGGAGGCGGAGGTGTTGATCGCGCCGCTGGTGACGGTCAATTCGGCGGTGACGAGCTGGCCGGCGGAGGCGGCGGAGAGGGTGATGGCGGAGGTGCCGCCGACGGTCTCGGAGAGCTTGGACTGTCCGGTGACGAGGAGGGTGGCGAGGTCGGGGGAGAGGCCGTTGCGGACGTACATCTGCTTGCCGGAGGCGGCGTAGGTGATGGCGAAGGCATCGGCGGAGGCGTCGGCAAGGGTGACGGTCTTGGTGAGCGCCCCGCTCTTGAAGGTGAGGGCGCCGGAGCCGGCGGTGACGGCGAAGATGGAGGCGGTCATGGGAGCGCCGCCGATGGAGACGTCCTTCATGAGGGCGCTGCGGTGGGAGGTGTTGTCGGTGGCCAGGGTTTCGTAGCCGGAGCCGGGCTGGGCGACGAAGTTGCCGACCATCTGCCAGACGTTGGAGCCGTTCTTGAGCCACGCGCCGGTCATGAGGCCGCCTTCGGCCTCGAAGAGGGCCATGACCTTGTTGTTGCGGAGGATCCATTCGTCCTCGCCGTCGAGGTCGACGTCCTTGGCGTAGGCTTCGAGCCCGGTGGAGCGGCCGGCCCAGTCGTCGACTTCGGCGAAGACGGCGGCGAGGCGGGTGCGGGACTGGGCCTTCCAGGCCATGGCCATGAGACCTTTGTCGCGGTCGGTGGCGGGATACATGTATTCGCCGAAGGACCAGCGGGTGAGGTCGTTGTCGTCTTCCTCGTGGAAGGCGGTCTCGAAGGCGGAGGCAAAGATGGTGGCGAACGCAAGGCGGCGGACATCGGGGTTGGCGATGCCGGCGACTTTGTCCCAGGCGGCCTTGACGATGCCGTTGGTGGCGTCACCGTAGATGGTGCCGGAGAGGAGGTTCGTGCCCTGGCGAACTTCGAAGACTTTGCCGTAGAGGGATTCGAGGTTGCGGGAGGCGTTGCCGCGGGAGGCGTCGCCGTAGTACCAGTAGTCGTAGCTGCCGTTGCAGGCGTGGTGGACCCAGTCCTGCATGGCCATGCCGTTGGTGATGCAGAGGTCCTTGTAGACGAGGTTCTCGGAGAGGGAGGTGTCGGCGAGGGCTTCGTCGAGGGTGACGACCTGGACCCAGGGGTGGTTGGCGATCCAGCGGAGGTTCTTGTCGTAGCCGTTGGCGTTCTCGGAGCTGGTGAAGTCCTCCCAGCGGTAGAAGATGGAGGAGATGGCGGCCTCGCCGGTACGGGCGCGGCGGAGGAAGAGGTGGCGGAGGTCGCTGGAGAGCCCGCTGTCGGTGTTGGCGAAGCGGAACTGGTCGGCGGCGGAGGAGAGGATGAACGCCTTCATCTCCTTGCCGTCGGAGGCGTTGTCCTCGTAAGCCCAGTAGCGATGGATCTTGTAGGCATCGTTGCCGAGGGCGTCGGTCCGGCCGAACCATTCGAGAATGTGGGGAGTCTGGTCGAGGACGGTGGCCTGGTAGCCAAGCTGGGCGAGCTTCTTGAGGATGGAGGCGTCGGCGACGCGCTCGGAGAGCCAGAAGACGTTGGTGGAGACGACGGGCTCGCCGTTGCCGTAGATGGCGTTGAGGGTCTCGGCGGCCAAAGCGGCGTTGGAGGCGTTGAACGCGTCGGGGTAGTACTTGAGGACGTGGTCCGAATAGGTGCTCCCCAGCAGCGCGAACGCGCCCTTGGCGATGCCCTGCCGGATGGCGGCGTTGAACGCCGGACCGGAGTACCAGTCCTTTTCGGTGCCGACCGCCGCCCACTCCATCGCCATCGCCAGCGTCGGCGTGATGTGCAGGTTCATCGGGCAGTTGGTGTAGATGTTGTGGATCTTCACCGGCCGCTGGTAGCCGGCGCCGGACCCGTTGTCCACGAGCCCGTGCATGGTGTGGGCGGGCTCGACGGCCTGGTTGCCGTGCGCCACGATGGCCAGCTTGGCGTGGGCCCTGCAGTTGTTCCATCCGTTGGGGTTGGCCTTGCTGACGCAGGTGGAATACTTGCCGTTCTGGTGGATGTAGTCCCAGTCCTGGTGGTAGTCGGAGCAGAGCCAGTCGTCGCCGATGGTGTCGGTGAAGTCGTTCAGGCCGCCCTTGTCACCGCTCCCGCCGTTGTCGTCGGTAAAGTCGCGGGTGGTGTAGACCTGGAAGAGGAGGTTGTCCCCCATGCCGTTCCAGCCGGCGTTGACGAGCACGGAGCGGTCGACGGACCAGGCGATGATGTCGAGCTCGGAGTTGAAGTAGGCGCCGTAGAAGCCATCGTTGTGGGCGGCGTAGCTTTCGCCGGAGGTCTGGACGTAGAGGCAGCCGTTCTGGGAGTCGTAGACGCCGGAGACGGCGTTCCAGCGCATGACGGACTCGCAGTTGACGTCGTCGGGGAGCCAGGTGACGCCGTTGCCGTAGCTGCCGAAGTTCATGGCGACGTAGACGTTGAGGGCGGAGTCTTCGGCGAAGGCCTTGAGGTCGTCGAGGTCGACGCGGAAGTAGAGCTTGCCGTCGCCGCCCTGGGAGGGGTCGCCGCCGTCGCGGAAGTAGAAGGCGACCAGGTCGCGGGAGGAGTTGAATTCGTCGTTGCAGCGGTAGATGTCGGAGGAGTTGCCGCCCTGGTCGTAGTTGTCGAGGGCGACCAGGTCGTCGAGGGTCCACTGGGTGTACTCGGTGTAGAACTTGGTGCCGTTGATTTCGCCAATCTCGTCGCCGGCGCCGATGGTGATGGAGCCCTGGCTGGAGGAGCCGCCGCCGCCCTGGTTGTCGTTGGCGCGGGGATTGGTGCCGCCGAGGAGCTCGGCCGCGTTGTCGTAGGGGACGGTTTCGCCGCCCTGGATGTAGGTGTCGCCGTCGGGATTGCCGCGGGCGCCGTGCGTGGGGTCGTCGGTCCACTGGCCGGTGCGGAAGTCGTAGACGCCGTTGTTGAGGGGGTCGAGGGAGTAGTTGTTTTCCCAGCCGTCGGGGAGGCCGTCGTGGTCGGTGTCCTTGGAGAGGGGATCGGTCTCGGTGATGACGAGGCGCGGCCAGCCATCGGTCTGCTTGGAGCCACTGGCGGCGGGATTGGTCACGTTGTAGGCGGCGAAGAGGGCGTCATAGTTGATGGCGCGGGAGGTGTAGGGCTTCTGGGCAAGGGTGGAGGCGGAATTGGCGGTGCTCTTCTCGTCAATGCCGATGCCGAGGGCGGGGTAGTCGGCAGGCGTGAGCGGGACGAGGGTGCCGTTCTCGTAGAGGAGGGCCATGTCGGTGTAGCCGTTGCCGTTCTTGTCTTCGCCGTAGCCGTCGGAGAGGCCGTCGGCGTCGGAGTCGGCGATGACGGGGGAGGTTTCTTCCCAGGTTTCGCCTTCCATCTTGCCGTCGGCCCAGACGTGTTCCTTGTAGGGGTCCCAGTCCGTCGGGAAGGGATTTCCGTCGCCGTCGGTCCAGCCGTTGCGGTTGGCGTCTTCGAGGCCGTCGGGGATGCCGTCGAAGTCGCTGTCGGGGTTGCGGGGGTCGGTGACGGAGCCGACAACCTGGCGGGTGCGGTCGGCCCCGGTGCCCGCGTTGGAGATGACGCCTGGTTCGAAGCGGTCCTTGTTGGGCAGCGTGTTGTAGAAGGGCGGGTCGATGTCGCCGATGAAGTTGGGCCAGCCGTCGCCGTTGGTGTCACAGGCGGTGTCGGTGCCCCCGGGCGCGGTGCGGTAGCCGAGTTCCAGCCCGTCGGGCAGGCCGTCGCCGTCCGAGTCGGGGCAGCCGGTGTCGGTCTTGCCGGTAGACCAGAAGTCGAAGACTTCGTCCTGGGTCCACGTTTCGTCGGTTCTCTTGGGGAGTTCGATCGCATCGTTTTCGCGGACATTGAGGATGCCGTCGTCGTCCCAGTCGAGGTCGTTGGTGTCGGCGACGTGGGCGAGCTGGCGGAAGCGGATGGTCGCGGAGCGCGCGGCGGAGTTGGTGGGGGCGGAGAATTTGTGGGCGGAGTTGTCGGCGGTGACGGTCGCCTCGAAGCGGTACGCCCCAGCATTCGTCACCTGCCACGCGAACGTCCAGGTCATGCTGGTGCCGTTGCTCGTCACGTTCGTGAGCCGCAACAGGTCGTTCGTCGCCCAGGCCGTCGGCGTCGCGCTGATGGACGCGCCGTAGTCCGTCGGCGAGACGAACCTCAGGTCAAGCCGCGTCGCCTCCGCGTCGGTCAGCACCACGATCGGCGTCTCCCGCAGGGTCCGGTTCGTCGCCGCCGCGGTGGAGTCCTCCATCGTGATCACCCACTTCACGCCGTCGCTGTCCGTCTCCGGCGGCGTCGTGATGATGCACGTCGGTAGCAGCGCCCCCTTGTGGCGGATCAGGCGCGTCGCCGACTTGGAGAACGTGCCGTTGTTGTTGGCGTTGTCGAAATCGACGGTCAGCGCGTACCGCCAGGAGTCGATCCCGTTGTACACGTTGGGCATGCGGAACCACAGCGTGTTGAGGCCGCTGCCGTCGCCGCCCCAATCCCACTCGTGGCGCATGCCGAGCCCGGAGTTGGCCTGGAGCGTCCCGCGGGCGGTGCTGCCATCGTTGGTGGTGTTGACGTAGATCTTGAACTTGGAGAAGATTTCCTCGTCGGTCAGCCCCGCCGCCATGCGCGCGGTGTACCGGACGCGGATCTCCCAGCCGGCTTCGACAAGCGCCCCGTCCTGGTCCGGCCATTCGATGAAGAACCGCTCCTCGGGACCGCGCGTGTTCACGGTCTTGGTCAGCTCGGTGACGTGGAGGGCTTCGATGTCGTCGAGTGCCGGATTGCTCGTCGACCAGTCCTCGACCGGTGCCGACGAGACTTCGCAGAGCCGAACGCGGATGGTGGCCGTGCCGGACGCCGGGATTTGGGAGTAGTTGAACCGCCAGATCTTGGTGGTCTCGGTGTCCTGCGCCATCTCCTTCGTCCACGGCGAAACCTGGACGGCGGGTGCCCATTCCACCACGTTGTTCGTGGTGATGCCGTTGCCGACGCCGTCGTTGGACGCGTCGCTGTCGGTGATGTGCACCCAGACGTGGTCGACGGTGTTGTCGGTCTTGATGATCATCCCGTAGTCGCTGTCGCCGAAGGTCGGATTGTCCTCGGAAGGATAGAGGAAGAAGCCGTTCGGGGTGTGGGTGTCGAGGTAGAAGGTCTGCCGGAACGTGTTGGCCACGGGCGAGCCGTCGTTGCGGTTGAGCAGCATGCGGGCGGTGACGAGGTGGAAGCCGTCCTCGAAGCCGGTCGTCCAGCTGTTGTAGTCGAGGTGCTTGTGGTATTGCTGGGTCTTGAAGTTCAGCCCCGGGATGGTCCAGTGGGAGAGCATCTTGGTCTTGCGGTCGACCTCGGTGCCGTTGGAAGGCCAGACTGTGTCCCAACCGTTGTCGCCCTGACCCATGATGCGGGCGGCGCCAATCTTGTAGCGGAGGGTGGTGCCAGCTGGGAGGGCCGGGAGGGAGAACTTCCACCAGTCGGCGGAGTCGTCGCCGGAGTCGAACCAACTGCTGGCCCCGTCGATGACCGCAGTGGCGGGATTGGCGGGAATGCCGCCGGCACCTTCGGGCCAGCTGCTGCCGTCGGTGGTGTAGTAGAGCCAGGGGTTGACGCCGGAGGTCTTGGGCGTCTTGGCGAAGATGACGGGATGGCCGTCCTCGGTGGCGTACTGCTTGACCGTGACGGTGGTGCCGGAGATTACCTCGGTGTTGGTGACGATGGCCGTGTACTTGAGGTCGTTGAAGTAGAGCTGGCGGAATTTCGCGTTGTCGCCGTTTTCGGCGGCGTTCATGTAGGCCTTCCAGCCGGTGATTTTCGCGCTCGTTGTCAGGGTGATGGCCGAGACCGTGCCGCCGGAGCGGGTGGTGCCGGTCACCTTGTAGCCGGTCGCCGTCTTCGCCAGGTTGACGGTGAAGGCCTTGCTGTCATAGTCGGAGGACCAGGTGCCGGAGGCGGCCCCGTAGTAGACGATGGCCTGGGCATTCGACTGCTGGATCCCGAAGACGTCGTTGCCGTTGGCGTCCAGGAACGAGAAGCCCTTGTAGGAGCCCTCGATGGCGCTGTCCCAGAGGAAGCCCAGCTGCACGCTGACGTTCGTCATGCCGTCTGCCGCGCTGAAGGTGCCGCCGAACTCGGCGTTGGCGGAAGAGCCCGCCGGGTTGGCATACAGTCCGTAGGACGTGTTGTTGGCGAAGCCGGTGATGCCGGCGTTGGCACAGGTGCCGTCGGAGAACAACCCCGCCCAGCAGGTGGTGGCGTCCTGGTAGTTGTGGCCGACGGCGCCGACGTTGCCGAAGCCGTTCACGCCGGTGATGGTCCCGTCGTTGACGCCGTTGGCGGTGGCGTTGAGGGTGTAGGTGTTGGTGGCAATGGTGGTGTTGGTGGTGCCGCCGCTGATGGTGGTGGCGGGGGAGTCGGCGGCGGGGTCGTGGTAGAGGAAGCCGACCTGACCGTAGTTGCCGGAGGAGGCGGTGCCTTCGTATTCGTGGACGGCAGGTTCGCCGGAGGCGAAAACTTCGTAGGAGGTGGCACCCTGGGTGCCGATCTTGCAATGCGTGGTGTCCTTGGAGGCGAAGAGCTCGGCCCACATGCGCTTGGTGAAGTACGGCGACCCATCCTCGAAGCCGAGGTAGAAGTCGTGGCAGGTGCCGGGCGGATTGTCGCGCCAGTCGCCTGCCTCGGTGTGGTTGTGGTTGCCGAAGTCCATGCCGCCGTCGAGGCGCAACAGGAGCGATTCGGCGGAGCCATCGGCCTTGACGGCGAGAGTGACGTTGGTACCGCCGGTCACGCGCGGGATGGCGATGGTGTAGGCGTAGTCGGTGTTGTTGGTGTCCGCGACGTTGTAGGGGTTGAAGTTGGGGTCGCCGTCGACGCCGTCCTTGCGGACGACCATGACGGGCTCGACGACGTGACCATCCTCCATGAGGGTGATGACGCGGGAATCGGGGGCGTAGAGGCGGGCGTCGGAGTCGACGAAGCAGTCGGGATAGGGGCTGGGATAGAGTTCGGAGGGGTCGGGGTTCTTCCAGGCCCAGATGGCGTAGGAGTTGGGGGGCAGCTCGACGTAGCCGGTGGCGAGCTCGGAACCATAGACGTAGGGGGCCTCGGACCAGCCGCCGTCGTGGCGGTGCGGCATGTACATGTCGCTGGCGTAGTCGTAGAGATAGAAGTCGTCGCTGCCAAAGGAGCCGGCGGTCAGGGAGTCCTGCCAGAAGTCCCAGCCGGAGTTCATCTGGAAGAGCATGGTGGCCCACTGGGAGCCGTCGCCGCCGCGCTCCCAGGCGATGAAGTTGCCGGTGGAATACTTGGGATACTGTCCGTAGCGGGCGAAGTTCTCGTGGGCGTGGAGCAGCGTCGGGATCTGGTGCTGGCCCCACTGTCCAAGGAAGTCGGTCAGCGCCCAGCGGGGGAACGCGCCACCGGACCCGGACAGCGTCGCGGCGTGGTTGTTGCCGTCGGAATAGACCAGCCCGAGACCGCGCCGCATGAAGTACATCGCATGGTGCAGCGGCTTGCGGTCCACGTAGTCGTTGTCGTGGCTCTGCGCGTGCATGACGCCGCAGTCCGGCCCCAGTTCGCTGCCGGCGTACTCGTTGTCGAAGCCGGAGAGGTCGTTCGCGCTGAACCGCCAGTTCAGCTCGTTGCGGAGGCGGTCATCGACCAGGCGCATGCCGGTGGCGACGTACGGCCCCTGCGCCGGCGGCGAACCGAGGTGCTCGCCGAACGCCATCAGGTCGTTGCGGGGCGCGTCGATGTTGAAGATGCTGTCGCGGTGGTTGTCCCAGTCGTTGAAGCCGCGGGTCATGTTGAACTGCCACTGGGCCTGGCCCATGTAGCCGTAGTTGGAGCCGTCCTTGTCGTCGCCGTAGCTGGCACCGTAGAAGTCGTAGGGGACGTGCTTGACGGCGTCGAGGCGGAGGCCGTCGACGTGGGTGCGGTCCACCAGCCAGCGGACCGCGCGGTTGAGGTAGTCGTCGACCTGCTCCTTGTAAAAGTTGGGGAAGTCCTCGATCAGCTTCATCGAGACGCCGTTGCGCGCATCGTGCGCGTCGAACCAGGCGGCGTTGGCGGAAATGAGGGCGGCGGTGGCAGGGTCGTCGGGGTTCCAGGCGTTGTTCTCGAAGCCGGTGTAGAGATTGACGCCGTTGTCGCCGTCGGTGTTCTGGAGGGCGCCGTCGCCCTGGCGATAGTCGTCGTTCGTCTTCCCGGGATAGGGCATCCGGTCGAACAGCTTCCACGTGTCCTCCTTGTGGTACGCATAGCGCACGATGTACGGCTTGAGGTGCCAGCCGCCCTCGGAGGGGCCGAAATTCGCGTTGTAGGGGCCGTTGCCGCCATCGTCGTAGTAGTTCTCGTGCGCGATGTCCAGCAGATCCGAAAGGCCCAGGAACATCACCTGCCACTCGTCGTCCCAGCTCCGGACGTTGTCCCACTTGCGGTAGAAGCCGTCGGACGTGGTCCGGACGTGGAAGTCTTCGGGGCACATGCCGGGGTAGACGTCCGTGGGAGTGGACTCGTTGTAGCCCGGGATGTCGTAGCTGCGGTGGTTCATGACGTTGTCGAAGTAGACGCGCATGCCGAAGCGGTGGCACATCGCAATGAGGTTGTGCAGGTCGGCCTCGACCCCGTAGCGGGTGCTCCAGGTGCCGCGCAGGTCGCTGTTGCCGATGTCGAACGGGTCGTTCAGGTCATAGCCCACGCTCATCCCGCCGTTGGCCTTGGTCGGGGGCGGAACCCACAACGCCGTGTACCCGGCCTCCGCGATCTCCGGCAGACGCGCCGCGATCTCGTTGTGCGACTGGTTGAACACCTGCAAGATGGCCTCCGCGCGCGCTTCCGCGCCCACGAAAAGACAAAACGCCCCCACGACCGCCAACGCGCCCGCGAACCCTGCTCTCATCGTGTTCTTCTTCATAACCGACCTCGCTCATGAGCGGCAACCACACCGCCCCGTACCCCAATCCTACTCCCCCTCCCCCTCCCCCGCAATCCTCAATTCTCCCTCCGCTTGTCAAGAAAACGCGCCCCAAAAGGGCAAAAGGCGGACCGTGCTGGCTTGCCTGGCACCCTGGGTTGTGGCATTCTCTCTTCCGGTCTTCCGACGCGCCGGAATCCGGGACGCGAGACTGCAAATCGGCCAGCCATGAAAAAGCGACTTCTTCTCTTCGCCATTCCCGTCGCGCTCTTTGCCGCGCAGCTGCCGCTGGCGGTCTGGCGATTCCGCACGTTCTATTGTCGCCCGGCCGATGGCCTCTGCCACATCATCTTCCCAACCGACGGCCTCTTTTTCCTCGTCGTGGCGCTGGGCTCTTTCGTCATCGCCGCCGCGTTCGGCGGGCTCTGTCTCCTCCTCCTCTGGCTCCACCGCCGCCTCAACCGCCGGCCGCTCGGCCATCCCGCCGCGGCCTTCCTCACGCCGACCCTGCTCGTCTTCACCCTCTTCGCGGCCGGATTCTTCTGCCTGGAGCTCGGTGCTGCTGTCCTAGACCGCGCCATCGTCCGCATGAACCAAGCCTGGGACGCGGCCAATCCCCAGACCGAAGCCGACGTCCGCCTCCTCTTCGGCGAGCCCGACGAAGTGGATCCCCTTCCTGCCTCCTCCGCCCACCGCTGGTTCTACTATCCCTCCCGCTTCCCTACCCTCTTCCCTCTTCTCTATCAAGTCTGGTTCGACGGCGAGGGGAACGTCACCAATCACGGGGGGCGGTGAAGGCTTTTTGGGAGCGGGGGGGCGGGATTCCGGGTTTCCGCGGAGTTTTCGGGTTTCCGAAGGGGGCGGGCGTGCTGGCTTGAATGGGCCCCTCCCCTGTGGCATACTCGCGCCGCCCCTTCGGGGAGTCCCCCCTTTGCGTCCCTGGAACCAGCCCATGACCACCGAATTCACTCATCTGCACCTGCACACCGAATACAGCCTCCTCGACGGGCTCTGCGCGCTCGACCGCGGCTCGAACCATGACTCGCCGCTGATGGACCGCGTGGCGGAGGTCGGGCAGAAGTCCGTCGCGATCACGGACCACGGCAACCTCTACGGCATCATCCATTTCTATAGCCAGGCCCGCGCGCGCGGCATCCATCCGATTCTGGGCTGCGAGGTCTACGTGACGCCCGGCGACCACACCGAGAAGGTCCTGGTCAACGGCCGCCAGGCGAACCACCTGATCCTGCTGGCGGAGAACGAGACGGGCTTCCACAACCTCAAGCAGCTCGTCAGCGAGGCGCACCTCAACGGGATGTACTACAAGCCCCGCATCGACCGCCCGCTTCTGGCACAGCACCACGAGGGCCTCATCGCCCTCTCCGCGTGCCTCAAGGGCGAGATTGCAGAGGCGCTTGCCGCCGATCATTCCTACGACAGGGCCCGCCAGCTCGCCGCCGAGTATTCGGACATCATGGGCAAGGGCAACTTCTACCTCGAGCTCCAGGACCACGGCCTCGCCGAGCAAGCCCCCGTCAATCGCCAGCTCCGCCAGCTCGCCAAGGAGCTCGGCCTGCCGCTGGTCGCCACCAATGATGTCCACTATCTCCGCGACTCCGACGAGCTCGCCCACGAGATGCTGCTCTGCCTCCAGACGCAGGACAAGTGGTCGAACCCCGACCGCATGAAGTACGGCTCCGACCAGTTCTACCTCAAGAGCGGCGACGAGATGGCCGCCCTGTTCTCCGACGTGCCCGAGGCCCTCTCCAACACGATGCTCATCGCCGAGCGCTGCCACGTCGACATCCCCCTCCAGGGCCAGAAAAACCCGCATTTCCCGATCTACCAGTGTCCCGGCGGCCTCGACCACAAGACCTACCTCACCCAGCTCGGCCGCGAAGGCATCCAGAAGCTCTACGGCGTGGACATCGACCACCCCGCCGACGACCACGCCCGCGTCGTCGCCGAGCGCTTCTGGCACGAGATGGACATCATCGAGCGCACCGGCTTCCTCAACTACTTCCTCGTCGTCTGGGACTTCATCCACGCCTCCAAGAAGATGGGCATCCCCGTCGGCCCCGGCCGCGGCTCCGGCGCCGGCTCCATCGTCGCCTACGCCATCGGCATCACCGGCATCGACCCGCTCCGCTACAACCTCTTCTTCGAGCGCTTCCTCAACCCCGAACGCGTCTCGCCCCCAGACTTCGACATCGACTTCTGCCAGACCCGGCGCGGCGAGGCCATCGACTACGTCAAGCGCAAGTACGGCGAGGACGCCGTAGCCCAGATCATCACCTACGGCACCCTCGGCGCCAAGACCCTCTTCCGCGACATCGGACGCGCCCTCGAAATCCCTCTCTCCGACACCGACCGCCTCGCCAAGCTCATCCCCGACGACCCCAAGACCACCCTCTCCTCCGCTCTCCGCGACGCCCCCGACTTCGCCGCCGCCTGCAAGAACGACCCCGCCGCCCGCGAGATCATGCGCTACGCCCCGGCCCTCGAAGGCGCCCCCCGCCAGACCGGCATCCACGCCGCCGGCGTCGTCATCGGCGACCAGCCTCTCATCGAGGTCATCCCGCTCTCCCGCGATAAGTCCGGCGCCGTCATCTCCCAGTGGGAGTCCGTCCCCCTCGAGCAGGCCGGCTTCCTCAAGATGGACTTCCTCGGCCTCAAGACCCTCACCGTCATCCGCGAGGCCTGCGACAACGTCAAGGCCAACCAGGGCATCGACATCGACATCGACCACATCCCGCTCGACGACCCCGAAACCTACCAGCTCCTCGGCCGCGGCGACACCACCGCCGTCTTCCAGGTCGAATCCGACGGCATGCGCGAGCTCCTCCGCAAGCTCCAGATCTCCAAGATCGAGGAGCTCATCGCCATGATCGCGCTCTACCGCCCGGGCCCGATGTCCCTGATTCCCGACTACATCGACTGCAAGCTCGGCAAGAAGCCCATCCACTACCCCCACCCCGCCCTCGAGCCCGTCCTCAAGGAAACCTACGGCGTCTTCGTCTACCAGGAGCAGGTCCAGCAGGCAGCCCGCGTCCTCGCCGGCTTCTCCCTCGGCCAGGGCGACATCCTCCGCCGCGCCATGGGCAAGAAGAAGCCCGAAGTGATGGCCAAGGAGCGCGTCAACTTCATCAACGGCTGCCTCAAGACCGGCACCTGCGACGAAAAGAAGGCCGGCGAGATCTTCGACCTCATCGCCCAGTTCGCCGCCTACGGCTTCAACAAGTCCCACTCCGCCGCCTATGGCATCGTCACCTTTCAGACCGCCTGGCTCAAGACCCACTACCCCGTCGAGTTCATGGCCGCCATGATGTCCTCCGAAATGGGCAACACGGACAAGCTCCCGCCCCTCGTCGCCGAGGCCCGCCGCATGGGCATCCCTGTGCTCCCCCCCGACGTCAACGAGTCCGGCCTCCGCTTCACCCCTGTCCGCGAAGCCATCCGCTACGGCCTTGCCGGCATCAAGGGCGTCGGCGAAGGCGCCGTCGAGGCCATCCGCAAGGAGCACGCCGAAAACGGCCCCTTCACCGGCTTCGTCGACTTCTGCGAACGCATCCTTGGCGGTGAAGTCAACCGCAAGGTCACCGAAGCCCTCATCAAATGCGGCGCCTTCGACTTCACCCGCCTGCCCCGCCGCCAGCTCCTGCTGGGCATCGACGAAGCCATGTCCTACGCCGCCTCCCGCCAGTCCGACAAGGCCGCCGGACAAGCCTCCCTCTTCGACATGTTCGCCTCCGACGACGCCTCCGCCTCCCTCGGCAAGCTCCGCGACCAGGACCTCGCCCATGCCGGCGCCGACCTCCGCGACGACGACCCCGCATGGGTCCGCCGCACCGAGCTCCTCGACGAAAAGGAGCTCACCGGCTTCTACATCTCCGGGCACCCCCTCGACGAATTCAAGTGGACACAGGCCACCTACGATCTCACCACCGCCGACGCCCTCCTCGCCCTCCC
This sequence comes from Kiritimatiellia bacterium, assembly GCA_017458625.1. Lineage (GTDB taxonomy): Bacteria > Verrucomicrobiota > Kiritimatiellia > CAIQIC01 > Lenti-01 > RGIG3636. The sequence continues at coordinate 4,727 of JAFTAH010000075.1, read as the reverse complement.
CGAGCGCACCCAGACCCGCCTCTCCGGACTCTGCGAAGCCCCGGCCGTCCGCATCATCAAGCCCAAGAAGCCCGACGACCTCCCCAAGAAGATGATCTCCTTCGCCCTCGCCACCCTCCAGGGCCGCGTCAACGCCGTCGCCTTCTCCGAAGCCTGCGAGAAATACGGCGGCCTCCTCCAGCCCAACGCCCCGGTCATGCTCTGCGGCTCCATCCGCGCCGACAAGAACGGCGGCAAATCCTTCTCCGTGGATGAAGTCTACCCCCTCGACCAGGTCCCCGCCAAGTTCTCCCTCAACTTCACCATCCACGTCGAAACCGCCACCTGGACCCCGGACGCCGTCAAGGCCCTCCAGGACATCCTCTCCCGCCATCCCGGCAAGGTTCCCCTCCGCCTCTGCCTCCACTACCCCGACAAAACCAAGGTCTACCTCGCCGCCGACGAATCCTGGGGCGTAACCCCCTCCGAAGCTCTCGTTCGCGCCCTCTCCCCTCTCGTCAAATGCCTCCACGCCGACGTCAATCCCGCCCCCGTCCTCGTTCCCCGCCAATCCCGCTGGCGCTAAAACCCACTTCCATTCAATGGAAACCTGTTTCCATCTTCCGTCCCTCGTCGATTCGTCGTTTCGTCGCTTCGACGCCTTCTTCCCCCTAGAAAAACTAGAAATCCTAGAAAAACTAGCCACCTAGAAACCTAGCCCCCATGAACTCCCCCACCCGCCTCGAATCCGACTCCCTCGGCCCCCGCTCCATCCCCGCCGACGCCCTCTACGGCGCCCACGCCTCCCGCTCCCGCGAAAATTTCGCGCGCTTCGCGCCCTTCCCGCTGCCTCTGCCCATCTATCACGCCATGGCCCTCCTCAAGAAGGCCTGCGCCCTCGCCAACCGCGAACTGGGCGACCTCCCCCCCGACCTCGCCGACGCCATCGCCGCCGCCTGCGATGACGTCCTTTCCGGCACCCACGACGCCGACCTCGTCCTCCCCATCTACCAGGCAGGCTCCGGCACCTCCGCCAACATGGCCCTCAACGAAGTCATCGCCAACCTGGCCAACCGCGCCCTCGGACAGCCCCTCGGCACCCGTTCCCCCGTCCATCCCAACGACCACGTCAACCGCGGCCAGTCCACCAACAACGTCTTCCCCTCCGCCGCCAAGGTGGCGGTCGTGCAAGCCGCCGCCGAAGCCCTCCGCCCGGCCGCCGCCGCCCTGGCGGACGCCTTCGCCGCCAAGGCCGACGAATTCGCCCCCGTCCTCAAGGCCGCCCGCACCCACCTCCAGGACGCCGTCCCCATCACCCTCGGGCAGGAATTCCACGCCTACGCTGCCGCCCTCCGCCGCGACCTGGACCGCCTCGATGCCGTCCTCCCGCGCCTCTGCCAGCTGGGCATCGGCGGCAACGCCGTCGGCACCGGCCTCAACACCCGCCTCGCCTTCCGCCCCGCCGTCCTGCGCCACCTCCAGCCTCTCGTCCCCTGCGCCCCGGCCCCCTTCGCCATCCCCGACGACCCCATCGCCGCCACCCAGTTCCTGACCGACTTCGCCGACTACTCCGCCACCCTCCGCGCCTTCGCCCTCGACCTCCAGGTCATCGCCAACGACCTCCGCCTCCTCGCCTCCGGCCCCCGCACCGGCATCGCCGAGATCGCCCTCCCCGCCGTCGAGCCCGGCTCCTCCATCATGCCCGGCAAGGTCAACCCCTCCATCTGCGAAGCCGCCAACATGGCCGCCATCCAGGTCCAAGGACTCGACCACGCCGTCGCCCTCGCCTGCGGCGCGACGCAGCTCGAGCTCAACACCCACATGCCCCTCATCGCAGCCGACACCCTCCACGCCACGGCCCTCCTCGCCGCCGCCCTCTCCACCTTGGCCGACAAATGCGTCCGCGGCATCACCGCCAACGCCGACACCTGCGCCCGCCACCTCGAACAATCCGCCGCCCTCCCCACCCTTCTCAACCCCGTCCTCGGCTACGACCGCGTCGCCGCCCTCGTCCGCGAATCCCTCGCCACACAAAAAACCCTCCGCGACCTCGTCCTCGAGCGCAACCTCCTCTCCCCCGCCGCCTTCGACGCCCTCCTCGCCGCCTCCACCTCCCCCAACCGCTAGAGCGGTTTTCAAATTACTGTAGCCATTTGGCGGGCGGCTTCCGGAGGTGCGGCTTCCAGCCGCGCAATTCATTTGGGCGCGACAGGATGTCGCACCTCCGAACCTTGCGGCCACACATTTTCGCAAAATGCTCTAGCCCCCTCGAATCCTAGCATCCTAGTGTGCTGTCCACTAAATACGTTTCCCAAGTGTTTTCATCCATCCGCAGGTTTCATCCGATACGACGAAACATTGGAACCATTTATTGGGACTGGTATTTTCAGGACACCACACTAGAGCAATTTCAGAAATAATGTAGCCGCAAGAATGGAGAGTGCGACATCCTGTCGCGCCACAAATACAAGCCTGAAGGCGCGGCTGAAAGCCGCAGAACGGCCCGCCCGGCGGTCGGGCCCTACCAATCTGTGGCTACACTATTCTGAAAACCGCTCTAGACACCTAGGCATCTAGCCCTTCTAGAAACTCTAGTTTCTTGCCCCACTCCCCCGTTTTCGCCCTCTCTCCCCCCTCGCCTCCCCCTACGCCGCCGGCGCTTCCGCAGCCTTCTGCTGCTGCTCGCGCTCCCGCTGGCGTCGCTGTTCCTCCTCGGCGGCGGCCTTGGCGGCGGCGGCCTCTTCGGCGGCCTTCTTGCGGGCGGCGGCGGCGGCAATGGAGCCCGGCGTGGCAATGCCTTCGTCGCCTAGCGGCCACTCGCGGCCATCGACGTGCCCCTTGGACCAGTAGCCGCCGGTCGGATTGTCCTTTTCGGCGTAGACGAACTCCCACGGCATGTCGCCCGCCAACGCAAATGCCCGCTCGGCCGCCAAGTCCCGGCCACCGCGTTCGATGGTCTTGAGGACGGCATTGAGCTTGGGACGGTCAAAGCCCACCCGCAACGTCACCATGTCCGGCGCCATGAACTGCTCCGAGTGGTCGATGATGTCCACGTACTGCGTTGCCCACCAGACATCATCCTGCAGCCCCCATTCGCGCTTCTTGACGTACCCGCTGAACCGGTCGCGGAACGTCATGCGCGCCAGCGCCAGCGTGTCGGCCAGAATCGCGTTGACATGCGCGCTCCGCAGCGGATTGCCCGTGATGAACCGAATCTCCGACTCCGACTCGTCCGGCCCCAGCACTCCGGTCACGAACACCGTCTGGAGGTGATTCCGCAGATTCGGCGGCGCCAGCTGCTTGGGCGACGGCAGCACGATGGCGTAATGAACCGGCGAATTGACGATCTTGATCGCCAGCGGCATGATGTCCCCGTTGAGTAGCCCATACAGCAACGACATCTGCTGCTCGGCCTTCTCCTTCTCGCAGAACACCACGACGTCGCGCCCCAGCATGTTCATCACCGTGTTGCCCGTCAGCCACAGGCTCGGATCGAGCTCCCGCTGGAAGTACCCCGACGAATGGAACCCCAGCCGCGTGTTCTTCGTGTCGCTGAACCCCCCGATCGCGTAGATGGCCGCATCGCGAATCTCGTTGTCCACCTTCTGGTACGTGACGATCATCGCCGTGATCTCGCCTGTCTTGAGCGATTCGTCGGTCGCCATGCCCAGGTCCACGATGGTCTTCAGCCGCTCCACCAGCTCCGGATTGTTGCCGAACAGCCCCATCAGATAGTCGTCTGACAGCACCTCGTCCGCCGGCTCCCCCTCGATGGTCTCCCCCGACTCCAGCAAATACCGCAGATGCTTGTACCCTCCCCGGGCCGTCCGATAGACGTCGAAGGCGCGCCACGCAAAGAACGCGCCAACCACGATGGCGGCTGCGAGGCAGAACAGCAGACTGCGGAAAAAGATACGGCGCATACGGATAACCTTCCTTCGAAGACGCGGCTAGTATAGCCCGCCATCGCCCGCCCCGACAAGCAGGAAAACACGAAAAGCGGAAAATCATCGCCTCCGCCCCTCCAGACAAAAAAAAGATGAAAAAAGTTCTTGAAATGCGCCTCGGGAAAGCGCACTCTTCGCGCATCGCTTGACGCGAGTGGAGGCGTAGCTCAGTTGGAAGAGCAGCTGACTCTTAATCAGCGGGTCGTGGGTTCGAGCCCCTCCGCCTCTACCATCCTTCTGGTGCGACCTCGGTCGCACCTTTTTTTGTGCCCTCCTTCCCCCCCCCGCTCGCCGTCGCCGCGTCCGCGCGCTGCTCCTTGTCCTGTCTTGAGCCCAAGAAGAGGCCTCCCTTCATTGAACTGGGAGCAAGGCCACGCGGAGTCCCAGGCTGAGGCGGCCGTCCGGACCGCACCCGTACCGGATCCGGTCGGCCGAACGGCAGCGCCTGGCGCCGTCGTCCCACGAGCCGCCGTGGCAGACGCGGTCCGAGCCCGACTGCGCCCCCGGCGGATCCGTCACCGCTGTTGCCGTCATACCACCCCATGTCGTCCAGATTCTCGCTCCCAGGAGGGTTTCGTTCTCGTGTCCCTCAGGCCCGAGGTGTCGGCTTCGCTTCGTTCACGTTTTCCGGTTGACAGGGAGGGATCGATTTGGACAATGGGGCTTGGTTGAAAGCCTTCGACGGGATGGTTGCACGCATGAACAGACATTTTTTGCCGCTAAGCCTGGGAATTGCCGGAATTGCCCTCGTTCTCGCCGCATTTGGAACGGATAACGGGGACACGGCTCCGGCCGACGATG
>JAFTAH010000074.1 GCA_017458625.1 Kiritimatiellia bacterium | reverse complement strand
TCCTTGTCCAAACTTGCCCTGATGTTCCCCCACGTCGTTGCCGGATTTCGACGCAGGAAACTGCGCCTTCAATCCGGCGCCTCGTCGGGAAACACCATGCCGTCGTTTGAACAAGTTTTTATCATCCAGGACACTAGGGGGCGGCCTGCGCATGCGTGCACCGGCCGTGCTGTTGGGACCGCAGCAGGGTGAATGGGCTGTGCCGCGTCAGGCGGCGGTGCAGGGACGAGGGCGGAGGAGGGGGAGGATCAGCAGCAGGGCTAGGACGAGGCCGAGGATCTGGAAGCGGAGGGGCCAGGACGTGGGGCGGAAGACCACTTCCACGTCGTGGTCGCCGGCGGGCAGCCAGACGCCCTGAAACATGTAGTCGCAACGGAGGACGGGAACGGCCTCGCCGTCGAGGGTGGCCTTCCAGCCGGGGTCGAATTTGTCGGCGATGCGGGCGAGGCCGGGGCGGTCGAGGTGCGCGGTGAAGCGGATGCGACCCGTTTCGACGGCGGTGACGGAGACGGTGGGGGCGGCGTCTGCGGGTGAGCGGAGGGTGGTCCGTTCCTCGTTGATGCCTAGGGTGCGGGCGGCTTCCGGGGAGAGGATGGCGGTCTGGAGGGGGACGAAGGCGGGATCGGCAAGGCGGACGAGGGCGTTGGTGTCGTCGAGGACGAGCAGTTCGGCGGGGAGGGCGACGCGCGGGGGCGTATCCTTGAACTTGAGGGCGACTTCGGGGAGCCGGGCGACGGCGGCGGGTGTGGCGGGGTCGGGCAGCGGCAGGGGGCGGGTGGCGATTCCGCTGTCGCCGTCGTCGGCGGGCTGGTAGGCCCAGTCGAGGCGGAACTGGGGGCCGAGCGTGGGGTCGGCCAGGAGGCTCGCGGCGGCGGGGCCATGCATGAAAAGCGTGCTCACGGCGGTGAGGCGCCACAGGCGAACAGGATCGCGGACGGCCCCCCAGAAGGCGGTGTAGTCGGCCGGCGGGTGCGGGACCTGCGTTGCGCTGATGGTTGGAATGTCGTAGTAGAGGAAGAGGTAGGTCAGCCAGAAGTTGTAGAAGCCGTCCTGCTGGGGGAATGCCATGCGGGTGCCGTCGAGATGGGTCTGGAGGTAGTCGATGGCGTCGTTTTTGGCAATGTAGCCGTGCGGCATGGCTTGGAGGTAGTGGGGGGCCAGGATGACGGCCGCGTCGAGGAGGAGCATGAGGACGGGGACGGCGGGAAGGGCGCTTCGCAAAACATGTTTCCATTGAATGGAAACGTGTTTCGGCACTTTTTCCATTGAATGGAAACGTGTTTCAGCACTTTTTCCATTGAATGGAAGCGTGTTTTTCTTGGTGGATTTTGCGGGGGAAGTCGGTTGGAATGTGGCGTTGGTCGGAAGGGAGGCGGCTTCGGGGGGGGCGGGCCAGAAATGGAGGACCAGGGCGGCGACGAGAAGGCTCAGAGCCGCCCAAAGAAGCGCGAAGGCCTTTGCGGCCACGATGGCCTTGGCGGCGGGCAGGGGCCAGCCCGAGCGGCTCAGCTGGGCGGCGGCGGAGGCGGCATCGGACCAGATGACCAGCCAGGAGATGGCGAAGATGGCGGCCAGCCCGTAGGCGAGGTAGGCCCAGCGGCGGCGGGACTTCGGGGCGAGGGCGGAACAGGCGTCGAGTCCGAGCGCCGCCAGGATTCCCCATGCGACCTGGAAGAAGTGGATGAACTTGTTGGGGTTGCGGACGACGGAGAAGCCCGGCAGCAGGGCCACCAGACGGTAGAGGGGGGTGAACTTGCCGAAGGCCAGAAGCAGCGCCGCGAGGCATAGGCACGTCCAGAGCAGGACGAAATGCCAGCGGACACAGGCAACGGTGGAAGTCTTGCGGGCGGCGAAGGCGGCCCCGATGGCCAGTAGCGCGAAGACCAACGGAATCGCCCCGACGTAGACGTTTTCGAGCTTGAAGTTCATGAAGCCGGAACGGTTGGCAGGCCAGTCGTCGCTGCGGCCCATCACTCCCCAGTAGGGACCTTCGGGGTCGCCGCTACGCCAGCCGGTCCAGCCGGGGGCGATGAAGTCGAGGGATTCGGCTGGAGGCTGGCTCCACTGGGTGAGGTAGGACCATTGCTGGGCCGGGGTCATGTCGTCGACGTTGTCCGCCGCGCCCGTGGTCAGGGTGGCAGCCGCCGCGCCCAGCACGATGAGCATCGCGACGACCCCGGCCGGGAGGATGTGGGCGAGCCAGAAGCGCGGTGTGGCGAGGGTTGCGCGGGGGAAGCGGAGGAGTTCGTAGAGGGCGGCTGGCGCCAGGAGCAGCGTGCAGAAGGCCGCGACGTCGACCTGCTCGAGGAACATCGCGCCGATGGCGGCCGCCGCCAGCGCCACCCAGCCGGAACGTTGCGAGCGGCCCCAGCGGCCAAGCGCCCAGAGCGCAACCGACAGGAAGAGAAGCACGCCGTATTTGCCGAGGTGGCCGGCATAGACGAGCGTCAGGTTCGTGCCAGTCCAGAAGGCGACCAGGCCGCCAAAGCAGGCGGGCCAGGGACGCACCCCCTTGTCGCGCAGGTAGAGCGTCAGAAACCACGCGCCGAAGAGAAGGCACAGCGCGTAGATGGTGTTGGTGAAGAGGACGGGCGGGAGCAGCATCTGGAGCGTCCGGGGCAACGTGACGCGCGAGGCGAAGGGCAGTCCCCAGAGTTGCGCAAACCATTCGTGCGGCGGGGCCACCCGCATGGCCGCGCGCTCCGCAGCCACGTTCCCGACATTGTTGTCGCTGCACATCAGGATGGCGCCGGGACTCCAGAGCGCGTGGAAGACCAGCAACGCCACGGCGGCTAACGCCAGCAGCAGGAACCAGGAGCGGGTGAACCAAGGGGAGGCTTTGGAGGTCATGGCGATTCCTCAGGGGGTTGAGGTCGGTGGGACAGGAGGCAGGGATTGGCCGCAAAGGGCCAGCAGGGCATCGGCGGTCTCGCGGGCGACGTAGCCCAGCTCGAACTCCTGGCGGGCGGTTTCGGCGGCGGCATGGCCGAGACGGACGCGGAGGGCGGGGTCGCGGGAGAGGGCGACGATCTTGCGCTTCCATTCCTCCATGTCGTCGGGGAAGAAGAGCGAGCCATTTTCGCCTTCGCGGACAACTTCGCCGGGGCCGCCGAGGCGCGTGGAAAGCGTGGCGCAGCCGCAGGCCAGGGAATGGACGAGGGCGCCCGTGATGCAGAAGTTGGCGGTAGGGTCGTGGATGCGCATGACCAGCGAGACGTCGGCGGCGTTGAGGGCGCGACAGACCTGCTCGGACGAGCACCAGCCCGTGAAAACGCAGGCAGAGGCGATGCCCAGCTCGTCGCGGAGACGCTTGAGATTCGCCATCTCGGGACCGTCGCCAATGAGGAAGAAGCGGAAGTTGGGATGCTCGGGAAGCAGTTCGGCGAAGGCCCGGAGGAGGAGGTCGTTGCCCTTGATGGGATGAAGGATGCCGTGGTGGGCGATGACGAAGTCGTCGGGGCCAAAGCCGTATTGCTGGCGGAGTTCCGTCTTTTGCGAGGCCGGAAGGGGATGGAAGATGGCAAAGTCGCAGGGGTCGTAGATGCAACGGATGCGGGCGGCGTCGACGCCTTGCTCGACTAGCCATGTCTTGGTGCTTTTGGCGCGCGTGGTGATGAGGGCGGCTCGTTTCCATCCGGCGAGGTCGATGGCGCGGATGAGACGGCCCAGGGCGGCTTTCCAGCCCCGGAAGTACATGGTGACAAACATGTCTGCGATGGTGGTGGCGACCTTGCGGCCGAAAAAGAGCTGGGTCAGGGGGACGGACAGGGGGAGCGTTTCGTCCATGTAGATGACCTGGATGCCATGCAAGCGGGCATGCAGGGCCATCCAGGGGATGGCGGCCAGCCAGTAGAGGTACTTCCAGAACTTGTCGCGCATCGAATTGCGGTTGACGCGGCCGGGCAGCTGGTGAAGGTGCACGAGGCGGCGCAACGAGTCAGGAATGGGCTTTTCCGTGCGCATGCCGTAGAAATGCACTTCGGCCACGGGGACGAGCAGTTCCAGGATTTTGGGCAGGGCGGGGAACATGTCGGCATGTTCCTTCAAGCCGTAGCGGAACCAGAGGGCGATTTTGGGCTTCATGGGTAGGTCTGGCGGGCAGGGAGGGGGATTAGGGATGCGAGTGGAAACGGGAGCGCATCTGCCCGCTATCATACGCTGCTGACTCCGCCGGAACAAGGGAACACATTCCCATTATGATGGAAAGGATTCACCGCTGGGGCATCGACTTTGTGCACTCACCCCCCGCAAAAAAATGCGCCTCAGGGGACACGAAGGCTTGACAATCGGCGGCGAGCGGGTAGAGTCGGGGGCGGTTCGGGCGTTTAGCTCAGTTGGTTAGAGCGCGTGCCTCACATGCACGAGGTCACTGGTTCAAGTCCAGTAACGCCCACCACGATTTCAACCAATAAAGACGCGGGTTTTCAGCGACCCGCGCCTTTTGTTTTTGCTCCCTTTTTTGCCTCATTACACCCCTACTTTCCACCCCTCATTTTTGACGGAAACTTTGACGCCGCGAGCGATATTTGACGATATACAAGGATTTTTGACGCTCTCCCACATTTTTTGACGCTCGGGACCAAAATTTTTGACGCACCCCATGAAAACTTTGACGCGGGAGGGAGGGCAAAAGCACCTGTGAGGTCGCCCTCACTTCACGACCAGCGGCCCGTCCCAGCTGGTGGTGTAATGCTTTGACAGCATCTCCCGCTTCATTTTCCATTTCCGCTCTACCCCTGCCGCTGCGAAAAACACGGTTCCCCGCCCCATGCGGGCATTGATGGCGTCAACGGCGGCGGAGAGTTTGGATGCGGGATGGTCGGGCTGCGCAAAGCGGCTTGCCTTGGCGCGGTTCCATGCATTTTGAAGTTGACAAAGGGGCGAATCGCGGAAAAAGTTGTGCCGGACGAGAGGAGCGGTAGCCTTTTGCCGACAGGGTACCTGCATGAAGAAATACATTTTGCCGCTTTTGCCGTTGCTTGCAATCATCGTCGGTGTTGTTGCCGCGTTTGGAACGGGCGGAACCGACGCCCCCCCCGAGCCGGTGGTGCTGGGTGAAGAAGACCTGATGGAGCAGGTCGAAATCTGGCGCAACCAATACCGCCGCATGACGCCGGGCGACGGCCCGCTGGTGCAGGACGTGGGCGAGTTGCCGGCGGCGTGGGAGGAGTTCGGCAACCGCTGGAGCTCCGCCCCGGCGGAGCGGGACTTGGCGACATGGCTGGTACCCTTCTCGGCGGAGCGCCAAGGCGATACGACGGTCATCCGCGACGCCGACGGCACCGTCCTTTGGAGCGGCACAACGGACTTCGCCAAGCCGGGCTCCACGAACGTGACCATTACCGGCGCGCTCGTGGACGAAGCCGACTGGCCGTTCTACGACGCCGCCCGCTGGGAGGTGTTCCGGCGACTGCATGAAATGGACGAGATGCACGGAGGAATGCGAGGAACGAATGGACCGTATACTAACGGATTGCGGTTCACGAACATCTGGATGGAGACGAACGGGAATTGTCGCCTGGGCCTTGCGTGGGAGTCCAATGGCGTGGTGGAAGTGTTCTGCCGCGCGATGCACACCGAAACATGGACAAGCACCGTTGTCTACACGAAGGACGAAAACCAGGTGGTGACCAACGAATTTACGCATTGGAGGCAACTCGACACGTTCCACGGCATCCCCGACGATTGGGTTTTGCTTGGCACAACGACCATCACCAACGGCTCTGGGATTTTTACCGACACCAACCATGTCCCAGATTACGACCGTGTGAAGTTCTACGCCGCGGCCGCGCTCGCGGATTTCGACGACGACGGGTTGTCGGACGGCCAGGAGTGGCTTGGCGGCACCTCCGCCACCAACGGGGACACGGACAACGACGGCCTCTCCGACTACGACGAGCGGAACGTCTACCACACCGACCCGAACAAGGCGGACACTGACGAAGACGGCATCACCGACGGGGCAGAAGTCCTCAGGGAACTCGACCCGCTGGACAGGGACTCGGACCATGACGGGCTCTTCGACGGGGCGGAAGACGTTTGGCAGACGAACCCGAAGAACCCCGACAGCGACCATGATGGTCTGCCGGACGGTTGGGAGGTGGACAACGGATTGGTTCCCACGAACGCGACGGGCGCGAACGGGGCGGACGGCGACCCGGACAACGACGGCTTTCCCAATTCCCTGGAGTTCTTGTTGGGGGGCGGGGCCATGAATCCCGCGTGGAGCGGGGAGCAACTGGCATACCGTCTTTGCCACTTGCAAAACGGAGACACCCAGCCGGGGCTGCGGGTGGTCATTGAGGACGCGTTGAATTGCGGCGGGGCAAACGACACCCGTCAAAACGTCGTGGCCAGCTTGAACGTGCCCGCCTTGATGGAGTGCGGCTATTGCATCAACCTGGCGGTGGAGGGAAAGGTCGAGGATCAGAACTCGGGTTACGACAAGGTGTTGTTCGAGGCGGCCGCGGACACGGAATTTTTCGAGGGGAACAACAATCTCAACGGGTGCACGATGGCCACGAAGTGCGCCACAAACCAAGTCCTGATCATGGCCAACAGCCAAGTGCGCTTGCGCTATGACACCGTGGGACACATGTATCACACGGGAGCCTATGCCAAGGTCGTCGACGCCACCGTGGCCGCGCCTTACGGCGTGGAAGTGGATGGGCCCGATTTCCTTTGCATCGGCAACACGGCGCCGCTGTCGGTGTCCGCGTCCGACGGCGGTCCGTTTACATGGAGCGTGTCCGGCGAGGCGGCGACCATTTCGCCCGGCGGCGTGCTGACGGCCGTCACCACGGGCGTGGCCGTCGTGACGGCAAGCAATGCCGGCGGTTGCACCGGCTCCAAGACGGTGAAAGTGGTCGAGTTGCAGGGAATCATGTCTCTATGCCCCAATTTGCCGGATTTTGGCTCTTTCGGTTTCAATCCCGAATTGTTCGAAGGCGGAAAGATTGATTTCGGCGAACCGGATCGGAATCCGCCGTATTGGTGGTTGCCGGGAACCTACGCGAATCCGTCGTCGCGCGTCCACAAGATTTTTTACAAATACGCCAAGACGGGCCATCCGCTCAACGCTCCGCTCGACATTTGTCTGGATTCCGTCTTGTCTGATTACGATTTGCCGGAAAACGGCCCCTCGTTCCACTGGCGGCTTTTGGACGGGCCGTCCGATTCCGGTGCGTTCGTGGAAACCAATGGCTTGTCCGTCCGCTTCAGGAATCCGACCAAGGGTGGACTTTACATGTTCCTGCTGGAAATCGGCGTTCCGGGCGGCGCGACCTTGTCTAGCGGCGCGTGGGTTCTCCTGCCCAAGGCCGGGGGCGAAATCGGCGCCTGGCTGGCGAACGAAGTGCCGCTTGCCGTCCAGCGGGCGCAGGCGTGGTCGAACGCGGTTGCCGCCGTGGCGCAGGCTTGCGGCGAGGATGAAGACGATTTTTTGGAAATGGCGTGGATTAAAATCGCCAGCGACAATTTCGACTATCAAGGAGTTGCCGGAAATCCCACGCACCGCTATTCCTTCACGGACGCCGACCGACCCGCCGGGCATCAGCCGGACCCCTCCATCCCGGGAATGGCGGGGGCGAAAGGCAATGGAGATTGGGACGAACCATCCTACGCCACGCTCAAGGGCGTCGTGGTGCATCGCTCGAAAATCACCGACTTGATGTATGCCGTTTGGGGACGGGAGTTGGGCTATGGATTGCTCGCCCTCAAATTTGGCGCGTACAGGAATGCCATTTCCAGAAGCATGTGGGACGACGATTCCTCCCAAAAAGCCATCGAATTGGGGTCGGCCTTATACGACGCACATGCCCAAAATGGAGATTTGGGCGCCGTTCTCACGCCAATCCGTTCGGCGGAATTGCAGACGCCCGACGACTGTTCCGGACTGAACGACGTTAACTTGTGGCCAGACACCGTTCCGGTGTCGTCCGTCAATGCGTTTTCATTCCCGGCCATGCCGACGAACTACTCTTACTTGATTCAACCCGTCACTCCAAGATAATGTCAGGAGAAAACATGAGCGCATCCAAGACCCTTCCCAAAAGAAACCACACGTTCAATACAGTCATTGCGGGCTTGGCCTGTGCTCTTGTCTTCGGGCTTGCGGCAATCGGTGCCGCCCGCGCGGCGGAGGCCCCCAGCCAGCCGCCGGGAAGCGCCGAAATTTTCGACGCGGTAAACAGGCTTTGGACGGACAAGAAATACGCGGAGACCGACGCATACGTCAGGGAACTGCACGCGGCGTGGAGCAACTACATCCCCGCCGAGTTGACATGGATCCTCCACGCCCGGCGTTTCGGTACCCAAGTGGAGGAATGCATCGAGCGCGCCAAGACATTGAAAGACGCCATGGAAAACGACATCGAGTTGGCGTCGCCCGCGTTCATGGAAGTTTTCGGGGATTACATCCGGCGGGCAGAAGGGATGGCGTCGTTCTACGAAGCTTCCGGGCATGGCCGCGAACGGCGGGCCGAGGAGAGAAATCCGCTCAATTCCGACGCGCGTTTCAAGCCACCCCGCCATTGGCTGGGGGCAGAGGACTATTTGTACATCCTCGCTCCCGAAGCCCTGTTCGGGGCCGAGGCGAAGTGGCGGGAAGGCGACCGTCTTCCGGAGGACAAAGCCATCGCCGGGATGTCCGGCGATGAACTTCTCTGGCAGTTGGGTGTCATCGGAACGCCGTTGGCGGAGAAAACGGCCATTTGCCGGGAACTGGTGCGCCGGATGGAAGCGGAAGGCGGTGCCGGGCGGGTCGTGCGGGAGTTTCTGGGGGCAAGCGTCCTGTACACATATCCCGATTTGGTTGCTTCGCTGGTGGCGTCGCCCGACGAGGCCATCCCGGCGCTCGTGGCTTTCCTGGAGGGGCCGATTGACCGATACAATCTCATATTGGAGCGGAAGATGGCAATCTGGGCGCTGGTGAGGATTGGGCGGGCGGACGCGGAAGTGCTGCGGGTGCTGGAGGATTGCCGCGCCGCCCACCCGGACGACGAACTGGGCGACTACGCCGCCCGTGCCGCCGAATACCTCAAGGAGCGGGCCGCACAATGAAAGCCGTGTGCACAACATGAAGTTTTCCAAAGCGATGAGTTGTTTTTCACGCTTTCTTTTGTCCTTTGCCGCAATGGCGTGGTTGTGCTGTCTTGACATCGCGGAGGCGGACGGACAACGGATGGACGCGCCCAAACTCGCCGGGTTTTCTTCCAGGATGGTCCGGGGCGAGTGGCCGCCCGTGTCCATCGCTTTCGGCAAGGGAAACGGAGAGGACGGCAATTCGGGAGAGCCCTCGATTGCCGGCATGGAATGGGGGCGCGAAATGTTGGCAGAATTGGACCGGATCGTGTCGGAACCAATCGACGGGAACGGGACGGCCATCGACGACGTCCTTTCTTTCCGGGATTGGTGCATCTGTTCGCCGGGCGGCGGCAACTTGGCGCTGGCGGTTTCGGCGGAAGAGGTCGCGGTGGCGTTGATGTTCCGGGAACTGGCCGGGGAAAATACCGACCGGCAAAAAGTCAGGGTCGCCTTCGATCGCTGTGTCCAGCACGGCATGACGGCGGATTATTGGCTGGATTCCTTGTCTGCGGAAGGCGTCGATGCCCACAGCGAAACAACGGCGGACAAAGGCGTTGCCGACTATCTCCGCCAGGAAGCCGTTGTCCAATATGTTCTCAAGAATTGCGCCGGACCATTTGCCGGGTCTTTTTTCCCGAGAACCGACTGGCCGCGGGCCGGTTGCCTTGACGAGTTCAACCCGTATGCGCTGGTGTGGCGGGCCATGGCGACGGAGCGAAAGAAAATCGCGCTGGAAACGTGTCTGGCGATACAAGAAGCGACGGGAAGCATTCCCGAAGAACGGGAAGAGTTCCGCCGGGTTGCCGAAAATTGTGCTGATTCCATCTTGCGGAAACGCGACCGCTTGACATCGTGGACTACGGCCTACGATGTTTGGAATGATTGGGCCGATGCCTTGGATGCGGTCAGGCCGGGACCACAACCCAGACGGTCAAGGCATTGAAGTTCCCAATACCCCGAAGAAGAGGATTGCCCAATGGACAAGTTGTTTTTTGCCGTTTGCGCAGTGCTGGTTGCATTCGGGGCGAGGGGCGGGGAGCCCGCCGGGGACGCCCTCGGTTATTGGACGGGGCTTGTGGAGGGGCACACGTTCGGGGAGGTGCTGGAGGTTTTCGCGAAAGGTCCGGAGAGGGAATGGCCCGCGGTGCATTCTTCGGGTTTCCCGCAGGGGAGGGAGGATGCGGCGCGCGACGCGGCCTACAGGGCCTTGGAAGCGCGGCTCCTCGACGGGCTGGAAGCATTCAAGGCCGGATTGCGCGGCTTGCCCGAGGCGGAATTCCTGTCCCGCGCCGGCATGCTTCTGGACATGCGGGAGCATTTTTCCCGCCAGAATGCCTACGCAAACCTGCTGTTCTCCGACGCCATCGGTTGTTGCATTGCCGCGGACATCGCCGCGCGGCTTGCCTCCCGGCCGGGCGTGAGCAAGGAGATGATGGCCCTTCTGGAGCGGTTGGAAAGTGTCCGCCCGGACTTGGACGCCTTCCGGGACTTGGCCCGGGCGGAACTGGCGGGAAGATGGCCGGACGGCGACGAATGGCCGGCGGGGGACGATGCCGACGGGCAGAAGCGCCTTGCCGCGCTTTGGAACGCCTTGATGCCGGGCATTCCGGTCGGGTGGCCGGGGCCGGAGGCCCGCATGGATCTTGCCACTCTTTTGGACACTCAAGGGGTTGACGGCTTGTTGGTCCGGTTGGTCGCTTCCGACACGACCATCCACACTCTCTTGCCGTCCCTTGCCTTGTACCGGCAAACCGCCCCGGACGCACCGGCCGGGGCGGCTTACCGCGATTTCGAAACGGTTTTGGGCGACACGCCGGCGCCTGGCTCCTTGGGCTCCCGCCTGTTCACGTTGAATGATGCGGCGGGTGCCGCCGACGAACTCGCCGCCAATGTCGCCTCCGGGAAAATTTGGATCCGCATCGCCTTCTCCATGTCCCAAATCGAAAAATGGCACGAATCGCGCCGCGCGGGAAGGGGGCCTGAATACAATTGACCCAGCGGAGAATGCCGGTGCAATCATTTTCGGCGAAGTGGATTTTGGCCATGTATTCGGCAGTTCTTTGATCAGTGACGCCTGGGATTTCGATTTTGAAAGGAGGAACAATGAAACGAATGCGATTCCCTCACCATGACAGTTCCCGTATTGCACTTGTTCTTGTTGCCACAGGATTGATTTTGGTCCCGGGTGTCCGCTCTCTGGCCGGGGAGGACTTCCGCACGGTGAAAGGTATCGAAGGCTTTTCCGCCGTCGTTGCAACGCGGAACGTGGACCCCGCGTCCATTTCCGACGCCAAATCCGTTGGCGCGGGCGGCGCGGAAAGGCTGGCCTGGGGGCAGTCGATGCTGGAGGACTTGGAGCGGCTGCAAAAAACGGACGATGCGGACGATTGGGCGAGGACGGAGGACGTTTTCGCGTTCCGGGACTGGTGCATCGAAACGCCCGGCCGCGGAAACTTGCTCTTGGCAATCGCGGCGGAGGAAACCGCTGCCACTCGGCTGTTTCGGGTGCTTGCCGAAGACCAGTCGCGCGGCGACGAGGTGCGGCGGCGTTTCGAGCGGTGCCTGCCGAACGGGCTGTCGGCGGATTACTGGCTGGAAACTCTCGCCATGGAGGGCATTGATCTGGATTGCGGCGACGCTCTCAAGGCGTCAGATCAAGAATATGTTCG
The DNA here is from genome assembly GCA_017458625.1 of Kiritimatiellia bacterium. GTDB lineage: Bacteria > Verrucomicrobiota > Kiritimatiellia > CAIQIC01 > Lenti-01 > RGIG3636. Next base: position 105 of record JAFTAH010000074.1, on the reverse strand, counting down.
GTTGGGAATCATTCTGAACACGCTAGATGTCATGCTGGGCAGGTGGGACAATCCTTTGAGCCTTCCCAAACGAGACGGCACGTGGAATGGATGCACCGAGGCATT
>JAFTAH010000073.1 GCA_017458625.1 Kiritimatiellia bacterium | reverse complement strand
TGCTGGACGCGCACGGCCGCGAAGTGCTGGAAGAGACGTGGGTGTATGCCGCGACGAACGTCTGGACGCGCATGGACTGGACGGAGACGGAGCGCGACCCGTTCGGGCGCGTCACCGCCCTCCGCCACGCGGACGGCCTCGCGGAAACCGCCGGATGGGCCTGTTGCGGCAAGGAGTGGGAGACCGCCGTGGACGGCCGCCACTGGACCTACGCGAACGACCTGCTCGGCCGCACGACCTCCCGCGCACAGGCCGGCGGGCCGACCGAGTACACCGACTACGACGCCGCGGGCCGCGTCGTCGCCCGCCGCCGCACGGGCGGCGACCTCGTGCTGGCCGTCTCCAACCGCTACGACCTGGCGGGCCGCCGGACCGTGTCCTGGGACGAGGCGGGGCTGGCGACCACGTACGCCTACGGAACCAACACCGAGACCGTTGTCTACCCCGGCGGCGCGGTGCGCGTGACGGAGCGGCAGCGCGACGGGCGCGTCAAGTCCGTGACCGGCACCGCCGTCGTGCCGCAGTGGCACGCCTATGGCGTGACCCCCGACGGCGGCGAATGGGAAACCGTCTGGACCGGCGAAGCCAACGGCCCCGCCTGGGAGCGGACCGTCCGCGACCGCCACGGGCGCACCCTCCGCACCGAGCGCCCCGCCTGGGGCGGGGGCGTCGCCACGAACGGATACCAGTACGACGCCGCCGGCCGCCTGACGAACGAGTGGTCCACCGGCGCGGCGGCCCGCATCTACGAGTACGACGACCGCGGCGAACTCTCCCGCTCCGGCATCGACGCCGACGGCGACGGTACACTCTCCCTTGCCTCGATGGACCGCATCCGCGAGGAGCGCACCCGCTACGTCGAGCTCGGCAACGAGTGGTATGCCGAGCGCACCTCCGTCGGCTACCCGTGGGACCACTCCGCCGCCCCCTTCACCAACGGCATCGTCCGCACCCCCGTCTGCCGCAGCGGCGCGGGCCGCACCGAAACCGTCGACGCCCGCGGCTGGACCAGCGCCGTCGACACCGTCCTCTCGCCCGCCACCCGCACCGTGACCCGCACCGCAACCCGCCCGGAAGTCGCCGGCACCGAAGTCTCGGTCACCGGCAACGGCCTCCTCCGCACCCGCACCGACCCAACGGGTGCCACCTGGACATACCTCTACGACGCCCTCGCCCGCCCCGTCGGCACCGTGGACCCACGCACCGGCACCAACACCGTCTCCTACGCCGCCGACGGCCGCGTCGCCTGGCAGGAAGACGCCGCCGGAAACCGCACCACCTACGGCTACGACCCCGCCACCGGCCGCCGCACCGCCGTCACCGACGCCCTCGCCAACGTCGACCGGACCGCCTACGACCGCCCAGGGCGCGTCACCAACACCTGGGGCGCCACCTATCCCGTCGGCTACGAATACGACGCCTACGGCCGCATGGCCGCCATGCAGACCTGGCGCGACGAAAACGGCGCCCCCGACGTCACCCATTGGAACTACGACCCCGCCACCGGCCTCCTCACCAACAAAGTCTACGCCGACGGCCTCGGCCCCCGCTACGAATACGACCCCGCCGGACGCCTCGCCAAGCGCACCTGGGCCCGCGGCGTCGAAACCGATTACTCCTACGACGCCCTCGGCCAGCTCGTCGCCATCGACTACTCCGATTCCACCCCCGACGTCGCCTTCACCTACGACCGCCTCGGACGCCAGCTCACCGTCACCGACATCCTCGGCACCCGCACCAACGTCTACGACGCCCTGAACCTCCTCGAAGAGCGCCACCCCGACGGCACCACTCTCGTCCGTTCCTACGACCTCTACGGCCGCCCCTCCGGCATCTCCCTCGGTCCCGACTACGCCGTCGGCTACGGCTACGACTCCTTCAGCCGCTTCTCCACCGTCTCCGTCTCGAATGGCCCCACCTTCACCTACTCCTACGTGCCCAACTCCTCCCTCCTCTCGGGTTACACCAACGACCTCGGCCTCGCCGTCGCCTACGAATACGAACCCCACCGCGACGTCAAGACCATCGTCTCCAACGCCTGGGGCACCAACACCATCTCCACCTTTGCCTATGATTACGACGCCATCGGCCGCCGCACCCGTCGCATCGACGACGGCACCACCACCAACCTCTTCGGCTACAACCTCCGCTCCGAACTCGTTTCCGCCGAAATGGGCACCAACACCTATTCCTACGCCTACGACCCCATCGGCAACCGCACCTCCGCCTCCGAAAACGGCACGACCACCACCTACGCCGCCAACTCCCTCAACCAGTACACCGCCCTCAACCCCGCCTCCACGAACCCCACCCCCTTCACCTACGACCCCGACGGCAACATGACCTCCGACGGCACCTGGTCCTACACCTGGGACGCCGAAAACCGCCTCATCGAAGTCCAGCCCCTCGTCACCAACCTCGACTCCACCCTTGTCCAATACATGTACGACGCCCAAAGCCGCCGCATCGCTCGCCGCGAGTTTGCGTGGATGGCCTTTCTCCACGACGATCCCGCCTGGCGCTATGTCCAAGGCCGTGCTTACCGCTACGACGACTGGAACCTTCTCCAGGAACTCAAACCTGCCACCACGCCCCGCACCCCGCCCACCTACATCCCTCAAACCGACCTCAGCCTCACCGGCGTCACCGGCCTCGTCGCCGCCGCCTACGTCTGGGGCCTCGACCTTTCCGGCACCCTCCACGACGCCGGCGGCGTCGGCGGCCTCCTCATGCAGCGTCACTCCGATGCCAACTCCCCTTGGTTCTCCTTCTGCGACGCCAACGGCAACATCACAGACCTGCTGGATGAAGACGGGGCCCTCTCCGCACACTACGACTATGATGCCGACGGCAATACCTGCGCGCAGTCTGGTGATTCCGCCAATGACAATTCTGTCCGATTTAGCACAAAATTTTTTGATGATGTCACTAGCTTGTATTATTTCGGTTATAGATTCTTCTGTTTAGAGATGAAGCGGTGGTGCAATAGGGATCCCCTAGAAGAGCGAGGAGGATTAAATTTATATGTGGCATCAAATAACAATCCAATTTCTCTGAATGACCTTTTCGGCCTTGTTACTTATGATTACGTTGACGGGGATTATGAAGATGTGCTTGAAGCAATAAGTCATCTAACAAATACGGCTCAGAATACCTACGGCTTTTTTTCTGAAGAGCAGATCGGCGTTGACGAAAAGGTTACAGTGAAAGATGATCCTAATTGCAAAATATGCACGCATATGAAAATTTATACATGTACTGTCACGCTGCGGTTTAGGAATACATCGAAAGAAGGCTCAATTTCAATTTACAAATGGAAGTCGCCCTTGGAGGATGCTGAAGCCCAGAAGTTATTTGATGCGGTTTATGAACAGATAATGGCTCATGAACAAGGGCATTTAGAAATATGGCGAAAGTATGCTAACAAGTTGACACGAAGTTTCTCGGCGACGGAGTCACGGTGTAGCGAACCATTTGCGTGTTTGAAGGCAGAACAAGCGGCTCAACAGAAGTATTTAGAGTTTTTGAAATTGCATATGAATGAGTTTTCTAAAGCTCAAGCATTTTATTGCGACAAGGATTGTGAAGAACGCGATAAAATTGTACAGGAATTGATTGATGAATATGATAATAAAGAATTACGCCATTCAGCCCCATAATCTGAGGGGAGCTCTAGCCTTTGTGCGAAACATGTTTTTAGCTCAAGTTATGTTTTTTTATGGAAAAGCCTTTGGTGGAATGAATGAGCTTGAATCTGTTGAACTCGAAGAATTCAATTTTTACTCCCGCTTTGATGTTCAGCAAAAGAAAATAAAACATTTAAGGATTTATGGCATTGAATTAGAAAACATGATTCAAACGGAGGCGATCAAGCTTGGATTGACCAATGTCGATTGGATAAGAACTGATGCATTGGACTTTGATATTGAAAGCGATGAAAAGTTGCGTGCAAATATTCTAGAATTACAGGCACAACGTATTATTTTCCACGAAAATTACTGTCATTCATTAGAAAACCTATATGAGCGCATGATTGGTAATGCGAATGGAGGTCTAGGGACGTCGTCTGCTTCTTCTCCATCTCCAACGGCGCCATTTTTGGTTATTCCTACGTCCCCAACTCCTCCCTCCTCTCCGGCTACACCAACGACCTCGGCCTCGCCGTCGCCTACGAATACGAACCCCTCCGCGACCTCAAAACCCTCGTCTCCAACGCTTGGGGTACCAACGTCATCTCCACCTTCGCCTACACCTACGACGCCATAGGCCGCCGCACCCAGCGCATCGACGACGGCACAACCACCAACCTCTTCGGCTACAACCCCCGCTCCGAACTCGTCTCCGCCGAAATGGGCACCAACACCTACACCTACGCCTATGACCCCATCGGCAATCGCACGGAAACCTCCGAAAACAGCACGACCAACGTCTATGTCTCCAACGAACTGAACCAGTATACCTTCCTGAATCCCGACACCACAAACAGTACGACCTTCGTGTATGATTCCGACGGCAACGTAATCCAATACGGCGACCTCGCTTTCTTCTGGGACGCCGAAAACCGCCTCCTCGGGGTCGCCTCCAACGGCATCGCCCTCGTCACCAACCGCTACGACTTCATGAGCCGCCGCATAGAGAAAGCAACCTCCACGGCAACAAATGCCTTCGTTTACGACGGATGGAACCTTATCCGCGAGACTATTGATTCCAATTCCACATCCGCAACCAACGATTATGTCTGGGGCCTCGACCTCGCCGGCACCCTTCAGGACGCCGGCGGCATCGGCGGCCTCCTCATGCAACGCCACTCCGATTCCAACTCCCCTTGGTTCTCCGTCTGCGACGCCAACGGCAACATCTCAGACCTGTTGGACGAAGACGGGGCACTTTCAGCTCACTATGAATATGACTCCTACGGCAATACTGCTGTTCAGTTCGGCACCTCATCTGTCTCCAACCCATTTCGCTTCAGTTCCAAGTATAATGATTATGGTGATGCAGGACTTTACTACTATGGATATAGGTTTTATTCTTCGAAAATTGGAAAGTGGCTTTCCAGGGATTCACTCTTGGAATTGTCATTTCAGATGTTGTCACGCAAAACATTCCAAGCATCCAATGTTTTCTACAATGATGACGGTATATCCCCGTATATCTTTGCATTTGACAATCCAATAGATGGATTTGATGTCCTTGGGCTTGATGGCGAGAAAATTCCATGTGGTAATTGTTTAATCTGCGTTGATAAAAATCGAAGTGGTGATGGACAATCACCATACCATATACATTGGAATTGTGGAACTCATAGGCGCCCACATTCTTGTCGGGGAAGATATTCGGCAGATTGGCCAAGTGGTAAAGGGCGAGAAGGCAGCCCAGATGTTCCAAACAATATTCGGAAATGCTTGGAAAATACGAAATGGCGCTTCGAGTCCATTGAAGTTTCTGTGCCAGCACCAGGAGATTGTTGTCAGAACGAAACGATTGATGAGGCTGTTTATGTGGGAGCTGCAGTAGGAACTTGTGTTGTTGTCTATGCTGTGTATAAGGTTTTTAAAACGTGCCTAGGCGGTGCAGTTGGCTTTCTGGTTGCAGGACCTCCTGGTGCGGTTGGAGGTGTGTCGTTTTGTCTAGCAACACCATGAATAAAAGACTCTATCCTTTTGAACTCAATGGTCGATATGGTTACCATGACGAAGATGGACATGTGGTTATATCGCCACAATATGATTATGCCTATGATTTTTCAGACAATCTAGCTGGCGTCGGATTATCCGGGACATATGGATATATTGATGGAAAAGGAAACATATTTATTCCATGTATCTATGACGAGGTCGGAATGTTTTACAAGGGCACCGCGTGCGTTTTTGTGCCAACCGGATACGGCGTCATTGATCGAAGCGGGCGCTTCATGATTCCTCCCATGTACGAGTCTGCATCAAGTTTTCACGAGGGTATTTCACTTGTCTCCCTGAGGGGCAAATTTGGGTTTGTTAACGAACAAAACAGATTTGTTATTCCGCCCATTTACGAGGATGCATCTGGATTTGATTCCGCAGGTTGGGCCTGCGTAGCTCTTCGTGGAGCCTATCGATATATCAACCGATCCGGTGAGACAGTTTTGGAAATGAATGATTTCGACGAGGCAAATCCATTTCATGAAAACCTGGCGATTGTTCGTCGAGGTGCCCAATATATGTATGTTGACCGAAACGGGAACCCTTTGCTGAACACAGCCTATGATGATGCGATTGGCTCTTCAGAAGGTTTTCTTGGTGTTAAGAAACACGGGAAATGGGGATTCGTCAACCTTGGCGGGGATCTGGTAAGCGACATGAAATATGATGAAATCAGCCCTTTTCACCATGGAATGGCAGCAGTTTGCATATTGAAAAAATGGGGGGTTATAGATTCATTGGGAAAAGAAATTTTACCCTGTCGTTATGAGGCTGTACGTATATATTCTACGACGATGTTGTGGATCTTTTTGGCTGATGCAGGAGGATGTTACATCCGACCGACTGGCGAGGTCATAAGACCGAGGAATGCCAGGGGACAGACCATTAGATGATGACAAAACGGAAAAAGATGATAGCCTATAATTCCAACGAAGGCTCTTCGCATACCGGTGTCGTCTGGCTCTTATGGTATGCCGCAGACTCAGCCCACGCCCTCGGCCAGCTCGTGGCCATCGACTACTCCGACTCCACCCCCGACGTTGCCTTCACCTACGACCGCCTCGGCCGCCAGCTCACCGTCACCGACGTCCTCGGCACTCGCACCAACGTCTATTCCCCCACCGACCTCCTCGAAGAACGCCACCCCGACGGCACCGCCCTCGTCCGCTCCTACGACGCCTACGGTCGCGCCTCCGGCATCGCCCTCGGCCCCGACTACGCCGTCGGCTACGGCTACGACGAATATGGCCGCTTCTCCATCGTCGCCGTCACCAACGGTGCCACATTCACCTATTCCTACTTGTCCAACTCCTCCCTCCTCTCCGGCTACACCAACGACCTCGGCCTCGCCGTCGCCTACGAATACGAACCCCTCCGCGACGTCAAGACCCTCGTCTCCAACGCCTGGTTCACCAACGTCATCTCCACCTTCGCCTACACCTACGACGCCCTCGGCCGCCGCACCCAACGCATCGACGACGGCACTGTTACCAACCTCTTCGGATATAATGTCCGCTCCGAACTCGTTTCCGCCGAAATGGGCACCAACACCTATTCCTACGCCTACGACCCCATCGGCAACCGCACCTCCTCCTCCGAAAACGGCGTCACCAATCTCTACGCAGCCAACGAACTCAACCAGTACACCGCCCTCAACCCCGCCTCCAGCAACCCCACCCCCTTCACCTACGACCCCGACGGCAATATGACTTCCGACGGCACATGGAGCTACACATGGGACGCCGAGAACCGCCTCATCGAAGTCCTGCCCCTCGTCACCAATTTCGACTCTACCCTTATCCAATACATGTACGACGCCCAAAGCCGACGCATCGCCCGCCGCGAGTTTGCATGGAACGACTATCTCGGCGAAACGACTTGGTATTATGTCCAAGGCCGCGCTTTCCGCTACGATGACTGGAACCTCCTCCAGGAACAAAAGCCCGCCATTCTCCCTCGCACCCCGCATCCCTACATTTCCCATACCGACCTCGCCTTGACCGGCATTGACGGCCCCGTCGCCGCCGAATACGTCTGGGGCCTTGACCTTTCCGTCACCCTCCACGGCGTCGGCGGCATCGGCGGTCTCATTATGCAACGCCATGGTAGCACGAACGCCTTCTGTTTCCACGACATCCATGGCAATGTCACAGAGCTGACAGATGAAGAGGCCACCAGTATTGCTCACTATATGTATGATGCTTTTGGTGGTACTAGTGTTCAGACCTGCGCCCAAGTTGGCAATACTCCATTTCGATTCAGCTCCAAGTACTTGGATTGGTCAATCGGATTCTATTACTATGGCTACAGATTCTATTCCCAAATGTGGGGAAGGTGGCTCAGTCGCGATATCATCTCGGAACTGGGCGGTGTTAATCTGTACCAATTCGTCTACAATAGTCCCCTGTCGTGGTTCGATTCGCTAGGTGCTTCACCATCGGGGGGAGAATGGTATAATCAACGACCATACAATAATGAAGTCGGCGGTCCATTTGTTGATGTTTTCTCGGACACGGGAAGTCATGTGCCACATTGTCACGGTTTTGGCGGGACAGGAAATACACAGGGATGGACAAAGCAATACAGAGACGTATTGGTCAGAGACTTACCGCATCGGGGCGCAGCCGAAAAGATAGCAACAATTCTTGGAGAGCTAATGAGAGAACATGGTGTTACAGATGATGCCTGCTATGGAGGGAAGGTCGATCAACGTGTTTCTATCAGGCACAAAACGGAAAGCTTCTGGATATGGAAAGTATGTAGCAGGGTGGTAAAACTAAATAAATGTCATTGTGGAAGGTGTGGAGGAAACAATGAAATGCCTGACCAATTAGAAGATGTAACACAGGATCCCTCTATATACCGATGCAAGCAGTTCATGCAAAGCAAAACCGGTAGCTTCATTGAAATGGAGGAATAGAATGAGGATGATTTCGGAGATGTCTGACATGAAATGCACAATGAGTGTTTTCAGAGCCATGATTGTCATGGGGCTCCTTGCTGGATGTTCCACCCAACCAGTCAGTCAGGGACGGATGCCTCTCAATGTGTCACTTTCCATGTATTCGGTAAATTATTTCAACCGATTGGCCTTGGAACATCCGTTTTTCGATTGCTTGATGTCAATCTCACTGGTGGACACGCCGTTGTCCGATTTGACTTGGATTGTTACCGAACAGACAGGCATATCGATTCATGCAATTGATCACGCAGGAGACAAGACAATTACTGTAGCCTTCTCAGAGAGAAGTCTCAGAAGCATTCTGCTTGAACTTGCAGCAACGTATGGACTCCTTTATGAAGTGAGATTGTCTTCAAGTGGAGAAATCGTGGCGCTCATGATTTATAATGTTGATCCAATGAGATGTGGAGTTGAAAGTTGAAAGGTTTTCATGAGGCGCTTTTGGCGTGACCCTTATTTACCTACTGGCGTGTTCCCGCGCACCTACGACCGCCTCGGACGTCAGCTCACCATCACCGACGTCCTCGGCACCCGCACCAACGTCTACGACGCCCTGAACCTCCTCGAAGAGCGCCACCCCTCCGACGCCGCCCGATACCGCTACGCCGCCGCGGAAAATCCCGTCGACCGCGCCGAACTCGGCCTCGATGTCACCAATTCCTTCAACAACCTCAACCAAATCGTCACCGGCTCCTGGACCGGCGCCACCCTCACCGTCGCCGGCTCCGTCAACTACCCCGCTGGCTCAATCTCCGTCAACAACACCCATGGCACTGTCTATCCTGACTCCTCCTTCGACGTTGCCGCTGTGCCCGGTGCCCCCGGCATCAATACCCTCGTCGCCACCTATGTCGGTCCCGCCTTCACCAACGTCCCCATGACCGCCACCGACACTACCACCGTCGCCCTCGGCACCAACACCTTCGCCTCCGATTTCACCGGCTATGGGGCGACCTCGACAAGCAGATCGTTCCCACCACCGGCCCCTGTTTAAGGCTTGTCCTCCAATTCGCAAAGCCATGGAGAGCCTTCTTTGCGTGGCGTTGGAGCGGAGGCGAAATGGCATGGGCGCACAAGACTAGTCATCTCCGGGCGGCGCGGGATGTGACGCTCTTCGGGGCAAGGGCGATGGCTGTGTCCCAGGCTTTCAATGTCCTCGTGTCAGGAGGATGCAAAGCGACCATGTTCTTGATTCGCTGGCTTGCGTTTTCTACGGGTCTTGTTTTCGGGCTTCTTGCCGGGGATCACGGAGTGTGCTTTGGAAGCAAGCCACCGGAAAATATCCCACATCAGCCGCTATTTCCCGGGGCGCGTCACGGTCACGGCAATAAAATGACGGATCTGGTATATTTTTTGACACGAGCAACCGGATGATGTAGCCTTAAAACGAATTGAGACCCATCTGACGAATCATGCGAGGGGTATCCCCATGAAGGACGCAATTCTTATTTCCGGTTGGCACAGCGATTCGAATCCATCGTCTGGACTGGGCATCGCCTACTCCGTTAAAGAGGCCTTCCCACAACTGAAGATCATTGCCTTGGATTACTCTTCCCGTTGCACGGGACTCTACGATCCCATTGTCGACGAGAGGATTCTCCTGCCCAGATGGGAAGAGGTCGACGTTCGGACCTCCATGGCGGGAATCGCCGACGCAGTGCATGCCCATAACGCGCTTTATGTTTCAGGGCTGGACATGGAGATTTTCGCCATTGCCAGGGAACTTCGCGCTTTGGACCGCACATCCTTTCTGCTACCCGACGAGGAGGCCCTCCAACTGACAACAAAGCCGGCCGAAACGCTGGCGGCTCGCTTGGGATTGAGCATTCCCGAAACGGTCGTGCATCACGACATCGTGGCCTCGGTGCAAAAAAGCGAGGCCATGGGCTGGCCAGTGCTCGTGAAAGGCCGCCACCATGAGGCTAGGGTCGCGAGCAATTATCGGGAGTTGGTTTCCCGTCTTCGTTGCATCGAGGACACTTGGGGGGATACGCCCATTCTCCAGCAATTTTGTTATGGGCGGGAGGAATGCATTTCCTTTGCCGCCTATCAGGGAAAACTGCTTGGAGCGGTAGCCATGCGAAAAACGGAGGTGACTTCCCAGGGGAAAACGTGGTGCGCGCAAATGGACCAGGTGAATCCGGAATTTCTTTCCAGACTTTCCTCGGTCCTTCAAGGTCTGCATTGGACGGGCGGCGGGGAGATCGAGACCATTTGGGACGACATCGAGAAGAAGCGAGTTCTCATTGATTTCAATCCCCGCTTCCCCGCGTGGATTTACGGGGCAACGGTGTGCGGCTCCAACTTGCCGGGGCGTCTGGTGGCCGCAGCGCTTTCGGCGGAACCACTCAGGGAAAGGCCTCCAAGAGCTGGATTTGTGCGAATCGTAAAGGAGTTGCCCTCCGACAGGGTGGAACGGAATGTGTTCGTTCGCGCCAGGGTTCATCCCCAAATTGCGTTGAAAGGGCATCCCTCCGGCTCTCCGGCGCTTTCCAAAAAGAGCAGACTGGCTCTGCCAAAGCTCCGGGAAGCAGAGGTGGAATCCGATGAAATGTGCTTGGCGGTACTCAATAAGGCGATGAAGGAGGAGTATTCGCCTATTCCGTCCAGAAGGTTGTTTGTCTCCGCCAAATTCGAGGAACGGGCAACGTCCCTGAAGGCGATGTGCGAGACGCTGAAAAGGGAATCTGGTCTTGTTGTGAAGCTGACCTATTCACTAAAAACAAATCCCGCACCAGCGGTGCTGAAAGCACTGCTTCGCCTGGAATGGGGCATGGAAACCATCTCCCTTGACGAATATCTGTATGCGTTGCGGTCTGGCTTCTCCCGCGAGCAATGCATTCTGAACGGTCCTGGGAAATGGGTGGGGAACAGGAACGAAGACAAGCTCCCCGCGCCGGCGGCGATCCAATGCGATTCCCTCTGCGATTTGAGGGAAACGATGGCTCAAACAGGGAAAAGGGGGTGGCAGGGTTGCCAAATCGGAATCCGCATCAGCCCTCTTTTCCATGAATCGAGATTCGGCATCGATGTCCGCAATCCAGATATTTTCGCCCGCCTATGCGATGCGTTGCCGGAAATCGCAAAGAAACACGAGCTGAGCATCCATTTCCATTTTGCAGAATCCACCATCGGGATGGGGGATTGGCTTCGAGAAATCGAATCGGTGGCGATTTTTGCCCAGCGCATCTCTCGTGCCGCCGGCGTGGATTTCAAAAACTTCGATTTCGGGGGGGGGTGGCGCACCCGCGAGCTGGCGGCATATACCGAAACCATGGGGGAAGCCGTAGGACTCGTGCGCCGCAGGCTGCCCGCACTGAGAAGCGTCTGTTTTGAGCCGGGGAAGCTTTTAGTGGAAGATTCGATGTTGCTGTTGACGAAAATCATCGGATTCCGGGAGAGGGGCGAAAAGAGGGATGTGATACTCGACACGGCCATCAACGAAGTCCCTGATGCGGGTTCCTTCCCGCATGAAATGCTCTGGCATGACAGAAAGACCCGGCGTTGGCTGCGTTTGGCTGACGGAGACGATCGGGTTCTGGGGCGTATCTGCATGGAATCGGACATCCTTCGTGGCGACGTCGCATTGCCGCGCCAGATGGAAATGGGGGATTTCATGGCCATCAAATCGGTAGGCGCATATGACGCAAGCATGGCGTTCCCCTTTGGCGCGGGGTGTTGTTCTGGATGCCAGAAATAATTGCGATTTCCGGCAGTTGTGGAGAATGCTCGCAATGCCATTGTTCGCCGGGAGCCCAACCCCGGAAAGCATGATCCTCAAGGAGAGGGAGACACTTACATGGAAATGATGCAAGCCGAAACACATATTGCCTTTCATGACGCCCCTTGTTGCCGGGGGGCGCAGGAATGGCTTTTCTCCATGGATGACGTATATGTTCGGCTGGAAAACAGCCAGATGCGTCTTTCTTGGCTGTATGAGTGCTATGCCTGGGGGCCCCATTTCTATCCATTTTTCTGGTGTGATTTGCGAAGGATGGACACGCTGGATTGCGGCGTTTTTGCAGATTTGGTGGAAACCTTGCTCCGGCGCCGGGGCATCGAATGCGCTCGCATCCAGCAATACGGGTTGGCGCATGAAAGCCAAAAAGTGTTCTGGAAGAAGAAATGGGCTTCGGCAGGCGTGGATTTTTCCCACTGGATTGTGGACGACACCTTCATTTATCACGAGTTGCTGGTCCTCAATCAAAACGGAGCACCGCGATTTTTTGATACCACCAACCATCGGTTTGTCGACGAGAATGATCCGTGTGCGTCTCGGGTGTTGTATATGAAACAATGTCAGCCCATGTCTATCCCTGTAGTTTATAATGACATATTGCTCAAGCCACTGGAATGGGTTCCCGTATGCGGGAAGGCCCCCTGCTTTTCCATTGGATAATGGGAGGTGCTTTTCCCCCGGGCGTGTCCTTTGATGCCCCATGCAGTTCCGGGCGTTTGTCTGTGCCGTGAAGACACCTCGCGAAAACAATTCGTTGCGGTTTGCCCCGTCGCTATTCATTCAACCTTCGTTGGGCGAGAGGGGATGGGAATGAAAGATGGACTGGAGCTTGAGGCTGAGGGCGTCGCTGATGAACTTGCCGCCGGTGAGGATGGCTATGTCTTCCATCATGGCCTTGCGGCGGTCGCCGAAGCCCGGGGACTTGACGGCGCAGACCTGGAGGGTGCCGCGCAGCTTGTTGACCACGAGGGTGGCGAGGGCTTCGCCTTCGATGTCCTCGGCGATGATGAGCAGGGGCTTGCCGCTCTTGGCGACGTTCTGGAGGATCGGGAGGAGTTCCTGGAGGTTGGAGATCTTCTTCTCGAACAGCAGGATGTAGGCGTCGTCGAGGACGGCTTCCATGGTGTCGGGGGAGGTCACGAAGTAGGGGCTGAGGTAGCCCTTGTCGAACTGCATGCCTTCGACGACGTCGAGGGTGGTCTCGATGCCCTTGGCTTCTTCGACGGTGATGGTGCCGTCCTCCGCCCCCATTCCCCCTCTAGCGCGGCCAGTCGCGGCTTGGGGTCAATGCCCCCCGTTTCCCCGGACATTGACCGGCTGTTTCGTGCCATTTCGACTCGGTTGGCACGAGTCAAAGCACAGCAAAATCCCTTTGTTTGTCAAGAATTTGGATTGCAAGGCAGCCAGCTTGGCACGAGTTGGCACGAATCGTTAGGTACGAACATACCACCCGCCGGATCGGTTGCTTCCCCGATACGGGTCGGCGGCGGCCAACATCTTCGCGATGTTCAAGGAGTGGGGCGGCGCGGACTACAAGGCGGTGGCGATGTCGTTCATGCTGTTCAACCTGTTCATCCCGCCGTGCGTGGTGGCGGTAGTCAACACGTTCAAGGAAATGTGCAGCCGGGCGTGGGGGTGGTTCGCGGTGGGGTTCCAGTTCTTCGTGGGCTACGTGCTGGCACTGAACGCGTACCAGTTCGGGCGGCTCGCCGGGAGCGGGACGTGGGGGGCGTGGACGGTCGTGGCGGCGCTGGTTGACGTCTGGGTGGCGTGGATGGTGTTCCGTCCGATGCCCAAGGCGCTGCGGCGGGAGGCGGCGTGATGGCCGGCGCGATCGTCAGCGCGGTCGTCCTGGGGCTCGCGGGGCTCGCCGCGTGGCGGGTCCTGCGGCGGCCCAAGGGCGAGTTCTGCGCGATGTGCTCCTGCGGCGGGTGCCCCAAGCGGGGGGGCGGGGAGTGCCATTGCCACGGAAAGTGACTTCCATAGGAAAAGGGGGGAATCACACGGAGGCACGGAGAGGCGGAGGCACGGAGGAGGGGGAAAAAGGCCCACACGGGGGGGGGTGAGCCAACGAGCGGGGGGCGGTGCCCTCCGCGCCCCCCTCGTGGGCGGATCCGGCATGGATGTTTGGCCGCCTGCCCAAGGGGTGAGGCGGGGGTGGTGGGAGAGAAAGAGGAGGCGAGGATGGATTGCATGTTGTTGATTATGAGGATGTTTCATTCGGGCTCATTGCATGGATCGGGGCGGAATCGGGCAGAAAAAATTAGGTTATCCTAACTTTTTTTGCTTGACGGGGAGGAAGATGGAGTCCAGCATGGGGGAGAAAACGAGGCAACCATGGAAAAGAAGAAACTGTCGCCGTTCGCCAAACTGCTCCGCCACGCGGCGCGCCCGGGAGAGGGCGCCGTGGGGCGGTTCATGCTGTGGGGGATGAACCACGGGCATTCGCCGATTTACGAGTTCGGGCTGTCGCACGTGGATTTGCCGCGCGGCGGGCGGATCCTCGACGCCGGGTGCGGCGGGGGGGAGCTGCTGCGGCGGATGGCAGCGCGGGCGCCGGACGCGTCGCTGGCGGGGGTGGACGTCTCGGCGGCGTCCGTCGAGGCGGCAAAGCGGCGGAACCGCCGCGCCATCGAGGCCGGGCGCATGGAGGTGAAGGAGGGGCGGGTCGAGGCGCTGCCGTGGCCGGACGCGTCCTTCGACCTCGTCACGGCGTGCGAAACCGTGTACTTCTGGGAGCCGGCCCCGGCGTTTGCCGAAATCGCGCGCGTCCTCAAGCCCGGCGGGACGTTCGCCGTGTTCCTCGAGGCGTCCGACCCGGAGCGGGCCCGCATCTGGTCCGACGCCCTGCCCGCGATGCACGTCCGCACCGCCGGCGAGCTGTCGGGGTTGCTGGCCGCGGCGGGGTTCGAGCCGCCCGCCGTCCACCAAAACGCGCGGATCGGGTGGACTTGCCTAGTGGCGAAAAAGCCCCGCGGCGGAGAACGGTGAGGCAGGGGCCATTTTTTCCTCGTTTTCCCTTTCCAGCCGCGGATTTCGCCGCTATGATTCGTGATGTCATCAGTCCGCGCGGCAGTCGCCCCGCCCTCCGCGCAGCCCTTTAAAACAATCCTGCACCCCCCCCAACAGAAAGGTTCCACATGAGAAGATGGATGTTCGGATTGGCCGCCACGGCCCTGCTCCTCGCCGGAGCCGGATGCGCCACCATCGAAATGTCCTCCAAGGACTCCCTGAAAGGTGTCGACATCGTCGGCGCCAACGGCCGCGCCCAGCGCACTGTCTCCATTGACAACGAAGGCTACTACCTCTTCTGGATCCTTCCCCTCGTCGGCGGCGACATCCGCTGGGATGCCGAACGTGGCGAGATCCGCGACAGCCTCCGCTGGTTCCACACCATGAACTCCGTCCAGGACATGACCGACGCGCTCTTCGCCTATGCCGATAGCGAGAACTGCGACGTCATCCACGTCGACATCTATGACAAGTCCGACGCCGGCATCGGCCTCCTCGGCGTCCAGGAATGGGTCCGGACCATCTGCGGGCTCAAAAAGATCAGAATCTCCGCCGTGCTCTGCGCCCGCGACACCGAAAGGAGCTCGAAATGAAGAAGACCCTTCTCCTCCTCCTCTCCTCCGCCCTGCTCGGCGGCTGCTGCGCCTACACCGACATCGGCACCGTCAAGCAGCCCGTGAAGCTCGCCGACGGCGCCACCCCGGTCGCCGCCGTGACCGTCTTCAACACCTCCTATTCCCTGTTCGGGTGCCTGCCCATCTCCAGCGGCAAGACCTGGCAGGAAGGACCGATCGAAACCCAGTTCGACGACAACTTCGTCTGGTTCGAAGACCGCGCCACGCTGGACGAGAACCTGGCTGGCCTCCGC
Source organism: Kiritimatiellia bacterium (assembly GCA_017458625.1). Taxonomy (GTDB): domain Bacteria; phylum Verrucomicrobiota; class Kiritimatiellia; order CAIQIC01; family Lenti-01; genus RGIG3636. Next base: position 33,259 of record JAFTAH010000073.1, on the reverse strand, counting down.
CATGCCCTGGACGTCATCGGCTCCCGCAAGGTCGTCAACCTCACCTCCGATGTCGACACCTACTCCGCCTGGAGCCTCTTCCTCGTCCAGCGCAAGGTCGTCAAGAACTCCTGCCTTGTCGTCAAGTAGCCCCTGCGCAATCCCCGCAAGGCGACGGTCTTCCGGCCGCCGCCTTTTTTGTTGCCCCGCCGCCACCCCCATCCTTTTCACGCCGTGTGTCGCCAAGCCGCAGGGGAGGGGAGTTGAATCATTGAATCGACTGCTGTTGCTCAGGAGGCGCCGACGAAGCGGTCCAGGGCGTGCGCCAGGGTGGCAAAGGGGCGGCTTCGGAGCCAAAAAGGTTCGAGCCAGCGGCGGCGCGCGGTTTCGAGGAGGGCAATCGCAACGTACAGGGAGAGGGCGACGCCGATGGCGGCCAAGGGTGTCCAGGGCCGTCCGCGCCAGGCCGGGCAGTGGACGAGGCGCGTCCAGAGCAGTGGCCAGAAGGCGGGGACCTGGTGGGCAACGTAGACCGCGAAGGCCGGGCGAGCCGCCGCGTTGAGCCAGCGGATGCAGCCGAGGTCGAGTTTGACGAAGAAGCCGAAAATGCCCAGCGCGGCCAGGGCGTTGGGCAGGGACTTGATGTCCGCGAGGTACCAGTCGGCCAGATGGTGGACGGCGGGGGCCATTGTCGGATGGAGGTCGAGATTCGCCCGTGCCCACGCCTCGGGCAGAACCATGGCCGCGTAGAGGGCCAGTCCGCCCGCCAGCGCCGCCGGTCCCGGGATGCGGCGGAGCCAGGCCGGGGCGTGGAGGCGTAGCCAGCCGACGAGCAGATAGAGGTAGAGGAACCAGCCGATGTCGGTCAGGTAGCCTTCGCGGAGGTCGGCGAGGGTCGAATTGCCCACCAGCACCACGCCGCCCACCGCCACGAGTGCGCCCAGCTGGCGGCGGTCGAGTGCCAGGGCATGGCGGAGGAAGGGCACCAGGAGCAGGAGCGACAGCCAGGCGGAGGCAAACCATAGCGGCCGGCCCAGGTAGGGCAGGAAGCTCTGGGCCGTGTCCATCGGGCTCGGCCGCGCGCCCATCGCCAGCGCGACCAGCGTGAGCGGGACCGTCCAGCACAGCACCTCGAAGTGCAGGCGCCACCAGCGGCGACCCGGCGCGAAGGCAGAGGTTCCCGGGCGGGTCGCCTCCACCAGGAACCATGCGCCGAGCAACACGAACAGATTCGTCGCCAGGCGGGCTCCGCAGCCCAGCCACGTCGAAATGTACAGGACGGGACCTTGCGCATAGGCCAGCAGGCGTCCTTCGGTGAACATGTGTCCCAGCACGATGGCCAGCATCGAGAGCAGCCGCAACAGTTCGAAGTTCGACTGCCGAGGTCTTCCTGCGCTGGGCTTGCCTGGCTTCATGCCCCTAGTGTCCTGAATTCAAAATTCCTTGTCCAGACTTGCCCTGATGTTCCCCCTCGTCGTTGCCGGATTTCGACGCAGGAAACTGCGCCTTCAATCCGGCGCCTCGTCGGGAAACACCATGCCGTCGTTTGAACAAGTTTTTTATCATCCAGGGCCCTAGGGGGTGGCGGGGAAGTTCTTGTCGACGGTGAGGTCGTAGGTGTGAAGGGAGAGGGCGCGGTCGCGGGCGACGGCCCGCATGAGCGGGAACTGGCGGAGCTTGTCCTCGTAGCCGGTGAGGGAGAGAAGGATTTCCTCGCCGCTCTGGAGGACAAGGCGGATGCGAGTGCGGTCGGCGACGTCCAAGACCAGCGGCACGATCTCCTCGCGCAGGGAGGGCTCGTGGCAGAGGTCGATGATGGCCATCAGGTCGGGCAGGCGGGGGTCGGAGACGACGGCGCCGGGGGTGAGAGCGGAGTCCAAGAGGCCCGAGATGACCGGCAGGGAGGTGCGAACCGAGGAGGGACCCATCACGTGGCCATCGTGGGAAATGGCCAGGGCCGTGCCGCCGCCGGTGGTAACAAGGCGCGCGGCGGGGGTGCGCTCGACGACGTCGATGTGGAGGCCGTCGGGGAGCTGCCGGGAGACGGTGGCGGAGGCGATGAGCGGATTGCCTTCGAGGCGCGCCCGGACGGCGGCGGGGTCGATGGCCCAGATGTTCATGTTCGTCTGGATGTCGGCCTCGCGGAGGATGTCGGCGGTGGAGAGGATGCCCGTGGTGGCGACGTCGATGCGGCGCAGGATGAAGAGGTCGTCGTGGCTGGCGGAGCGGCGGAGGGCGAGATAGGCGTGGTGCAGCAGGAAGAAGATGCCGCCGAGCGCGAGAAAGGCCAGAAGCACCCAGAAGACAATCCTGCGGCGGCGGGCGGAGGGGCGGCGCGATACCGTGGAGACGTGGAGCGTTTTGGGGCGGGGGCGAGTCATGGCGGGCGACTGTCTAGCCTATTCTTGGCGTTCATGCAATCCCAAACTGCGGCCGTCAGGGGGCGGCGTCGACCTCGGGGTTGGCGGCGGGCGTGGCAGTCTCGGGCGGGGAGAGGGTGAAGGGAATCCAGAGGAGGCGGAGGCGGCGTTCGGAGGCGGTGCGGTCGTAGGCGAGGAGGCCCTTGAGGACGGACCAGTGGCGGGAGGAGTCGTCGGCGGGGCGCAGGTGGCGCCAGAAGGGGAAGAGCTCGTATTCGCGCGGCGTGGCCGGGGAGGCCGGGGCATCGGATTGGCGGTAGAGGCCCCAGAGCAGGCTGAGGGAGGTGTTGGGCTCGGCATCGGCGGGCGCATCGGCGGGGAGGGCGGCGCGGTAGTCGAGGAGCGTCCAGAGAGGGGCCCAGGAGCGTTCGACGACGGCCGGGGTCGGGCCGGGCCAGAGGTCGGGGAAGACGAAGCGGGTGGCCAGTATCGGCTCACGCTGGGTCTGGTGGGTGAAGAGGGGCCAGAGCTTGAGGCGGCGGCGGACGAGGGTCTCGGGGGCGTTGGTGGCGGCGGCGTCCAGGGCGGCAGGGGTGGTGGCGAGGCGCTGCTTGCGGGCAATCTTGTCAGGCGAGCGGGTGTAGGTGGCGACGCTGAAGAAGGGGGCGAGCGTCCATCGGCGGTAGCGGGTGGTGGAGTAGGCGTTCTGCTCGTGGGTAAGGATAGGCCACAGCCAGTACTGGCGGTCCAGGGGGCCTTCGGTGCGGCGGCCGTAGAGGGGCCAGAGGTGGAAGGTTTCCAGGGCGCCGTGCTTCTTGTGGATGTAGAAGGGCCAGGGGGCGAAGGTCCGGAAGTCGCCGTTGGTCGCCACGCCGTGCTGGATGAGGGGGGGGAGCACCATCCAGCCGGACTGGTCGGACAGGCGGGTGCGGCCGTAGAACGGGAAGAGCACCCAGCTGGTGCCGTGGGAGTTCTTGTAGTCGAAGCGGGAGTGGGACCAGAACGGCCAGGCGATGGTCGTCTTCTCGAAGTGGCCGCGCGTGGTGTTGCGGGAGTAGAAGGGGAAGACGCGGAACTTGTCGATGTGGCCGTCGGGGGTGGTGGTGCGGGAGATGAACGGCCAGAGCCAGTCGGTGGTGGTGACATCGTTGATGGAGGAGCGCGCCCAGATCGGGAAGAGGACGAATTCAATGCGGTCCTTGACCAGCAAGTCGCAGATGGTGCCGCCGAGGGGGAAGAGGGCGCGGTAGGTTTCGCCGGAGCGGGTCTGGCCGCTGAACCAGAAGGGGAGAAGCAGGGTGTGATGGGCGGCGTTGGTGCCGGCGGTCACGTCGCGGTTGTCGCCAAAGAAGACGAGGAAGCGCCAGGTGCGGTCGTGGCCGAGGGTGCGGCCGGAGGCGATGGGCCAGAGGAAGGCCCAGTCGTGGCGGTAGTCGCGGGGATTGGGGCGCGTGGCCTCGGCCCAGAGCGGGCGGAGCGGCGCGGAGAGGGAGGTGCCGTCGGGATAGGTGGCGCTTTCGTGGAAGGGGCCCAGGGCCGTGGTGCGGGCGGTGCCGTCGGGCTCCGTCATGGTCCGGAGGATGGGGCCCGCGGAAGGCGCGGGAGGCGGCGTGGCACAGGCGGCCAAAAGGAATAGCACCGGGAGGAGGACGAGGAGTCGAGTCATGGGCAGGGCGAGGCTTCTTCGACATCTGGTGGCGGTGAGGAAGGAGCTCGCGTTCGAGGGGACAGGAATTGGTGCCATGATATACGGGTCCATGGGGATGTCAAAGGGCTGATGGGGCCACAAGAACGCTGTTCATGCTACTCGGCGCACGGGGTGTTGTCCAGCCGGGAAACGTATTGGGTGCGGGCAACCATGATGGGACTCGCGCAGGGGAGGTGGCGGACGTGGGGGGAGAGGCTCCGGGGTCATGGTGTCTCCAATGTCCCCGATGGCGTACATGGAAGTGTTTTTTTTGTTCACGCGAGCGGGCAAGGGGGGTAGACTGGGGTTGTCGCATTTCACCTTTTCCAAAGGAGGCCAGCATGGGCCAGCTCGAAGAAACCACCCAACTCCAGCTCGACTTCGGCAAGCTTGCAAAGGTTGCCGCCACCGGTGCCCAGGTCGTGCCGGTCGCCGTGCAGAACGTCGACACGCGCGAAATCATCCTCGTGGCGTACGCCAACGAGCTCGCCCTGCGCGAGGCCATCCGGCAGCGCACGGCCATCTTCTGGTCGACTTCGCGGAACGAGCTCTGGATCAAGGGGGCGACCAGCGGCGAGACGTTCGATCTGCTGGAGGTGCGGGTGAACTGCGAGCAGAACTCCCTGGTGTACATCGTGCGGCCGCGCCGGGGCGGCATCTGCCATACCAAGAACCGGCAGGGCGAGCCGCGCAACTGCTACTATCGGCGCATCGACTTCGAGACGGGCGGACTCGTCAATCTCGATCCGTAACCCATTCGTATTCACGGAATCCCGCGTTTCCCCATGGTCCAACCTCCGGTTCAACCCCCTTCCGCCAAGCCTTCGTCGTTGCCGCCCAAGCGGTCGCGCGGCAAACTGCTGGTGCTGTTCCTCCTGTTCACGCTGGCGCTGGCGGCGGCGCTGGTGATCGTGGCTCGCGTGGAATCCACGCGGAGGGAGCGCATCCTGGTCAAGCCGACGCCGGCGCCGGTGGCCCCGCCCGTCACGCAGAAGCCAGCCGAGGTGGCGGTTCCATCCGCGCCCGCCAGCGCCACGAAAGAGGCGTCAACGGTGGTGCTGCCGCCTTCGCCGGCGAACAATCCGGTGGCGGAACGCACCTTGGCGTTGCTGCGCGAGGCCAACGCGTCCATCCTGGCCAATAACGCGGCAAAGGCGGAAGAGCTGGCCGTGCAGGCGAAGGCGCTTTCGCCGTCGGATGCGGAGCCGCGGTTCATGCTCGGGCACGCCTATCTGCTGCAGGGGCGATATGCCGATGCCATTCCCGAACTGGAGGCCGCGTTGCGGCTGGCCCCGCTCAGGCCCCAGGGGCTGCTGGACCTCTCGCTGGGCTACTATCTGGCAGGCAATGCGCCCGAGGCGCTGGAACTGGTCGAGACGCTGATCCGCGTGCATCCCGGCTTTGCGCCGGCTCCCATGCAGCGGGCGCTCATCCTGCTCGCGTTGCCCGACCGCCAGGAGGACGCGCTGGCCGCCTTCGAGGCGGTGCTGGCGGTTCAGCCCGACAATGCCGGGGTTCATTCCAACTATGCGCTGGTGCTGTCGCGCGCGGGCCGTCACGACGAGGCGCTGGCCCAAATCGATGCCGCTATTGCGCTGGCACCGGCCCAACCCTCTTTCCGCCAGAACCGGGCCATCTTCTGTGCCAAGGCGGGGCGCATGGACGAGGCGCTGGAAGCGCTAAAGGCCGCCCTCACGCTGGCCTCGGCCCGGCAGCGCGACGACATTCTGGCCGATCCCGACCTCGCCCCCCTGCGGGATGCTCCCGGCTATGCGGAAGTCGTCCACGGATTTGATTCCGCGGATGTCATGCCGTTTCCCGCGGGGCCGTCCCAGGAACAACCCGCCGTTTCGCCTGTGCCATGACCTCTGCTCCCTCCTCCGATGAAGTTGCTCCGGCGGCCGAAGGGACCGCCCGCAAGCGCGTTCTGCTTATTTCGCCGCAGCCGTTCTACCAGTGGCGCGGCTCGCCGTTGCGTGTGCGGTTCGATGCGCAGGCACTGGCGGAAAGCGGCTATGCGGTCGACCTGCTGACCATGCCGGTGGGCGATCCGTTCCCGCTGCCGGGTGTCACGCATTATCGCGCCCCCAACATCATCCGGGCCAAGAATCTGGCCATCGGTCCTTCGCCGGCGAAGGCCATCCTGGACCTCGCCATTGCCTGGAAGGCCTTTCAGCTGGCCGCCCGCAACCGCTATGTCTCCATCCACGGCATCGAGGACGCGGGGCCCATTGCCGCCCGGGTCGCGCGCCGCCACCATGTCCCGTTCGTGTTCGAGAAGCATTCTGATCCGGCTTCGTACAAGAAGGGCGGAGTCATCAAGGGGGCCGTGATGGCCGCCTATCGTCGCGTCGAGCAGTACTCGCTGCGGCAGGCCGCCATGATCATCGCCACCGGGCCCGCCTTGGCCGAACAGGCGCGGGCCGCCAATCCCAGGGTGCCGGTTCATGCGATTAGCGACATCCCGGCCTCGCTGGCTGAGGCCGACCCGGCCCGTGCCGCCGAGATTCGCGCCTCGTGGGGTCTGCCCGAAGATGCCGTCATCGCCATCTACGTTGGCTCGTTTGCGACGTATCAGGGGCTGGATCTGCTGTTTGACGCCATTCCACATGCCGTCAAGGCGGTGCCTCGGCTCTATTTTGCCGTCATCGGTGGGACGCCCGAACAGATTGCCGAGCGCACGGCCCAGATGGCCGCCGCCGGGTGCGCCGAGCATGTGATCTTCCCGCCGAAGGTGCATCCCGATCTGCTGAGCACCACGCTGGACGCGGCGGACATCATGCTTTCGCCGCGTATCCACGGCGACAACACCCCGCTCAAGCTGCTCGACTACTTCAAGGCGGCCCGGCCCATCGTGGCGTGCGACAATCCGGCCAACCGGCTCATCGTCGGGGACACGGCGGCCGCGCTCTGCGAACCGACGCCGGAAGCGTTCGGGGCGACGCTGGCGGCGCTGGCCGACGACCCGGACCGACGCGCGGCCCTGGCCGCCGCCGGGCACGAGCTCTACCTGTCGCGCTACAACTACACCACTTTCCGCGCCGCGCTGGCCGCCGCCTACGCCGGTCTGCTGGGGCAGGACGGCACCGCCGCCGGAGAAAGGGGTACGCCATGACTTCCGTGAACGAACAACTGGTGCGCGAGTACCTGGAGACGCTGGGCTTTTGCGTCCGACAGGTGCGAAAATACTCCGTGATTGCGCGGGCGAAGGCTTCGTGGGAGGAAGCGGACATGCTGGGAATCAACCTGGCGTTGCGGCCGGGGAGTGGCGAGGGGACGCAGCCAGCGCCGGGGCTGTGGGGGGCGTGCGACCTCGTGCGGGTGCCCGCCGTGGTGGTCAGCGTGCGCGGCTGGCATTCGGACCGCTTTACGCCACAGATGCTGGCGAAGACGCCTGAGCTCGTGCGCTTCGCCTCGCCCAAGGCCATGGCTTCCGCAACGGCCACCCTCCGGGTGGCGGCCCCCGCTCCGGTTCTGGTGCTGCCCGACCTGCCCGTTGCCGCCCGCGAACGGCAAGCCGCCATCGATTTCCTGTTGTCCGCCGGCATTCAGGGAATTCTCCTGTTCCGGACCTTGCTCCTCGACCTGCTTGACCGCGTCGACGTCAAGAAGTCCTACGAGAAGTCCGATGTCTTGCAACTCCTGCGCATTCTCAAGGTGCATCGGCTCGTACAGTCGCGCCAGCTGGAGCTGCCCGACTGGTCGCGGCCGGCGCGGCGGCATCGTGTCGCCCGCAAGCAGGTGGTCGATGCGACCGAGCCGCTGCTGGTGGCGGAACCGCCCAGGGAGATGGTGGCGGAAGAAGAGGTGCCGGACGCGGGTTCGACGGGGGCCGAGACGAGCGAGGAAACGGTGCCTGCCGAATAGCGGCAGGCGAGGGGAGAGAGGGGCGATGAAACACCGGGAACCCGAGGTGTCGGGAACGCGTTCCCGTTTGTTGGGCTGGACATGATCACGGCCACCCTGTGGCGCGGACCGCGCGGAGCGCGGGCTACCAGGGCATCGGCCATCCATTTGTCCTGCGCGCCACGGAGCGGCCCGCGCGGAGCGCATCCCACGGTGGAGCAAGCACTCAATCCGGGACAATCGCGTGGGAGGCTATTTCAGGGAGGCGCGGGCGCGGTCGATGGTCTGGCCGAGCGGGTCGAGGATGCCGGCGTAGGTGGCGGTGCGGCCGCCGGCGGCATCGGTGCGGAGGCGGAAGAGGATGAGATAGCGGGCGTATTCGTCCGGGGCAGTGATGACGGGGCAGGTCGGGGCGTGGTCGAGGCCGGCGGCATTGTTGCCGATCATGGAGCACTCGGCCCCGAGTCCAAGGGCGAGGAGGATGCCGTCGCCGCCGGTGGCGTTCAGCGTGTTGAAGGCGTCCTGGACGCTGGTTTGGGCCACGCCGTCGATGAGAACCTTGCCCTGGAGCGAGTAGCGGACATCCTGGCCGCAGGAGCGGTAGGCCAGCGCGCCGATGGGAGTGGCGGTGCCGGAACCCATCATGATGGCACCGGGATTGACGACGGCGACCTGCAACCCATTCGTCAGGGCCCGGGCATAGCTCATGCACTGGTCGGAATCAAGGATCGAGCCCGCGCTCCAGGAGCCGTCCTCGCCTTGAAGGAGGTGGGAGCCGTCGGTGCCGTACATGAGGTAGGTGAAGCCGAGCCGCCGGAGGGCGGCGACGTCGGCGGCCGTGAGCCAGTAGGGACAGAGGAGGCCCGCGCCGCCGCCGCCGTAGTAGCTGGCGGAGGTGGCCAGCCCGGAGTTCAAGGCGATCCCGTTGGTGCCGTCGCTGGTGGCAACATGCAGGGAAATGCTGCCGGACATGTTGTTGGCGTTGTCGCCGTTTTCGGCCGCATCCTTGAAGAGGAGCGAATCCATGCGGTCGAGTTTGGGCTGGTCGGACATCGAAAGGAAGGCATCCACCGCTGTTCCCAGCCGCGCGAGGTTGGCGACGTTCATCTTGGCCCGGGAGGCCTCCTTGACGTTGCCCAGACGCGAGATGGCCAGGCTGGAGACCAGCGCTATCAGGGCAATGACCACCACCAGCTCCACCAACGTGAAGCCACTTTCGCCGTGCAAGTTTTTGCGGGTTGTCGTCATGTTCGATCCTTTCAAGAAGGGGTCAGCTGAAGCTTGTGCAGCCCCATCGAACGCCTTTGAAACTACTAGCGGCAGAAAAGGACGGAAAGTTCAGCTTTAAGTGCAGGAATTCGCAACGGGTGTCGATTTGGAGGCTGGAATCCTAGAATCTAGGATTCTAGATGCCTAGATTCCTAGGCATCTGGGGGGCGCAGCGTCATGCGGAAATGTCGCGGATGCGGGCGAAGGCGCGGTGGACATCGTCGAGGGTGTGGATGCCCTGGGCGAGGAGGAAGTCCTGGACGATGGGAAGCGGCGAAGCGACGAACTCCTCCGGGGTGGCGCAGCAAATGATCTTGCCTTGATGGAGCATGGCGATGCGGGAGCCAATCTCGAGGGCGCTATAGAGGTCGTGGGTGACGACGACGGAGGTGATGGACAGGGTGCGGCGGAGGCGGTCGATGAGAAGGTCGATCTGGCGCGAGATGACGGGGTCGAGGCCACTGGTGGGCTCGTCGTAGAGGACGATGCGCGGGTTGGTGACGATGGCGCGGGCGAGGCCGGCGCGCTTCTTCATGCCGCCGGAGATGTCGGAGGGGAACTTGGCGGCGGCATCGGGAAGGTCGACGAGGGCGAGCTTTTCGCGGGAAAGGCGGAGAATCTCGTCTTCGGGGAGGTTGGTGGTCTGGCGGAGGGGGAGGGCCACGTTGTCGAGGACGCTGAGCCACTGCAGGAGGGCACCAGACTGGAAGAGGACGCCATAGGTCCGCAGGATGTCGTTGAGCTCGCGGGCGCCAGCGGCATTGATGTCGCGGCCATCGACGAGGATGCGGCCCGAATCCGGGGCCAGCAGACGAATCATGTGCTGGAGGGTCACGGACTTGCCGGCGCCAGAGCGGCCCACGATGATGAAGGTTTCGCCCTTGCGGATGTCGAGGCAGACGTCGTCGAGGACCACCTTGCGGCCGAAGCGCTTGGTGACGTGGTCGAAGACGATCATGGGCTCGGGCGAGGCCGAGACGGGCGGAGAGACGGGAGCCGGAGAATAAGACATGGAATGGGCGGGGGAGGGGAGAGGGCTAGAAGACACCGAAGAACACGGAGGAGAAGGTGGTGATGGGGGAGGTTTCGCGGAGGTCGTCGATGGCGGCGCGGCCTTCGCCGACCAGGGCGTTGACCTCGTCATAGAGCGTGTCGTCGGCCAACAGCTTGCCGAGGGTGCCCTGCCCGTTGGCGAGGCCGTCGGACACCGTCCGGAAGTTGGCAAGGGCGAGCGAGAGGTCGTTGTACATGGTGTCATCCTTCGAGAGGAGACGGCCAAGCGTGCCTTCGCCGGCTTCCAGACGGTCGGAGATGCTGCGCAGGTCGGCGACAGCGGCGGAGAGGTCGTTGTAGAGCGTGTCGTCGGCAGAGAGCAGGTGGCCGAGGGTGCCCTGGCCGGAGGCGAGGGTGGAAGAGATGCTACGCAGGTCGGCGATGGCGGCGGAGAGGTCGTTGTAGAGCGTGTCATCCCGGGAGACAAGGTGGCCGAGGGTGCCCTGGCCGGAGGCAAGGTTCTCGGCGACCTCGCGCAAGGCGGCAATTCCGGCCTTGAGGTCTTCGAGAATGCCGTCGTTGAGGGCATTGCGGATGTCCTCGACAGTATGGGTGGCGGAATCGATGAGCTCGGCGGACTTGGCACCGACGAGGGGCGCGGCGTCGGGGGCGGTGGCCTCGGCGGCAAGGAGCGGGGCGTCGGGGGTGCCTTCGGAAATCTGGAGGTTGCGGCCACCGAGGAGGGAGGAGGAGACGACTTCGGCGCGGTAGTCGTCGCGGAGCTGGATGGGCATGTTGAGCAAGGCCGTGACGATGACGGCACCATTGGTGAAGTCGATGGCGTCGACCTTGCCGACGGTGACGCCGCGGCTGACGACGTTGTCGCCGACGCGCAGCCCCATGACATCGGCGAAGGCGAAGCGCATAGAACTGGTGGAACGGAAGAAGGCCTCGCGGGAGAGGACGACGGTGAAGAGGAACAGCAAGGCGAAGACGGCCACGGCGAAGAGGCCGACGGAGGTTTCCATGATGACGGTTTTCTTGTTCATGTGGGATGTCCTTTGCGGGGCCTAGGATAGGAGAAGGGGGACACGGAGGAAAGGAAAAAGCGAGGGAGGTGCCGCCTTTCTGCTCGGAGGGGCTTTCTCTCCTGGAACGTCGTAGACCAGGTCATCCCCGCCCCCTAATCCGTCGGCGCCTCCCAGCTCGACGACCCCGACTGCCCCCCCCCCTCTACAACGGCTACCCCGGTGCCGGCGGCACCGGAGCCGCCGCGTCCGAAGCTGGTGGCCGCCATCTACGCCGAGGAGGCCGACGAACGCGGGAACCTGCGGCTACGGAAGGTCACCACCTCGCGCTGGCTTTCGGTGCGGCAGATCGCCGACACGCTGCACCTTTCCGTCCAGGCCGTCTACAACCGGATCGAGTTCGGAGACCTGCCCGCCCACCGCATCGGCAACGCCATCCGCATCTCCTCCGACGATTTCGAGGAATACCTGCGGCGGACGAGCACCGAGGAGGATTTGATATGACGTGCGCCGCCGGCTGTTTTCATGTAAGCTCCCGAACGGAAGGATGACACGGTGACGCCGGACCTCCGGGCACGTCTGGCGCGGGCTGAGAATCCAGAGCCGGCGCTGCGTCGGATGGGGGAGGTGCTGGTGAACTGGGCGCGGCAGGCGTTCCGGGATGCGTCGAAGCGGCCCGCGACGTGGTCCGGACTTGCGCCGGCGACGTTGGCCCAGAAGAAATAGAAAGGCTACGGTAGCAAGCCGCTGATCGCATCCGGGGCGCTGGCGCGGCTGGGAGGTGAGGCTGCGGATCCGAATGAAGGACTGGCGCGCAGCGGTGCGGAACTCGCGGCGGTGGCGACGAACGATTGGGAGAGCTTGACGCTTGGCGGGGTGACGAGGAGCAGTTGGTCAAGCGGCGGCGGGGGCGGATACGGTTGGGGGGAGGCCGTGTGGGTGACGAACGATTGGCAGATGGAGGAGAACGGAAACGGATACGCGACGATTGGGGTGGATTCGAGCATTACAAGCGTGACGGTGCGGCTGGTGCCGCAGACGAATTTCCAGCAGGTGACGGTGCGAAAGTTTTCGGAGCTGGACCGGGTGGACATCATCGGGAGCGTGACGCCACCGTGTAAGTCAACAGAAGCGTGAGCGCCGCTCTAGAGCATTTTGCGGAAATGTGTGGCCGCAAGGTTCGGAGGTGCGACATCCTGTCGCGCCCAAATTATTTGCGCGGCTGGAAGCCGCACCTCCGGAAGCCGCCCGCCAAATGGCTACAGTAATTTGAAAAACGCTCTAGGCGAGGAGGGTGTCGACGGCGAGGGCCAGGGAGGGAGCGGTGGCGGCGGCCCCGTGGGAGCGCAGGACGGCCGGGGGGAGGTGGGTCGTGATGCCGTAGACGGGGATGCCCGCCGCCGTGGCGGACAGGAGGCCGTCGAGGGAGTCCTCGAAGACGATGGCCTTCTCGGGCGCGACGCCCAGCTTGGACAGGACCAGGCGGTAGGACTCGGGGTCGGGCTTGGAATGGGCAACATCCTCGGCGGTGACCAGCACGGGGAAGGCGGAGACAAGGTCGAGGTGGCGCAGGACGGGCTCGACGTCGGAGCGAAGCGCGCCGGAGCAGAGGGCCACGGGCAGGCCGGTGGCCATGGCGCGGCGGACGGCCTCGGCCGCGCCGGGGAGGGGCGGGACGCGCCCGGCCTCGGCCAGGGCGGCGAAAAGGGCGGCCTTTTCGGCGACGAGGGCGGCGATGTCGCGCTCGCTGGTGCCGACGGGGGCGGCGTGGCGGAAGGCGTCGCGGTCGTCGAAGCCCATCAGCGTCTTCTGGTAGAGGTCCCAGGGGACGGGCGGCCAGCCGTGGGCGACGAGCGTCTCGGAGATGGTCTGGCAGTGCAAGGGCTCGGAATCGACGAGGACGCCGTCGAAGTCGAAGATGAGGGCGGCGGGCCGGGGGGGAAGGGGGCGGGCGGCACTCATCGGAGGTCTCCGCTGCCATGGAGGGTGCCGTGGGACTTGCGGGCGGCAAGCTTGGCCAGGTTGTCGGCGGCAATGGTGTCGAGGTCGAGGCCCAGCTCGGTGGAGAGGGCGGCAATGTACCACAGGACGTCGCCGAGCTCCTTGGCGAGGAGGGCGCGGCGTTCGTCGGTGACGATGCCGTCGTCGTCGCGGATGGCCTTCTTGATCTTCTCGCAGACCTCGCCGGACTCGCCGGCCAGCCCGAGGGCAGGATAGGTGTAGTTGCCCTGACCGCGGCCGGGATAGACGGCGGTGGTCATGGCGGCTTGCTGGTATTCGGTGAAGGTGGGCATGGGGGGGAGAGGTTAGGGGTTTGGTTTTAAGGGTTAGGGGGGATGAAGACTTAGGACTTCGGACTTGGGACTCAGGGGGAAGGGGGGGATTCGGCGGGGGGGCGGGACTTCCAGCGGCGGTGGAGCCAGAGCCACTGGTCGGGATGGGCGCGGATGGCGTCCTCGAGGAGGGCGGTGTAGCGGGCGGTGGCGGCGAGGAGGGTGTTCTTGTCGCGGCCGGCGGGTGGGGGGACGGGGGTGCCGATCTCGACGATGTGGTGGCCGTCGGGGGCGCGGCGAGCGAAGACGGGGATGACGGGGCAGCCGGACTGGTAGCTCATGAGGGCCAGGCCGGGGCTGGTGGAAGCGGTGCGGCTGAAGAAGGGCACGAACAGGCCTTCGCTGGCGGGGCGGTTCTGGTCGAGCATGAAGCCCAGGATGTCGCCATTGCGCAGGGCGCGAAGGGCGGGGCGGTAGGCGTTCTTGGCCGGAATACCGGTGACGCCGGCCTTTTCGTGGAGCTCGTTCCAGGCGCGGTTGACGGCGGGGGAGCGGAACTCCTTGAAGATGAACGAGAGGCGGCGGTGGAAGAGGCGGGGGACGTTGAAGGCCAGAAGGGGGTAGTTGCCGAGGTGGGAGATGAGCACGAGGCAGCCACGGGAGGTGTCGTCCAGCAGAGACTGGACGCCGGCCTGGCCGATGACTTCCATGCGCCCGGCGACCTCGTCGACGCGGCCGCCCATGTAGCGGGCGACCTCGACGATGGTGAGGCACTGGTTTTGCCAGACGCCGCGGTAGATGGCAAGGCGCTCGGCAGGGGACTTTTCGGGGAAGCAGCGGACAAGGGTGTCCAGGACCTCGCGGCGGCGGATGCGGAGGACGTTGGCGCAGAGGCGGCCCCAATGGCGGCCCAGGGCAATCGCCGCGCGCAGGGGAAGCGCCGCGAGGCAGCGGACAAGGAGGCGGAGGAGGAAGTAGGCCATGGGACGGGGCGGCTAGTCGAGGCCGACGGCGCGACGGGCGGCCTGGAGGGTCTGGCGGGCGACGACGCGGGCACGGGCGGCGCCGTCGCGGAGGATGTCCTCCACGTCGTCGGGGTGGGCCGCAAGGGCGGCGCGCTTTTCGCGAAGGGGCGCGAAGACGGCCTCGAACTTCGCAAGGAGCTCCTTCTTGGCGGTGCCGTAGCCGAGGCCGCCGGCGCGGTAGCGGGCCGCGAGGTCGGCGGCCTCGTCGGGGGTGGCGAAGAGCTTGTAGAGGGCGTAGACGTTGTCGGTGTCGGGGTTCTTGGGATCCTCGAGCGGGGTGGAGTCGGTGACAATCGACATGATCTTCTTCTTGACGGCCTTGGGCTCGGCAAAGAGTTCGATGGTGTTGCCGTAGGACTTCGACATCTTCTGGCCGTCTGTGCCCGGGACGACGGCGACGGCCTCGGCGATGGCGGGCTCCGGCAGCTTGAAGGTTTCGCCGAAGAGGTTGTTGAACTTGATGGCGATGTCGCGGGTGACCTCGAGGTGCTGCTTCTGGTCCTTGCCGACGGGCACGAGGTCGGACTGCATGATGAGGATGTCGGCGGCCATCAGTACGGGATAGGCCAGGAGGCCGTGGGAGGGCATGATGCCCTTGGCAAGCTTGTCCTTGTAGGAATGGCAGCGCTCGAGGAGGCCCAGGGGCGTCACGATGGAGAGCAGCCAGGCGAGCTCCTGGACCTCGGGGACGTCGGACTGACGGTAGAAGACGGTCTTGGCGGGGTCGAGGCCGCAGGCAAGGAAGTCGAGGGCGACGTCCCAGGTCTGGGCGCGGAGGAGGGCGGCGTCGTGGACGGTGGTGAGGGCGTGGTAGTTGGCGATGAACCAGAACATGTCGCCGTCGTGCTGGCGGTCGAGCATGGGCTTCATGGAGCCGAAGTAGTTGCCGATGTGGAGGTGGCCGCTGGGCTGGATGCCGGTGAGTGTGCGCATGGGGAGACCTTTCTGGTTGCGAGCGCGCGGATTGTGCGCCAGACAGGGCGGGAAAGCAAGTGTGAACGCCGCCGGAAACCGAGGGAACCGTGGGCGGGAGAGACAGGGCGGGGCGTGAGGGGAAGGGCAGAGACGACATGGGAGCGAGTCGGGCCGAGGGGAACGGAATTGAACGGGGACGGCGGAAATGATGCAAAGAACCCAATGATTGACGTAAAATCACAAGGTTTGGGGAGGCGAAAGAGGGGAGGGGAGAGGGGAGGGCGGAGGCGGACAACGGTGGGTGACGCCGTTGCCCCATCAAGGGGGCCGAAGAGAAGAGGAGGGGGGGAGAGACGGCCTCGCGGCCCGCGAAGGGAGGTTAGGGGAGAGGGAGGGAGACGGTAGTGGGAGCGTCGGAGCGGGTGAGCTGGACGGCGACGTTGGGATATCCTGCCTGGGCGAGGCGGTGGCGCGAGGTGTAGAGGCAGAGGTCGCGGTCGTTGCAGTCGGCGGAGAGATGGGCGAGGAGGACGTGGCGGGGGGGGCGGACATCGCAAAGCTCCGCGAGGAGGCCAGCGCAGACGTCGTTGGAGAGATGGCCCTGGTTGGAGAGGATGCGCTGGATGAGATGGGGCGGGCGGCCGCTGTCGCGGAGGCGGCTAGGCTCGTGGTTGGACTCGAGGACGAGGATGTCGCAGTTGGCGAGATATTGGCGAACGGTCGCGGTGGGGGTGCCAAGGTCGGTGGCGATGCCGACCGCGAGGCCGCCGCATTCGACACGATAGCCCACGGGGTCGAAGGCGTCGTGGGGCACGCGGAAGGCGGTGATGCGGAAGGGGCCGATATGGAAGGGGCTGGAGGGCATCAGGTAGTGCCAGGAGAGCTGGCCGTCGGGGTCGGCGGCGCGGGCGGTGTCGCCGGTGGCGTAGATGGGGAGGCCGAGCTTTTTCTGGAGCATGCGGATGCCGGCGACGTGGTCGCTGTGCTCGTGGGTGAGGCAGATGGCATGGATGGCGGCTAGGTCGAGGCCGGGCAGTGCCTCGCCGAGACGGCGGAGGGTCTCGCGGCAGGAGAAGCCGGCATCGATCAGCAGGGCATCGTCGCCACAGGCGACGAGGGTGCAGTTGGCCTTGGAGGAGGAACCGAGGACCGAAACTGTCAGCGTGGTGGCCACGAGCGAGACGCGCGGGAAAGAGGGAAGGAGTGCCGCGAAGCGGGGTTAGCGGCGATGGCGCTTGAGGAAGTCGCGGGCGAGCTGGCGGTAGGCGGCGGCGCCGGTGCAGTTCGGGTCGTAGGCGAGGATGGGGAGGCCGTGGGAGGGGGCTTCGGCAAGGCGCACGGAGCGGGGGATGGGCGTGGGGTAGATCTGTTCGGGGAAATGCTTCTTGATTTCCGCCTGCACCTGCTGGGAGAGGTTGGTGCGCCCATCGAACATGGTCATGACGATGCCTTCGACGACGAGCTTGGGGGCGGCCCCGGAGTCGTGGAGCTTCTGGACAAGGTTCAGGATGACGGAGATGCCCTCCAGCGCGAAATACTCGCACTGCATGGGGATGAGGAGGCCGTCGGCGGCGCAGAGCGCGTTCATGGTGAGGATGCCCAGGGAGGGAGGGCAGTCGATGAGAATGAAGTCGTAGGTGTCCTTCGCGGCGACGGGGGCGAGGACACGGCGGAGGCGGTGGAGGTAGTCGGGGGTCTTGGCGACATCGATTTCCGCGCCGGCGAGGTCAAGTTCGGAGGGGATGACGTCGAGGCGGAGGAATTGCGATTCGAGGATCTTGGCGTCCAGGGAGGCCTCCTCGGCGAGGAGGGCGTCGTAGACGGAGGCCCCGGGCGTCTTGGGAAGGCCGAGGCCGCTGGTGGCGTTGGCCTGGGGGTCGAGGTCGACGAGCAGGACGGACTTGCGGCGTTCGGTGAGCGACGCGGCCAGGTTGACGGTGGTGGTGGTCTTGCCGACGCCGCCCTTCTGGTTGGCGATGGCAATGATGGGGGTGGTCATGGCAAAGGCTTCTCCGCGCGTCCCGCATGGACGCGTGGGGGGGAAAATACCCTAGCCGGGGAACGGGTGCAACAAAAAGAAAAGGGGGTAGCTCGGATGCTCCGACCCCGCGGCGGAAGGTCCCGCAGGGCCAGAGACGGGGAGGGGAGGCCGGACTAGCGGGGGGCGATGGGGCGGAAGGAGGACTTGAGGCGGGCACCCAGACGGCGGAAGAGGAGGTAGTTGAGGGCGCCTTCGGAGACGCGGGCCCCGAGGAGCTTGGCGAGGGGGATGCCGTGGGTGACGACGGAAAGGGCTTCAGACAGGGATTCGCCAAGGTTCTGGGCGGCACCGGAGACGCCGACGGTAAAGAGCGCGCGCAGGGCAAGGCGAAGGGCCCGGGGACGGTCAACGCGGCGGGCGTAGAGGGCGGCAAGGTCGAGGGTGAGCGCCAGGGCATGGTAGAGGACGGCCGCCATGTCGATGGCCTTCCAGGGGGAGAGGGCGGTCTTGAGGGCGACCCAGCGGGCACGGCGCTCGATGCAGGCGTCGGCGGCGGCGTCCTGGAGGTTGGCGAAGCGCTGGAAATCGGCAATCCAGCCGCCGGAATCGGCATAGGCGGAGTCGGCGAGGAGGCGGTCGAGGAGGGGGAGTGCGTCGGCGGCGGGGGGGCCGAAGGGGGCTCGGCGGAGGTAGGCCCGCGCAGGGGCAAAGGGCCGGAGGTAGGGGACGAGGCGGGGCTTGGCGGAGGGCGGGTCGGCCAGCGCGGCGGGAGGGAGCTGGGGGAAGTCGGGGAGGCGGCGGCAGAGGCGGAGCAGGGCGAAGGCGGCGGCGAGGAGGGCCACGCAGGCGACGCCAATGCCGCTCAGGGCCAGAAGGCGCAGGACAAGCGGCAGCGCCATGGCTTCCTGGACGAGAAAGGCGAACTTGACCAGGAGAGCGGCGGCAGCAAAAAGGCAGAGGGCCCAGACGGCGCGGGCCAGCCAGCGGGTGCCCGGGGTGGAGGAGTCGAGGGCGAGGTCGGCGTCCGGGACGGCAGCTGGCGGGGTGTCCGGGGCCAGGAGCTCGTAGGGGGGATCGGGGGAGCGCGGAGCAAGGAGGAGAGCGTCGGGGGGCAGGGCGGAGGTTTCCGGGGTGGCGGGTCGGACGCCCGGATGGTAGGTGTCATCATTCCTCATGGCGGTGGGCTTTCCGGGTTCGGGGGCTAGTCGAGACGGAGGAGGAGGCGGGCAATATCGTCGAGGCCGAGCTGGGGCGGCGGCTGGTTGAGCCGGCGGGGGAACGGAGGAAGCGACTCGTCGTAGGCATAGCGGCCGGGCGGCCAGTCGTCGGCAGGCCAGTCGGCGGGAATCTGGAGGGGCGGGGCGAGGCGAGGGCCATCGGCGAAGGTGGCATGGAGACGGTCGGCGCCGGAGGCGCGTTCACGGGCGGGGCGGGTGGTGAGGACGGCGGCGCAGGAGAGGGCACGGACGTCGGGGATGTTGAGGGCGTAGGGCTTTTGGCGGAAGAGGCGGCGGGCGAGGGCGACGAGGTGGTCGCGCTGGTCGGGGGGCACGAGGTCTGCCTTGGGGGCGACGAGGAGGAGCTGGGAGACGTGGGTGAGGCAGAGGGCGTCGATGGCGCGGGCGAGCTGGCGGCCGAGGAAGCTATGGCCGAAGAGGCGGTTGCGGAAGACGTCGAGGACGGCGGGGGCGAGGGCGAGCTCGGCGTTGTAGGCGTCGGTGCCGCCGGCGAGGAGGGTGAGGACGTCGACGAGGTAGAGGGCGACATCGGCGTGGCGGAGCCAGGAGACCACGGGGAGGACGAGGCGGCGGCGATAGCGTTCGTAGCCGTCGGCAAAGGCCTGGACGAGCGCGGCGGCGCGGGGATGGTCGAGGAGGACGTCGGGAAGAGGGCAGAACTCGGCGCCGGCCAGGCCGCAGGGGAGGGAGGGGAGGGTGGCGGCGTAGGCGTCCGGGGTGCGGCCGACGGAACGACCGTCGAGGGGCGCGCGGAGGACGGAGGGCGTGAGGATGGCGCAGGCGTTGGCGCGGTAGAGAACGGCGACGAACTGCTTGTAGAGGTCGCAGAGGGCGGGGCGGAGGGCGACGACAGCCTTGCGACCCCGGTCGGCGGCGTCGAGAAGGGCTTTGGCGGCCTGGGCGTAGCGGGCGGCGGCATCGGGAGCGGCGAGGGCGAGACGGGGGGACAGGTGGCGCGACCAGGCCTCGTAGGAGCGGTTGCACATGTCGAAGTCGGCTACGAGCTCGCCGGGAAGGTCGAGGAACTCGAGCTCGCGCAGACGATAGTGGTGGCGCTTGTTCAGGATGAGGCGGAGGCAAGCGAGGGAAACACCGTAGGTCTTCTCGGGCCACTCGGGGGCGGGATGGCCCTCGGCGGCGGAGAGTTCGGCGCGGTATTTGGCGTAGGGGAAGGGGGGAAGGCCGTCCATGGGCTCTTCGGCGAGTCCGGCCTCTTCGACGTTCCAGCCGCGGAGGTAGAAGGTCTGCGGGTCGTGGTCGATGAGGTTGGCCAGCAAGGAGGTCAGGAAGACGGTCTTGCCGGAATGGTTCGAGCCGACGAGGGCGACGCGGAGGGAATTCGGGGTCCAAAGCGTTTTCACGT
The DNA here is from genome assembly GCA_017458625.1 of Kiritimatiellia bacterium. Lineage (GTDB taxonomy): Bacteria > Verrucomicrobiota > Kiritimatiellia > CAIQIC01 > Lenti-01 > RGIG3636. The sequence goes on along the minus strand of JAFTAH010000073.1, from coordinate 13,302 downwards.
CGAGGAGCGTATCACGGGGACGGAGTGGCGACAACAGGAAGTTCGGGGAGGAACTGCAGCGGGGCGGGGGGCAGGAGGGGGCGCCAGCGGGGGAGGGCACGGTGCTGGACGATGAGGTAGGCATCGGCGGCGACCTCGAGGGCGCGGCGGAGAGCCGTGCAGAACTGGGCGAGCAGGACGGGCGGGGCGCGGAGCTCGAGGAGACCGAGCTCGTCGATGGCGAGGACGGGGCCACCGGTGGCGGCGGCGGTGGCGGAAGGAAACCTCAGCAGGGGGATGAGGACGGCGAGGAGGGTGGCGGGGGCGTCGGGCTGGCGCGGGTCGAGGGGGAGGGGAGGGGCGTCGGGATGGGCGAAGTCGTGGACGAGGAGCTGGCCGCGTCCGCGCGACTGGGGGGCTTGCCAGCGAGTCGAATAGCCGAAGCGTGGCGTGTCTGCGGGCAGCGCGGCCAAGACTTGCGCGAGGCGGGTGCTCTTGCCGGAGGCGATGGGGCCAGTGAGGTAGTGACGCATGGGACGGGCAGCAGGAGCTCAGGAAAAGCCGGGCGGATTGGGCCTACGCCACCTTGGCAGGGGACTTCTTGCGGTGCAGGGCCTCCAGGACGAAGCCGAGCTCGGGGGCGCGAAGGAGGCGGGCGGCGAAGAGATAGACGAGCGCCGCGAGGACAATGGCGGGGAGCACGGAGAAGGAGGCGAGGCGAGGGTAGTAGCCGGCGATGAAGGTCGACAGGAAGCCATTGGCGTAGTACGCGGCAAGGGCCATCAGCGCGGCGCAGGCGAGGGCGCGTGCCAGGGTGCCCAGAATGGCGCGGAAGGGCAGGCGTCCAAGGCGTCGGCAGAGCAGCGTGGCCAGCGTCAGGCCATTGAAGCATTCGGCGATGACCGTGGAGGCGGCCAGGCCCGCGTGTCGCCATTCCTCGGGCAGCAGCAGCACCGACAGCACATTGCAGGTGAAGCAGATGGCGACCGTGCAGAGGCCGACCTTCACGGGCGTCTTGGTGTCCTGGAGCGCGTAGAAGGCGGGCACGAAGACCTTGGCGAGGCAGAACACCATCAGGCCCGGGGCGTAGAAGCGGAGGGCGCGGGCGGTGTGGAAGGTCGAAAGAGCGTCGAACTTCCCATGCTGGAAGAGCAGGGCCACCACGGGCGTCGCCAGGACGAGCAGGCCGATGGCGGCGGGCGTCATGACGAAGAGCAGCGTGCGAAGGCCGTGCTGGACGGTGTCGAGCATGTCGGTGCGGCGGTTGGCGGCAGCGTATTCGGAGAGGATGGGCAGGAGCACCACGCCGAGGCTAGTGGCGAGAATGCCCTGGGGAAGGTAGATCAGGCGCTCGGCGTAGTAGAGCGCGGAGGGTGCCCACGGGGCCGCCGCCATCGCCAGCCAGCTGGAAAGCAGGACGTCGACCTGGTTGACGGCCAGCCCCAACGCGCTCGGCCCCATCAGCAGGAAGACGCGGCGGACCAGCGGATTCGACCAGTCGCGCTCGAAGCGCGGCCGCCAGCCCACGCGCCAGAGTGGCGGCAGCAGGTAGAGCAGCTGGACCGCCCCCGCCACGAAGACCGTCCACGCCAGCACCGTGATGCGGAGGGGCGGGCGGAACACCGGGATGACGAGCAGCACCGAAAGAATCCACGTGATGTTCAGGAGGGCAGGGGTGAAGGCGCTGATGGAGAAGAGCCGGTAGGTGTTGAGCACGCCCATCGCCAGCGCCCCCATGCAGATGAAGAAGACGTAGGGGAGCATGATGCGCACGAGCGGAAGGATGGTGCGGGTGCGATCGCCGATCGCGTCGCCCGGCCAATGGAGGGCGATGGTGAGGCCGATGATGCCGAGCCCCACGATGGTCAGCAGGACGACTCCAGCCAGCGACATGATGCGGCGCGCCAGCCCCCAGGCGGCGGCTTCGCCCTGGCACTGGCGGGTCTCCTGAAACACCGGGATGAAGGCCGCCGAGAGGGCCCCCTCGCCAAAGAGAGCCCGGAAGAGATTCGGGATGCGCCAGGCGACCGTGAACGCGCTGAAGGCCAGCGTCGTGCCGAAAAGCGAGGAGGTCAGGACGTCGCGAACCATGCCCAGGATGCGGGAGAGCATGGTGAAACCGCCAACGGTAAAGGCGAAGCGGATGACATTCCGGTTCTGCATCGGGGGGGAGAGTCAGGGACGGGCGGGTGGTTTTCCAGACAATGGAAGCATGTTTCCGGGGTTTTCCATGGAATGGAAACGTGTTTTGGCACTTTTTCCAGACAATGGAAGCAGGTTTTCGTCAGCGTTTTTTCCGGGGAGAGGGGGCGGGGCGAGGGACGGCCGGGGCAGGGGAGGCGGGCGCGGCGACGGACCGGGCGGCGATGGCTCGCGAGGGGCAGAGGTGGGCGACGGGACAGATGCCGCAGGCCGGAGCCCGGGCGGCACAGCAGGCCCGGCCGTGGGCGATCATCAGATGTGACCAGTGGGTCCATTCGGGGCGCGGGACGAGCTCCTGCACGCGGCGCTCGATGACGAGCGGGTCCTCGGACGGGGCGGGCAGGAGGCCGAGGCGGTTGGAGAGACGGATGAAATGGGTGTCGACGATGAGCGAGGGGATGTCGTAGACCTCGCCGCGGAGGAGATTGGCTGTCTTGCGGCCGATGCCGGGCAGCCCCTCGAGGTCGGCGGGGTCGGCGGGCAGGCGGCCGTGGTGCGCGCGGACCAGTTCGGCGCCCAAGGCCTGTAGGGCGCGGGCCTTGTTGTGGAAGAAGCCGCAGGAGCGGATGGCCTCCTCCAAGTCGGGGAGTGAGGCGGCGGCGAAATCGGCGGGGTTCGGGTAGCGGGCGAACAGGGCCGGCGTGACCAGGTTAACGCGACGGTCGGTGCACTGGGCGGAGAGGATGGTGGCGACAGCCAGCTGGAAGGGGCTCTTCCAGACGAGGGCGCAGGCGGCACGGGGATAGGTCGCGGCCAGAAGGCGTAGCAGGTGGCTGGCGCGGGAACGCGTCGCCAGCAGGGGCTCGGGGCGGGGCGCGGAAGACGAGGCGGTCATGGCGTGTCCGACGGGGGAGGGGAGGAGAGCGGGTCATCTGCCGGAACGCCTTCCCCGTTGTCGTCGGCCGTGGCGGCGGCCTCGGCGTCATCGGCCTGGTCGGCGATGAACTTGAGACGAGCATTGAGGTAGGGGCCGGGAAACTCGTCGTGGAGCAGCTGGAGCTGCGCCCCGGAGTCGAAGATGTTGACGAGGGCCTCGTAGTCGGCACGCGAGAAGTTGAGGACGGCCTCGAGCTTGCGGGAGGCGCGATCCTGCACGACGAAGCAGAGCTGGTCGTCGGTGGAGTCCTGCGCATCGAAGAGCAGGGTCTTGGTACGGGCGGGAATCTTCTGCGGATTCTGCTGGTACATGATGTACTTGACATGCTCCACCAGGCGCGCATCGAGGCCCTCCTCCTCGGTGAAGATGCGCTCGATGAGCTCGGGCCATTCGACGACGAGGAACATTTCGGGAGTGCGGATGCCCTCGGGCAGGAGGCTGGCGAGCTGCTTCTGGGCGGCGGCGAGGGTGGCTTCGGCCTCGGGCAGGGAACGGCCGTTGACGAGCGGATCGTACTGCAGGAAAAGACCGGCGTCACGGTCCTGGTAGAGGAGCGGCTTGTCGATGCGGAACGAGCGGCCACACGCGCCGCAGGTGACGCGATTGACCTGCCCCTTGAGAAGGGCGACACGGGTCTCGGGATCCTCTTCGGCGCGAATGACGTCGTACAGCTCGACGGCCTGTTCGCGTCCGCAGTAGGGACAGGAGATCTGATGGGTGCGCTTGATGCTCATGACCTGTCTTTCTTACCACATTTCCCCCGCCGGAGCAAAAAGAAAACGCCCCCGGCGCGGGCCGGAGGCGCGGAGCGGGAGCACCGCGGAAGGGGTTACTGGCCCTTCTGGATGTAGATGTCGGTGCGGCGGTTCTTCTGGCGGTTGGCATCGGTGTCGTTGGGGGCGACAGGGCGGTCGAAGCCGTAGCCCACGGCGGTCACGCGGGAGGCGGAAATGTTGGAGTGCTCGACCAGATACTTGGCGACGGCCTTGGCGCGGCGTTCGCTGAGGCGCTGGTTGTAGTCGCGGCGGCTCTTGGGATAGCGGTCGCAGTGGCCTTCCACCCGCACGGTCGCGTTGGGATCGCGGCGGAGCACCTCGAGCACCGGCTCGAAGTCCGGATAGTACTCGGGACGGATGAAGTCCTTGTCATAGTCGAACTCGATGAGCAGGGTGAACTTCTGGATATCGTCGTCGGGGTTGAGCGGATCGGTGGAGTCCTCCATGACCTCATGGCCGTCGGAGACGCCGCCGCCATCGGTGTCGGGATTGAGCGGATCGGTCCCGTAGACGCGGACTTCGGCCCCGTCCTTGAGGCCATCGCCGTCGGTGTCGGGATTGAGCGGGTCGGTCCCGTAGACCTTGCGGACACCGTTGGCGGGGCCGCCCAGGTCGTTGCCGTTGTCGGCGCGGTTGGCGGCGGCATATTCCTCGCCATCGGCCAGACCATCGCCATCGGTGTCCGGGTTGTAGGGGTCGGTGCCGATGAGGGCTTCGTCGCGGTCGTAGAGGCCATCGTGGTCGGAATCAAGATCGTCGGGCCCTGCGCTCACCGCATAGGCGGCGGGCACGGTCTTGGTGGCCCCGAAGCGGAAGGTGATGCCGAGGTCGACGAGGCCGACGAAGTCCAGGTTGTCGCCTTGGATGCCGCCGGACGCATCCAGCCGCATCGCCCAGGAGTCGTTGAAGTGGTAGAAGAGACCCGCGCCAGCATAGCCACCGAGCTGGGCCCGGCCGCCGGTGACCTTGTCGCCATAGATGACGACAGCGGGACCGAGCTTGAGGAACGGATCGATGCGACGGTTCGCAGCGGAACGCAGATGGAGGAGGGCGTCGACGCCAATGCGGTAGGCCGAGGTGTCGTCGTCGAGCGCTTCCTTGTCCTTGTTCAGCTTGTCGGCATCGCGGGCGCCGAGGACGGGGATGTAGTGGAAGGAACCTTCGACATCCCACCACGAATTGAAGGAATAGCCGAGCGAGAGGAACGCGCCGAAGCCGGGCTCGGCCTCCATGTCGCCTTCCACATCGTAGAAGGAGCCGCCGAGGCTGGCGAACCAGGGGGCGCGGTCGAAGAGGTCGTCGGCGGCGGCGGGCAGCGCGCAGGTCGCGGCCAGCGCGGCGGCGGCGGCCCAGAGGGAAATCTTGTGCATGGACATCATGAGGCTCCTTTCAGGGGCGGGGTGGAATCAAACGGCGCGAATGGTACAGCGACGAGCGGGATGGGGCAAGGAAGAAAGTTGAATCGCCGCATGATGATAAGATCACAGGCGGAGGAGGCCCCCCAGCGGCTGGCAATGCCAGGTTTTTCTAGCCGTCTGAATTGCCAGACATTCTAGAATTCCAGGATTTCAGGCGTTTTCGAAGCCAATTTCATTCCTCCGGCCCCGGGTCCGGCGGGGGAGGGGAGGGGACTTCGGGCTGGGCGGCGCGGAAGTCCTGGAGGTGGAGCTGGAGGTAGGTCTGGCCGTTATAGCGGTTGAGAATCAGGTTGAAGGCGATGTCGAGCGGCCCGGAGGGAACCCGGCGATCGCCCATGCCGAACCCGATCGCCTCGCGCTGGATGCCGTGGATGTTGAAGAAACACTTGAGATGCTTGCCGCCCGAGACGCGCGGAGGGTAGACCGGCACCACGTTGCGCAGCCCCCACACGGGAACCGGATTGGAGTGGCCAAACGGACGTAGCCGGGCCTGATCGGCATAGAGGTGGTCGTTGATGTTCTTCGGCTCCAGCCAGGCGTCGACCGTTAGCTGGCGCTGGATGTCCGCGCCCCGCAAGGTGCCTGCACAGACCGCATTGAAGCGGGTGGCGAACTCGGGAATGCGGTCAAGGTCGATCTGCAGGCCGGCCGCCATCGCGTGGCCGCCAAAGCGTCGCAGGATGTCGGCGCAAGGCGTCAGGTGGCGCAGCAAATCGAAGCCCGGAATGGACCGGCAGGAGGCCCGCCCAATGCCGTCCGGGTTCTTGTCGATGACTACGACGGGGCGATTGTAGCGCGAGGCTAGGCGGCTGGCGACGATGCCGATGACGCCGGCATGCCAGTTCTCGTGGGCGACGACGAGGCCGAAGTCACGCTCAGGATCGAAACGGGCGTCGAGGTCTTCGCACGCCTCTCGGACAATGCGGTCCTCGATCTGCTGGCGGTCGAGCGAGTCGTGGGAAAGCTTGGCCGCCAGGTCCATGGCGCGCTTGGGATCCTCCGTGAGCAGCAGTTCCAGCGCGGAGTCGGCGTGCCCCAGGCGCCCGGCGGCATTGATGCGGGGCCCGATGATGAAGCCAATGTGGTAGGTGTCGACCTCTCCGGCAACGTCGGCAGTCTTGAGCAGGGTCTTGATGCCGACCGACCGCGTATGATTCATCAGGCGTAGCCCGTGATAGACCAGGATGCGGTTTTCGTCGAGCAGGGGGACGATGTCCGCCACCGTGCCCATGGCCACCATGTCGAGGTAGCGCGTGAGGTCGATGTGACTGGCCTCCTCGACGCCGCGAGCACGAGCCGACCGTACGAGCCCATGGCACAGCTTGAAGGCCACGCCTACGCCCGCCAGCATCCGGACCGCCTTCGGCGCGCCGGACTGCACCCCGTGCACCGGCCCTAGCTTGGGATTGACGAGCGCGCACGCGTGATGGGCAATGCCGGCGTCCGACGGCTCGTGGTGGTCTGTAATCACGACATCGATGCCTAGGCGGCTCGCCGCATCGACGGCCTGCACCGATGAGGTTCCGCAGTCCACCGTCACCACCAGCTGAGGATGGTGGACGCGGATACACCGCATGAGCGGATCAAGCTCAAATCCGGCACCGTCCTCAATGGGGTGGGGGATGAACGGGACGGTTTGCGCACCCAGTTCCGAGAGCACCTGCACCATCAGCGCCGTCGCCGTCACGCCATCGACGTCGTAGTCGCCATATACAAGGATGACAGATCCATTCTCGATATGATCAAGAATAATGTCACAGGCATCCTTCAGGCCCGGGATGGCAAACGGATCGACCAGGTCGGAAATACGCGGCTGGAGAAAACGGGCGATATCTTCCCGGCTGACAAGGCCACGGCTAGCCAGGGTCTTGGCCATGGGCGGCGAAAACCCGTACGAATCGATGACCGCCTGGATGTCATCCGGCGCGGCCTGCGCATCGATCCAGCGTTTGCCTTGGGGAATCTGCATAAGGAAGTCAAGTGACGTGAAACGCGAGCGAAGATACTCTTCTCCTGCCCGCATTGCCACCCATTTTTCAGCCCGCGAGCAAAGTTCGGCGCATCTGAGCTGTTTGCAAAAGAGGGAACCCTTGGGGGGCGTGGAGTCACTTCTGTCCCGTTGCCCCTTCAGCTTCCGGATCCTCGTCAGGAAGGCCTTCCCGGTCTGGCCATACCAAGCCTGCCGGGCGTTTGAATCATTCGAACATTGCCAGGCTTCACCACGCCCTGGCGGGAGTCAAAATGACCATTACGCAACATAATATGTATTATGCGACGTTGCTACGGGCCCCGAAAATCGGCGAAAAAAAGGGCGGAAATCCGCAATTTGGAGTTTGCGCAGCGGTGAACTGGGGTGTAGATTTGTCGCCGACAAAACGAGTCAATCAACCATAGTCAACAAGGCAATCGGGTATGAACGAGAAAAAGATTCTGGGCGAGATCAAGCAGCTGAAGGCGAATCTGTACCACAAGGACTTCTTCCTGACGTGGGACAAGACCGTCGACGAGCTGAAGCTGATCCTGAAGACGGCGCAAATCCTCAAATCGCTGCATGCGCGGAAGGTCTCCTGCCGCGTCTTCGATAGCGGCCTGGCCATCTCCAACTTCCGCGACAACTCCACGCGCACGCGCTTTTCCTTCGCTTCGGCGGCGAATCTGCTGGGCCTGGCCGTCCAGGACCTCGACGAGGGCAAGAGCCAGATCGCCCACGGCGAAACCGTCCAGGAAACGGCCAACATGATTTCCTTCCTCTCCGAGGTCATCGGCATTCGCGACGACATGTATCTGGGCGCGGGCCACACCTATCAGGTGGAAGTCGCCGATGCGCTCCAGTACGGCTACGAGAACGGCGTCCTGCCGCAACGGCCCTGCCTGGTGAACCTCCAGTGCGACATCGACCACCCGACGCAGATCATGGCCGACTTCGCGTGGCTCATCGAGCATTTCGGCTCCATCGAGAACCTCAAGGGCAAGAAGATCGCGATGACCTGGGCCTATTCGCCCTCCTACGGCAAGCCCCTGAGCGTCCCGCAGGGCGTCATCGGCCTGATGACCCGCTTCGGCATGGACGTGACGCTGGCGCATCCGGAAGGCTACGACCTGATTCCCGATGTCGTCGAGCTCGCCGGCAAGCAGGCCAAGGCCTCCGGCGGTTCCTTCAGGCAGGTCAAGACCATGGCCGAGGCCTTCAAGGACGCGGACATCGTCTACCCGAAGTCCTGGGCCCCCTACAAGGTCATGGAGAAGCGTACCCAGCTGCTCCGCGCCAATGACCGCGACGGGCTCAAGGCCCTCGAGCAGAAGTGCCTGGCGAACAATGCCAAGTACAAGGACTGGGAATGCACCGAGGCCATGATGAAGAAGACCAAGGACGGGAAGGCCCTGTACCTGCACTGCCTCCCCGCCGACATCACGGATGTCTCGTGCCAGGCCGGCGAAGTGGCCAAGACCGTGTTCGAGCGCTATCGCGTGCCCCTCTACAAGCAGGCCGGCTACAAGCCCTTCATCATTGCCGCCATGATTCTCACGAGCCGCTTCCCGAACGTGCCCGAGGTGCTGGACGGCCTAATCAGCGACCCGATTCCGCGCGTCGACTACCGCGACATCGTTCCCGCTGAAAAGCCCGCCAAGAAGCCCGCCGCCAAGAAGGTAGCTGCCAAGAAACCGGCTAAGAAGGCGACCAAGAAGGCTGCGAAGTAGTCCTCCCCCCCGGACCTTCTCCCCTCCCCTGCCCCTCGCCCAGCGCGAGGGGCTTTTTGTATCGTGGCAACGGCGTCCTCGCCTGCGCATGGCCCCTGGGAAATTCACGTATTTTCCCTTTGCTTTTCCGTAATCTCACGCGTTTGCGCACGGGAAGCGGTTGGCGTAGGACATTGTGCGCAGAAAAAAGTTGCCGAAACGGGGCCAAGGCTTGTAGTCTTTGCCGCGTCATGGACGGCGCAGCCCCACGGGCGCAAGCCGTGGGGCGACTCGCCGCCCAACCTTCCCAACGATGATGTCCTCCTCCTCCCCATCTCCATCCAAGCTGTCGCACATTGCCGACTTCCTCCACACCTGTCCGGCGTGGGTGCTGGCGCTGTTTGTCGGCTCGCTGGTCGCGATGAATCTGCTGGCCAACAAGAGCCTTGGGGGGCTGCCCTCCTGGCTGGCCCTGGACGCGGGGTTCCTGTTCTCCTGGGTGGCGTTTGCGTTGATGGACATGACGGTCAAGCGCTTTGGGGAAGCCGCCGGCAACATCCTGGCCTTCACCGCCATCGTCTTCAACCTGTTCATCGTGCTGATCTTCTTCATGGCCTCCCTGTTGCCCGGCGAATGGTCGGCCAGCTACGATGCGGCTGGGCAGTCGCTGCCGGCCATCAACGCCGCTCTGGACCAGACCTTTGCCGGTTCATGGTACGTCGTGTTCGGGAGCACGGTCGCGATCTGCGTCTCGTCGCTCTTCAACAACCGCGTCAACGTGCTGGTCGCCCGCTGGCTGCACCGCGACAACTTTGGCGTCTATGCCTCGCGCTCGTTCATCTCCACGGGGCTGGCACAGTTCGTGGACAATCTGACGTTCGCCCTGATCGTCTCGATCCCGTTTTTCGGGTGGTCGCTGCTCCAGGCCGTGACCTGCGCGGCCACCGGGGCCTTGGCGGAGCTGCTGATGGAGGTGGTCTTCTCGCCCGTGAGCTACCGGATTGTCCGCATCTGGGAGGCCCGCCAGACTGGGGCCGCCTATCTCGAAAAGTACGTGGAGGCCCGCTAGGATGAATATCCTGGTCACTGGCGCCTCGGGCGGCATCGGACGGCCCGTCTGCGAGCGTTTTCTGGCGGCGGGGCACTGCGTCTTCGGGCTGGATCTACTCCCCTCCCCTCTCGCCCACGACTGCTATGCCCACCACCAAGCCGACGTGACGCGTCCCGAAACCTTTCCCGCGCTTCCCCCCGTCGAGATTCTCGTCAACAATGCCGGCGTCCAGAACGCAGACGACATCGGGGTGAATCTCGTGGGCGCGATGAAGGTGACCGAGCACTACCTGTCGCCGTCGATCCGCTCGGTGCTGAACGTCGCCTCCGTCGCCGCCCACAACGGGGCCGAGTTTCCGGCCTACACCGCCTCGAAGGGTGGGCTGGTGGCCTACACCCGCAATCTCGCCATCCGCCTCGCCAGGTACGGGGCGACGTGCAATTCCATTTCGCCGGGCGGCGTGCGGACCCGCCTCAACGCGCCAGTCATGGACGACCCGGCCGCCTGGGGCGAGATCATGGCCTTGACTCCGCTCAAGAAGTGGGCAACGCCTCAGGAAATCGCCGAATGGGTCTACTTCCTGACCGTCGTCAACCAGTCCGCCACCGGCATCGACGTGGTCATCGACAACGGCGAATCGACCGCTTCCGCCCGTTTTATCTGGCCTTCCCCTTCCCCCTGACGGAGCCGCGAACGGCAGCCTTCCCCCTCATTCACCCCAGTAACAGGAGACATCCCCATGCAGAAGAACCTTGGAAAGATCGCGGGCGTCTGGCCGATGCCCGTCCTGATGATTGCCACCTATGACGAGGATGGCACCGTGAACGTGATGAACGCGGCCTGGGGACAGGTCTGCGACACCGACAAGCTGATTCTCATCCTCGACGGCACGCACAAGACCGTCGCGAACATCCGCCGGCGCAAGGCGTTCACCGTTGCGCTGGCCGACTGGCGCCACCTGGCCGAGGCGGACTACTTCGGTACGGTTTCTGGCAACCAGGTGCCCGACAAGTTCGCGATGACCGGACTGGTCGCCCGCAAGAGCGAATTCGTGGATGCGCCCGTCGTCGAGGCGTTTCCGTTCGTCATGGAATGCGAGCTCGCCGAGGAGCTGCCGTCCATCGAGGGTTTCGTCGGCCGCATCGTCAATGCGGCGGCAGACGAAAGCGTGCTGGACGAAAACGGCAAGGTGGATCCCGCCAAGCTCGGGGCCATCGCGTTCGACCCGTTCCGGCATGGCTACTACGCAATCGGTGAAAAGGTGGGCCGTGCCTGGCACGATGGCCGCAAGTTCATCCGGTAGCGGGCGACCGGGCGCTGTTTTCCGTGATTTTCTCCGTGTATTTGGCCCCTCGTGCACGCTAGAGTTCTCCCGCTATTATGTCCTCTGAATTTCATCGCGAATCCCCTCCCCCTCCCCCTCGTCCCAGCAATTCAGGCACATCCGCCGGCAGTAGCGGCGGCGGCGACACCGCTGGCGCGGCCTGGGCCCCGCCGGACATGTCCCGCATCCGCAACTTCAGCATCGTCGCGCACATCGACCATGGCAAGACCACGCTCTCGGACCGCCTGCTCGAGCTGACCGGAGCCATCGCCAGGCGCGACCGCCGCGACCAGCTGCTCGACGACATGGATCTCGAGCGCGAGCGCGGCATCACCATCAAGGCCCACCCCGTCACCATGAAGTACCACGCGAGCGACGGCCTCGACTACGAGTTCAACTTCATCGACACCCCGGGCCACGTCGACTTTTCCTACGAGGTCTCGCGATCCCTTGCCGCCTGCGAAGGGGCGCTGCTCGTTGTCGATTCCACCCAGGGGGTCCAGGCCCAGACCGTCGCGCACACCTTCCTCGTCGACCGCATGGGACTTCGGCTGATCCCCGTCCTTAACAAGACCGACATGCCCGCCGCCGCCCCCGATACGGTCGCCCAGCAGCTCGAGGACCTCTTCGCCATTCCGCGCGAGGAGTGCTTCCGCGTCTCCGCCAAGACGGGCGTGGGCGTGCCCGCCGTCCTCGAGGCGCTCGTGAAGCTGATTCCACCGCCGCGTTCCGAGTTCCCCGCCGAAACCCGGGCTCTGGTGTTCGACTCCGAATACGACACCTTCCGCGGCGGCATCGTCTACGTCCGCGTCTTCGATGGCTGCCTCCGGAAGGGCGACCGCATCCGCCTGCTGGGCAGCGGCAAGGACTACGAGGTGCAGGAGGTCGGCGTCTTCGACCCCAAGCTCCGCCCCGTCGGCGCGCTCCACGCGGGCCAGGTCGGCTATCTCATGGCCAACATCAAGAATGCCACCGAAATCCAGGTCGGCGATACCGTCACCACCGCCCGTTCGCCCACCGAGCACCCCCTGCCCGGCTTCAAGGCCATGCACCCGATGGTCTTCACCGGCCTCTACCCCATCGACGGCGACGACTACGAAAAGCTCAAGAGCGCCCTCGAAAAGCTCCAGCTCAACGATGCCAGCTTCCAATACCAGGCCGAGAGCTCCGTGGCCCTGGGCTTCGGGTTCCGCTGCGGCTTCCTGGGTCTGCTGCACATGGAGATCGTGCAGGAACGCCTGCGACGCGAATACGACTGCGACATCATCGCCACCTATCCCGGCGTCATCTACCACGTCTATCTCCGCGACGGCACCATGAAGGAGGTCGACAACCCCGTCTTCCTGCCCGACCCCACCGAGATCGACCACATCGAGGAACCCCTCGTCCGCGCCTTCCTCATCTGTCTTGGCGACCAGATCGGCGACCTGATGAAGCTCGTCCTCGAAAAGCGCGGCGCCATCGAGCGTACCGAATCGCTCGACGCCTCCCGCGTCATGCTCACCTGCACGTTGCCCCTGAACGAAATCCTCGTCGACTTTCACGACAAGCTGAAGAGCATTTCCCGCGGCTACGCCTCCATGGACTACGAACCTGCCGGCTATCGCCCGGACACCCTCGTCAAGCTTGACATCCTCGTGCACGGCGAACTGGTCGAGGCCTTCTCCAGCATCGTCCACAAGGACAAGGCGGAGTCGCGCGGGCGCCAGATCTGCGAGATTCTGGTTGATGTCATTCCTCCCCAGCAGTTCCCCATCGCCATCCAGGCGGCCATCGGGGCCAAGATCATCGCCCGAACCACCGTCCGCCCCTTCCGCAAGGACGTCACCGCCAAGTGCTATGGCGGAGACATGACCCGAAAGAGGAAGCTCCTGGAGAAGCAGAAGGAAGGAAAGAAACGCATGAAGCTTGTCGGAAACGTCGAGATCCCGCAGAGCGCGTACCTTGCGGTCCTCAAGAGCAAGAGCGCCGACGAGAGATAAGAGGGAAAAGCCATG
>JAFTAH010000072.1 GCA_017458625.1 Kiritimatiellia bacterium | reverse complement strand
GCCATTGGTGAAGCCGTCGTCGAGAATGGTCCACTGGTGGCTGTGCCGCCAGTTGCCCGCGCGTCCGAAGGGAAAGTCCGTCCGCTCCTGCACCGCCCACGACGTGCGGCTCGACTGGGTGCGGGTGAAGTCCAGCGGCTTCTCGCCCACCTGGACGGGCAGGCGCAGGTCTTCGATCTGACGCTTCACGTTCGCCGAATAGACATTGAAGCGGTTATCGCCGGCGGAATCGTTGCAGCACGTCCCGGGCGGACATTCCGGCGGGTCCTGGTTGTTGCAGTCATGAGCCGGGGGATCGTCCTCCTGCTCGGGCGGAGGGTCTTCGCGGGTCAGAGGCCGGGGCGTCGCGTGGATGGCCAGCAGCGTCCGGCGGTCGCCCATGAGCGACAGCTCGACGGGTTGCGCGCCGAACGTGCCGTTTTGGAACGCGAAGCGCAGAACCCCGTCGGCCCCGACCGCCACTTCGGCGACGACGCCCCCCTCCACCAGTCCTCCGCAAGAGCAGGAAAGCACAACCGTCCACCCCGGAACGAGGCCCGGCCCCGAAATGGCGAATGTGCACTCCGCCCCCGCTTCCAGTCGCAACGGCAGGAAATGCCCCCCCGCGTTCACGAGCGCCCGTTCGGAGCCGTCGGGGAGTTCCACGCTCCCCCTCCACGCCGCCCGGTCCGACACGGAGGAACGGGCGGCGGACGCAACGGCTTGCCCGCGCTGTCCGGGAACTGCTTCATAAGCGGCTTGCGCCGAAAGTGCCACCGCCACCATCCCAAGACTTAGCCAGCCGGAAAATGCCTTTTTCATGTCCTACGACCTTTCCTGTCAGAGAATTGCGCCGTCTTCGGGAAAGAGGAGCGTGAGGATGGGGGGCGGGTCGGCGACCTGCGGGTCGAGGCCGTTTTCGCATTCGGCGAGATTGGAAATGCCGTCGTTGTCCGCGTCGGCGGAAGCGTCGTCGGCAAACGGGTCGAGGGCGTGGGCGACCTCCCAGGCGTCGTTCATGCCGTCGCCGTCCGTGTCGGGGTTGTATGGATCCGTGTGGTAAACAGTCCGCTCCAGGTAGTCAGGAAGTCCGTCGCCGTCCGAATCGTCGGTTGTCGAAGAAATTCCCCCCAGCCATTCCTCACCATCAGTAATGCCGTCGTTGTCCGAATCCGCGCATGCGGCGGCTGCGTAGAAGCGCACGCGGTCGAAGAGCGGGTCGGCGTGATCCGTGTCGGTGAAACTCCCCTCTCCGTTCGTCACGGTCGTCACTCCCAGCGACACCCATGCGTCTGGAATGCCCCTGAATCTCTCGCCGGCTACTTGCTTCCAGTTGACGACATCGTTGGTGACAACCTGGTTCTCGTCGTTCGTGGACACCACGCCGAAGTTTGTCCAGCACTCGTAGTGCATCGCCCGGCGGAAGACCTGCACGTCGCCGTCCGTCTCCCAGGCGAAGTCGAAGTGGTAGTCCCCGTTCGTCGCCTCCCAGGCGTTCGTGAAGCGCAGCCCGTTCGTGTAGGGGCCGTGCCGACCGGGAAGGCCTCCGGCATCATCCATCCTCATCGCGGCTAGCCGACTCTCGATCTCATCGCGTGCCGCGTCGTACAACGGCCACTCGAGCTCGTCCACGAGAGCGCCGGTCAGCGTCACGTTGGCGGATTCCGGCTTGGCAAAGTCCGTCGCGCCGCTCCAGAGGACCATCCCGTCGTCATCGCGAATGACGGTGAGACCGTTTTCCTGCGACACCGACACCGGAACCAGCCACGTTGCCAAGTCGCGCGTGGCCGGGGCGGCGTCCCAATGGGAGCCGAACTCTTCCCAGGCCGCCGGCCACGCGCCGACATCCTGAACGAACGTTCCATCGCCGGGAGTCATGCGGCGGTATTGGTTGCGCCAAATCTCCGCGCGCTCCGCCAAATCCACCTCGCCCAGCACCACGATGTCGTCGGGGGCGCTGGCGGGCGGATGATTCCCCGCGGCCAACGCGGCGACAACGCCGCCAATCGTTGCAATCAGCGGCAAAAACGGTAAAACTTGTTTCTTCACGTGCGGCATTCCGTCGGTGGCAGACCTTGAGACTCCGCCTGTTCCGATTTTCACGAAAGAAGAAGTGTTGTCAACCGAAAAAGCGGGGGGGGGAAGAATCGTGGACGCATGATCCTTCCGTCGCCGCTTCAGGGCAGCGGAAAATGCCTTCTCTCCGACTCCCGAAATGTCGTGATTTTACGTAAAACAAGGCGTTTTTCGCTTTTTTTGCCCAGATGGCTCTTTCCCGTAGTCTACCCGCCAATCCGACCTGTTACGACTTCTTTGCCGACGCCACAACCGTTGCGGGAGCGGCGGTGAACCGCGCCGCCAGGGCGCGCGAAACGAAAAAAGTGGGGAAAATCGAAAAAGGGAGTTGACAAAAAAAATGGGTGTGGTTGAATACGCGCCGATTTTGCGGCCAGCATGGGCACCCAGTGTGGGGTGCGCGGGTCCGCAAGGTCATCGGCGAGGCCCACGACGGGCCTTTCCGGGCGTTCTTTGACTGACACAAGGGCGCAAAGGCTGTGCGGAAGAGCTGGCGACGGCAAGGCCGCAGAACCATTGGATCATGACTGTAAACGAAAGAAAGACGCATGAAACAACGCATTAGAATTCGCTTGCGGGCGTTCGACCACCGGATGCTGGACCAGTCGGCCCAGGACATCGTGGACACCGCCAAGCGCACCAGCGCCCAAGTGGCAGGGCCGATCCCGATGCCTACACGGATCGAGCGGTATACCGTGAACCGTAGCGTTCACGCGGACAAGAAGTCGATGGAACAGTTCGAAATCCGCACGCACAAGCGGATGATCGACATCATCGACCCGACGGCCAAGACGGTTGACGAGCTGAAGAAGCTGAACCTCCCGGCTGGCGTGGACATCCAGATCAAGCTGTAGAGGAGGGCATGCAGATGAAAGCATTGATCGGACGGAAGGTGGGGATGACGCGCATCTATGACGAGAACGGCGTGCAGGTGCCGGTGACGGTGTTGCAGGTCGGACCGTGCGCGGTGGTGCAGCGCAAGACCGTGGCCAGCGATGGCTACGAGGCGGTGCAGCTCGGGTTCGAGGACCAGAAGCCCCAGCGCCTGGCTAAGGCCCAGCAGAAGCATTTCGAGAAGGCTGGCGTGAGCGCCAAGCGCGTGCTCCGCGAGGTTCGCCTGGACGAGGGCGAGGATGCCAAGGTCGGCGACACGATCACGGCCTCGATCTTCGAAGGCGTGGCCTACGTGGACGTGCTGGCCAAGACCAAGGGCCGCGGCTTCCAGGGCGTCATCCGGCGCTTCCGCATGGCCGGCGGCCGGGAAACGCACGGCGGGGCCTGGACGCGCCGTCCGGGCTCGATCGGGAACCGCGAGTGGCCTGCCCGCGTGTTCAAGAACAAGCGGCTGCCTGGCCAGATGGGCTCGGCGAACGTCACGACGCAGAACCTGCGCGTGGTGAAGGTGATGCCGGAAGACAACGCAATCCTGCTGGCGGGCGCGGTCCCGGGGCCGAACGGCGGCCTGGTGATGGTCCGGAAGGCAATCAAGAAGGCGTAGACGGACATGAGTACGATCAAGGTATATGACCTCGCCGGCGAAAGCATCGGCGAGAAGGAATTTTCGGACAAGCTGCTGGTGACCGACCGCGGGGAGCAGGCGGTGCACGACGTGATCACGGCCTACCGGGCCGCGAAGCGTGCGGGAACGGCTTCGACGCGGACTCGGGCCAACGTGTCCGGCGGCGGCCGCAAGCCCTACAAGCAGAAGGGCAGCGGCAATGCGCGGCAGGGGTCGCGGCGTTCGCCCATCCTGCGCGGCGGCGGCGTGGTCTTCGGCCCGCATCCCCGCGACTTCTCGAAGAAGGTCAACAAGAAGGTGGTCGCGCTCGCGTTCCGCCGCGTCCTTTCGGACAAGGTCGTCGAGGGGACGATCGCGGTCGCGGAAGGTCTTGCCGACGTGGAGCCCAAGACCCGGAATCTGGTCCCGCTGCTCAAGAAGGTGGCGGATGGCAAGGCCACGCTCTTCGTGACCGGCCAGACCAGCGAGAAGCTGAGCCGTGCCGCCCGGAATCTGCCGGACGCGGAAGTCACGACGGCCAGCCAGGTGAACACCTACCAGATGCTCAGGTATCCCGTGGTCCTGACGGACGCGGAAGGCCTGGACGTGCTGGCGGCGCGCGCGGGGGAGGAGGAATAGACGATGCAGAACATCATCAAGAAGCTACTGGTGACCGAGAAGGGCACCGCCATGCAGGCGGCCACGAACTCGTATCTCTTCGAGGTCGACAAGGCAGCGAACAAGCTCCAGATCCGCCAGGCGGTGGAGCAGGAGTTCAAGGTGAAGGTCAAGGATGTCCGGACCATGATGCGCAAGGGCAAGGCCAAGCGCGTCGGCCGCAACCGGACGCCGGGCCGGACGTCGGACTGGAAGCGCGCCGTGGTGACGCTCGAGTCCGGGAACACGATCGAAACGGCATAGCGAGGTGGAGTCATGGGACTGAAGAAATACAAGCCAAGGACAGCGAGTCTTCGCTTCACGACGCTGTCGGATTTTGACGGATTGACGAAGAAGCGCCCGGAGCGCAAGCTGCGGGTGATCAAGAAGGGCCAGGCCGGCCGGAACGCCCAGGGGCGGATCACCAT
Organism: Kiritimatiellia bacterium; assembly: GCA_017458625.1. GTDB lineage: Bacteria > Verrucomicrobiota > Kiritimatiellia > CAIQIC01 > Lenti-01 > RGIG3636. The sequence goes on along the minus strand of JAFTAH010000072.1, from coordinate 67,632 downwards.
CCGCCATCGCGGCGGCGGGCACAAGCGCTATCTGCGCCTGGTGGACTTCAAGCGCCAGAAGTTTGACATTCCGGCGAAGGTCCAGGCCTTGGAATACGACCCCAACCGTAGCGCCCGCATCGCCCTGCTGGCCTATGCGGACGGCGAAAAGCGCTACATCCTGGCGCCGGACGGCCTGAAGGTCGGCGACACCGTGATGAGCGGCCCGAAGGCGGAGCCGGCGGTGGGCAATGCCCTGCCGTTGTCGGCCATCCCGCTGTCGATGAACGTCCATTGCATCGAGATGAACCCCGGCGGCGGCGCCAAGCTCGCCCGCAGCGCCGGCATGGTGGCCAAGATCGCCGCCCGCGACGACAAGTATGCGCAGATCCGCCTCCCCTCCGGCGAAATCCGGAAGGTCAGCGTGCGTTGCCTGGCGACCATCGGGCAGGTCGGCAACCTGGAACACGAGAACGAGTCCATGGGCAAGGCCGGCCGCAAGCGCTGGAAGGGCATCCGCCCGACCGTGCGCGGCGTGGCGATGAACCCGGTGGACCACCCCATGGGCGGCGGCGAAGGCCGGTCGTCCGGCGGCGGCCACCCCGTCTCGCCGTGGGGCCAGCTCGCCAAGGGCAAGCGCACCCGCAACCCGCGCAAGACGTCTAGCAAGTTCATCGTGCAGAGGAGGAAGAAGTAATGAGTCGCTCGATCAAGAAGGGCCCGTACGTCGAAGACCACCTGATGAAGAAGGTGGAAGCGATGAACAAGGGCGGGAAGAAGCTCCCGATCAAGACCTGGTCGCGCCGCAGCATGGTGCTGCCGGAGTTCGTCGGACATACCTTCAACGTCCACAACGGGAAGGTGTTCACGAACGTGTTCGTGACCGAGAACATGGTGGGTCACCGCCTGGGCGAATTCGCGCCCACGCGTACGTTCCGCCATCACGGCGCGGCGACGGACAAGACCGTCGCGCTGAAGTAGCCGCGGGGATGGGGCGGTGCGCCGCTTCGTCGGGCAAGCCCTGGCCTTTGCCGGGGCTGCGGTCGTCGGAGCGATCGCTTGTGCGGGAATCATTTTTTTCTTGCATGGGCGCCTGGAAGATGATTTGATTACTGAACCGTTGGCTGACACGCCAACGTCTTCTACCCTCCCGGATTCAGTGCAAAAGGGGTCGGCAACGACCCCCACGGCGGTCCGGGAGAAGGCGGAGACAACCGCTGGAACGGTGGTGCAGTCCGCGCAGGAAGCCCAGGCCACGGAAGTGACCGAGGCGGCCGGTGCGGAGGGGCGCCGCAAGACCGGCGGGGGAGTGAAAGACAACGGAGACGAGCTGCTGGAGTTGCTGGCCGGTGAGGCGCAAACTGCGGTGGCACGGCTCGGGGCCGAACTTGCGGCACTTCGTCAGGAGAACGCAAGACTGGAAGCCCGGGCCGAGCTGCTGGGACGCCGCCTGGCCGAGGCAATGGAGGCACTGGATGCGAATGCGGCATCCGGGATGCCGCCTCCGGCCGAGGATCCAGTCCTCGACGGGCCCCTCGAAGGGCAAGTCGTGGACGTGAATCCGGAGCTGGGACTGGCAGTCGTCGACCTGGGCTCGCGCCACGGCGTGCGCTATGGCCTCCCGCTGACGGTTCTGCGGGGGCGGCGCAAGGTGGCGAGGCTGCGGGTGATTGATGTGAGAGAGGTGCTCTCCGGCGCGGCCATCGAGGAGATGGCGGACGCAGAGGGGCCGAAACCCGGGGACCGGGCGGTGCTGGCAGGCACGGCCGGTCCGGAAGGAAAATGACATGGAAAGCGAAAGCAAGAAGCAGAAACCGATCCGCACGTTCGTCGCGACCAGCAAGTTCGTCAGGCTGGCGCCGATGAAGGCGCGGGACTTGGCGCGGGCGATTACGGGCCTGAGCGTGGCCGAGGCGTTGCGGGTGGTCGAGCTGAACAAGCGGAAGGCTGCCGAATGCATCGGGCAGACGCTGAAGTCGGCAATCGCGAACGCGGAAAACAACGGACAGATGTCGGCGGACGATCTCTACGTGGCATCGGCCGTCGTGGACAACGGGCCGACGTTCCCCCGCTACTGGCCACGGGCCCGGGGCAGCGCGGCATCGATCCGGAAGAAGACGAGCCATATCTCCGTCACCCTGATGGACGAGAAGCCGTCGAAGAAAGCCACGGAAAAGTTGATTAAGGGATTGGTCATTAAGGGCTAGGAGGCACACATTGGGCCAGAAAGTTAATCCGATTGGGTTCCGCACGGCGGTCCACAAGCAGTGGAAGAGCCGCTGGTTCGCGGACAAGCAGGCGTTCGGCGACATGCTGCACGAGGACTTGCTCATCCGGCAGATCATTGCGAAGTATCTGAAGGAGGCGGGCATTTCCGACGTGGTGATCGAGCGTCACCAGAACCGGGTCCGCATCCACATCTACTCGGCGCGTCCGGGCGTCCTCATCGGCCACAAGGGCGAGGGGACGGACGAAGTGCGCAAGAAGATCACGGAGGCGACGGGCAAGGATGTCTACATCGACATCCAGGAAGTCCGGAATCCGGATTCGAACGCGCAGCTGGTGGCCGAGTCCATCGCGTCGCAGCTGGAGCGCCGCATCGCGTTCCGCCGTGCCATGAAGCGCGCCATGCAGCTGGCCATGGATACCGGTGCCCTGGGCATCCGGGTGCAGGCCTGCGGTCGTCTGGGCGGCGCCGAGCTGGCGCGCACCGAGCACTACATGCAGGGCAAGGTTCCGCTGCAGACGCTCCGCGAGGACGTGCAGTACGGCTTTGCCGAGGCCCACACCATGGTCGGCAAGATCGGCGTGAAGTGCTGGATCTGCCAGAACCCGAACGGCGACGTGATTCCCGCCGCCCGTACGCAGCGAAAGGAGCGTAGCCATGCCACTCATGCCTAAACGCGTCAAGTACCGCCAGAGCCAGCGCGGGTCCCGCAAGGGGAACTCGATGAGCGGCAACACGCTGGCCTTCGGCGAATACGGCCTCAAGACCACCGAGCGCTGCTGGATCACCAACATCCAGATCGAGGCGTGCCGCGTGGCCATGAACCGCGCCATGAAGCGCCATGGTAAGCTCTGGATCCGCATCTTCCCCGACAAGTCCTATTCCAAGAAGCCCCTGGAAGTCCGCATGGGCAAGGGCAAGGGCGCTGTCGAGGGCTGGGTGGCCGTGGTCCGTCCGGGCCGTATCCTCTTCGAGATGGACGGCGTCAGCGAGGCCCAGGCCATCGAATGCCTGCGGCTGGCCGCGACCAAGCTCCCGATCCACACGCAGTTCGTTCGCCGCGGCATCGTCCTCTAGCGCACGGAAGGAGAAGCACCGATGAAAGCCAAAGAGATTCGCGACTTGACCGCCGAAGAGCAGGCGCAGCGGCTGACCGAGGCCGAGGCCGAACTGGCGAGCCTGCGTCACCAGAAGGCCATGGGCCAGCTCGAGAAGCCCGTCCTCCTGCGTGCCGCGCGCCGCGAGGTCGCCCGCATTCGCACCATCCTCAACGAGTCCAGGAAGGAAGCATAAGACATGACCGAAGAACTTAACGAAGCCGCGGTTCCGGCTGCCCCCGAGGCGGCTGCCGCCGCCCCTGCGGCGCGCAAGAACAACCGCAAGCAGCGCGTGGGCATCGTGGTGAGCGATGCGATGGACAAGACCATCATCGTCTCGTCCGAGCGCCGCATCCAGCACCCCATCTACGGCAAGTTCCTGCGCCGTAGCAAGAAGTACTACGTCCACGACGAAAAGAACCAGGCCAAGAAGGGCGACAAGGTGCTCATCGCCGAGACGCGTCCGCTGAGCAAGACGAAGCGCTGGCGCCTGGTCGAGATCCAGGTTCGCGCCGATGGAAGCGAGGTGAAGGCATGATCCAGATGGAAACCGAACTGACGGTCGCCGACAACACGGGCGCCCGTCTGGCCAAGTGCATCAAGGTCCTGGGCCAGCGCAAGACGGTGGCGCACATCGGCGACATCATCAAGGTGTCGATCCGCGAATGCCAGCCCGTCGGCATGGTCAAGAAGGGCGAGGTCGCCAAGGCCCTCATCATCCGGACGGCGGCCCCTATCCGCCGGCCCGATGGCTCGACGCTCTCGTTCGACCACAACGCGGTCATCCTCATCGACGACCAGAAGAACCCGCGCGGCAGCCGCATCTTCGGACCGGTGGCCCGCGAGTTGCGCGAAATGAACTACATGAAGGTGATTTCCCTTGCCCCGGAGGTGCTCTAGTGAACAAGCCCAAGCTGCACGTTCGCCGCGGCGACATCGTCCGCGCGATTTCCGGCGCCGACGCCGGCAAGAAGACAGGCAAGGTCCTCAAGGTGTATCCGAAGACGCAGCGCGCGCTGGTCGAAGGATTCCACTTCGTCTCCAAGGCCCTGAAGAAGAGCAACGACAATCCGAATGGCGGCATCGTCAAGCGCGAAGCCCCCATCGCGATCTCGAATCTCGCCGTGGTCACCCCTGCGGCCAAGAAGGAGAAGGAGTAAGCCATGTCCGTCTTGAAGCAAAAATACACGAACGAGGTCGTCAAGGCCCTCAAGGACTCGGGCAAGTTCCCGTCCGTGATGGACATTCCGAAGCTCGTCAAGGTGGTGGTCAACATCGGCGTCAACTCGCAGGTCGACCGCGATGCGCTCAAGGCCGCCATGGACGACCTGGCGAAGATCACCGGGCAGCGTCCGGCGCTGACGAAGGCCACGAAGAGCATCTCGAACTTCAAGCTTCGCGAAGGCATGGCCATCGGGGCCAAGGTCACCTTGCGCGGCGAGCGCATGTACGAGTTCCTCGAGCGCCTGATCCACGCGGCCCTCCCGCGCATCCGCGACTTCCGCGGCATCCCCGCCAAGTCCTTCGACGGACGCGGCAACTACACCATGGGGCTCAAGGAGCAGAGCCTGTTCCCCGAGATCGACGCCGACAAGGTCAAGCGCGTCCAGGGCATGGACATCACCATCGTAACCACTGCGAAGACCGATGCAGACGCCAAGGAGCTTCTCCGGCTTCTGGGCATGCCCTTCGCCAACGCATAGAAAGGTCATACACATGGCTAAGAAATCCCTCAGGGTCAAGAGCGAGCGCACCATCCAGCGCAAGGCCGACGCCCTCGCCGCCGCGAAGGCCGACCCCGAATCGCCCGCCACCTTCACTTCGCGCGCCTACACCCGCTGCAAGCGCTGCGGCCGTCGTCACGGCTACATGCGCAAATTCCAGCTCTGCCGCATCTGCTTCCGCGAGCTCGCCTCCGAAGGCAAGATTCCCGGCGTCGTCAAAGCCAGTTGGTAGAAAGGAGAAGCCCCATGAGTTGCTCTGATCCCATCGCGGACATGCTCACCCGCATTCGCAATGCCAGTCGCGCCGGTCTTGCCGACGTCGTCATGAGCCATTCCCGCCTCAAGGCCGCCATCGCCCGCACCCTCAAGGAGGAAGGCTACGTCGGCGAGGTCTCGGAGGGCGAGGTCGACGGCAAGAAGACGCTTTGCATCAAGCTCAAGTACTACAACGACAAGCCCGTCATCCAGAAGATCGCCCGCGTGTCGAAGCCCGGTCTCCGTCGCTACGTCGGTGCCGGCGACATCCCCCGCGTGCGCGCCGGACTCGGCACGGCCGTCCTCAGCACCAGCCGGGGAATTCTTTCCGACCGGCAGGCCCGCGCGGCCAACGTCGGCGGCGAAGTCCTCTGCCAGGTCTGGTAACCAGAAAGGTCACACGATATGTCCCGCATTGGCAAGAAACCGCTTCCGCTCCCCAAGGGCGTCGAAGCCACCATTTCAGATGGTCAGGTCACGGTCAAGGGGCCCAAGGGCGAGCTTGCGCAGCCCATCCCCGCCGGCATCGAGGTCACTCTGGACAACGGCGTCCTCACGGTCGCCCGCAAGGCCGAGGACAAGCAGGCTCGTGCTTCCCATGGCACGATGCGCGCGCTCCTCAACAACATGGTCCAAGGCGTGCTTTCCGGCTATGCCAAGGAACTTGAGATTCAGGGCGTCGGCTATCGCGCCTCCATCAGCGGCAAGACGCTCAACATGAGCGTGGGCTTCTCCCATCCGGTCATCTACGAGGTGCCCGAGGGAATCAAGCTGACGGTCGCGGAAGATGCCGTCCATCTCAAGGTCGAAGGCATCGACAAGCAGCTGGTCGGCCAGGTTGCCGCACGCATCCGCGGCTTCTGCCCGCCGGAGCCCTACAAGGGCAAGGGCATCCGCTACAAGGACGAGCACGTTCGCCGCAAGGCAGGAAAGACGGTGGCATAGCATGAAAGTCAAGACTCTCAAGGAATATCGGATTCGCCGTCATCTGCGCCTGCGCCGCAAGGTCAAGGGCAGTGCCGAACGTCCCCGCATGAGCGTGTTCCTCTCCAACAAGCACATCTACGTCCAGTTCATTGACGACGTGGCCGGCCGCACGCTTGCCGCCGTCTCCACGGTTGCCGGAGAACTCAAGGACAAGCCGCTCAACGCCGAAACAGCCAAGGCCGTCGGGACTGCCGCCGGCGAGGCCGCCAAGGCCAAGGGCATCTCCGCCGTCGTCTTCGACCGCGGTGGTTTCGTCTACAGCAAACGCCTTCGCGCCCTGGCCGACGCCGCCCGCGAGGCTGGTCTCGTCTTCTAACCCAGGAGTTTCCAATGGCAGAAGAATTCCGCAAGCGCGATCGTGATCGCAAGAGTGACGACTTCGTCAAGGACAACATCCAGGAGCGCGTCGTCCAGGTCAACCGCACGTCCAAGGTCGTCAAGGGCGGCCGTCGCTTCAGCTATTCCGCGCTGGTCGTGGTTGGCGATGGCGAAGGCCAGATCGGCTACGCCCTGGGCAAGGCCAACGAGAACGCGGACGCCATCCGCAAGGGCACGGAGATGGCGCGTCGCGCCATGGTCAAGATTGTCCTCAAGGACCGCACCATTCCGCACGAGGTGATTGGCCGCTGTGGCGCCTCCCGCGTCATGCTCAAGCCCGCCTCCAAGGGAACGGGCGTCATCGCCGGCGGCGGGGCGCGGGCCGTCCTCGACCTGGCCGGGGTGCGCGACGTCCTCGCCAAGAGCCTGGGCGCCACCTGCCCCATCAACGTTGTCAAGGCGACCATGGACGGTCTCGTCCAGCTGCGGAGCCGCGAAGAAATCAGCGCCCTGCGCCAGTAAGGAGCCTGTTCCATGAAGCTTAACGAACTCAAGAACGTCAAGGGTGCGCGGACTGCCCGCATGCGGGTTGGCCGTGGCGAATCGTCCGGCAAGGGCCGCACGTCCGGGAAGGGCAACAAGGGCCAGATGAGCCGCACTGGGCACAAGCACAAGCCGCTCTTCGAAGGCGGTCAGATGAAGCTCATCCGCCGCATCCCGAAGCGTGGCTTCACCAGCCCCAACCGGGTCGAGTACGCCGCCATCAACGTGGGCGACCTCTGCGACCTGGCGGCGGGCGACATCACCCCGGCCGCGCTTGTCGCCGCCGGCCGCATCGCCAAGTCCGACCTCGTCAAGATCCTGGGCAACGGCGAGATCAAGGAGGCGCGCAAGGTTTCCGCGCACGCCTTCTCCGCTTCCGCCAAGGCGAAGATCGAGGCGGCGGGTGGCACCTGCGAAGTCCTTTCGCTGGCCAAGCCCAAGCAGGTGGTCGAGGCCGCTGCCGCTGCCGATACGTCGGCGTCGGAGGCCTAGGCATGAACTACGAGGCCGCAGCCAGCTCCCATGACGGGATTGGCTTCCGGCCTTCACGGGTTTCGGCCTTTTCCTGTTTGCAAAAAGGCCGCGCCGGGCGCATTTGCGCCAGCCGTTAGCGCCCCACGCCAGCTGCGCGGGGCTTTCGCAGAAAGGACCCCACGATGCTTTCCGCATTTACCAACTCCCTTAAGATTCCCGAGCTCCGCCAGCGCATTTTCTTCACCTGCGCGCTGCTGTTCCTCTGCCGGATGCTGGCCGTCATCCCACTGCCGGGCGTCGATGTCGTCGCTCTGCAGGGCATTGTCGACCGCATCACGCAGGGCAGTGGCGTCGGTTTTCTCGGGTTGCTTGACCTGTTCTCCGGCGGCGCCCTCACGGCGGCGGCCATTGGGGCGCTGGGCATCATGCCCTCCATTAGCGCCTCCATCATCCTGCAGCTCATGACGGCGGTCATCCCGTCGCTGGAGCGGCTTGCCCGTGAAGGGGACAGTGGCCGCCAGAAGATCATCCAGTATGGCCGCTATCTGACGGTGTTCCTGTGCGTCGTCCAGGGCTTTGGCTTTGCTGCCGCGCTGCTCCATCCGAGCCGTTTCCTCGGGGCGGCTGCGGAAGGTACGCGCATCGTGTTGCTCGGGAACGTGCCGTTCCTGTTGCTGGCGGTCTTGGCGATGACGACGGGCACCATGTTGCTCATGTGGTTTGGCGAGCAGATCACGGCGCGAGGCATTGGCAACGGCATCTCGCTTATTATCACGGTCAGCATCGTGAGCCGTCTGCCGGGAGCCATCGAGCAGACCATTGCCATGTTCCACACGGGCGATGCCAACATCTTCAAGCTGATCGTCATCATCGCTCTGGCCTTCCTGGTGACGGCCGGCGTGGTGGCCGTCACCCAGGCCCAGCGCAAGATTCCGGTGCAGTATGCCAAGCGCGTCGTCGGGCGCAAGACCTATGGCGGGCAGAGCACCTACATGCCTCTCCGTGTGAACTATTCCGGCGTCATGCCCATCATCTTCGCCTCCGCCATCCTGATGTTCCTCGGCCGCGTGCTGGAATGGATTCCCTTCACCAAGAACTTTGCGCAGACCCATCTGACTCGCGAAGCCTCCTTCTTCTACATTGCCATCTACGGCTTGCTCATCCTCTTCTTCTCCTACTTCTGGGTGGCGACCCAGTTCCATCCCGTCCAGATCGCCGACGACCTCAAGAAGTACGGCGGCTATGTGCCAGGCATCCGTCCGGGCAAGCCCACGGCCGAGTATCTGGACAAGACCATGACCCGCATCACGCTGGCCGGGGCCATCTTCCTGACCATCATCGCGGTGCTCCCCATCATCCTGCTCCCCATGCTGAAGATTCCCCAGCTGGTGGCGCAGTTCTTCGGTGGCACGTCGCTGTTGATCATCGTGGGCGTCATGCTGGACACGATGCGCCAGGTCGAATCCCACCTCGTCACCCGCCACTACGACGGCTTCCTCCGCAAGGGCCATCTGCGCTCCCGCCGCTAGGCGTGGTTTCCCGCCATTCGGCAAGCCCGGCTTCCCGCCGGGTTTTTTTGTGGCTTCGGAAAGACAATTCTGGCACACGGGCCGCCCGGCGGTTGGTCCCTACCAAGCCTGCCGGGCGTTTGCAGCTTTCCCGGAATTGCCCTTGAGCGAGGTTGCAAACAACCCAGATGCGCCCGGAAGAAATATCATGATTTCACGAACAGATTTTGCAGTTGCGGGCTGTCCTTGTGTATGGCACGATAAAAACGAAAGGATGATTCATTCGTGCTCTGCAAAACGTGTTGCCATTTTGGATGGCGAGCCGATTGAGGCGGGGCACAGCCAAGGCAACCAAACATGAAAAATTCTTCCCATTCTGGTCTGAGCCATCTGTTCGCGGTGATTGGTTTCGTGCTTCTGGCCCTGCTGTGCTATGGGCATGCGATGTGGCCGCTGCCGGTACATTTCACCGACATGATTCCTTTGTCCGACCAGGCCGGTTCCGGCAGGGCGTTGCCAGAGGGCACACATCCCGCTGACAGTATTCAGCTCCTCTATCATTTCTGGCTGGGATACGATTCGCTGGCCGGCCATTCGCCCGCGTTTTCAAACGTCTACGAGTTCAATCTGGGAGACGATTCGGCTCGGACGCAGGCGGACTTCCACTATTTCCCGTTTTCACTAGTTTTTGCGGCGCTTCATCCGCTGCTGGGCGCGGCGGTGGCATGGAATGTGACGGGAGTGGTTTCCTATCTTTTCGGCTTGTTCTTCCTGTATCTCTGGGCGCGGCGCTTTGCCCCCGGCCCATCACGGCTGCCAGCGGCACTGGCGGCCCTACTGGGCGGTACCTTGCCCTACCGCTTGATTACGCTGGTCTGCGGCTCTCCCACCGGTTTTGCGATTGCACTGCCTCCGCTCCTGGCCTATGGCATGGATCGCGCCATCCGCGACCGCTCGCCGCTGGGGTGGGGGCTGGTATTCGTCGAGCTCTTCTGCGCGTATGCGTCCGATTTGCACGTCTTCTATTTTTCCGCGCTGGCGACGCCCGGGCTGGCATTGCTCTCGCTGACGCTGGCGGCGCCGTCGTGGCGCGACTGGCTGGCGACCGTCTGGCGTTCCGCCCGGGTGCTGCTGCCCATGCTTCCGTTGGCGCTGCTGTTGCTGGGGGCCATTGCCTACGTGACCTTCTTGGCCCATCAAAACCTGGCCCAGAGCTCGCTGCAAGGCGGGCGCACCATTTTCGAGATGGCGGCCTATTCGCCCATGTGCAACGGGCTGTTCGAGGCAAACGCCACGGGAATGGCGCGGCATATCTACTTCGGTTGGCCGCTGCTGGTTCTGCTGGTGGTAGGGCTTCTGTTGGCCGGGTGGACGGCGGCGAGACAGGAAGGTCGGGCCCGGTTGCCGCGTGTGGCCGTGGTTTTGCTGGTGCTGGGTATCTTGACGACCATCCTGCTGGGGCTGGGGATTCATGCGCCACCGGCAGGCCTCTGGATTCGCCTTGCGCGCAAACTGGTGCCCAAGTATTCGATGATTCGCCAGACCGCGAAGATTTACTGTCTTCTGCCAACCTTCGTGGTACCGCTACTGGCGCTGATCTACCGCGCGGTTCTGGTGCGCGGTTCGAAAACCGAATTGGATGAATCAGCGCATGCATCCGGGGATTCGCGTGGGGCGGAGAGGGGACGTGGTCGTCTGGTTAACGGCATGGCGATTGCTTTCGTGTGGATTTTCTCGGCCCTGGTCATCCTGGGGAATCTTGACCATGTTCGGCCGGTGCTCACCCAACTGCCGGAACGCGCACCGGCGCTAGATGCTGTGCTGTCAGATGCCGCCGGTGTCCAGGATGAGAAGCCGCTGGCGCTGGCGATTCCCATCTGGCCAGGCGACTCCCATTGGTCCAGCTTGTATGAATACGATGCCGTGCTTTCACGCATTCGCTTTATCAATGGCTATTCTCCGGCGGCGCCGGCCGACTATCGCCAGAATGTATTTCAGCGTTTCGAGTCCATCAACCAAGGGGTTGCGGACGATGCGCAACTGGACGCCCTGCTGGCCATGGGATGCCACTACATTCTATACTATCCACATGCCTTCCCCGAAACGGTTTCTCCTTGGCCGCCAGTCTACACGTTGCAGGGACTCCGCGCCAACCCGAGGCTGCAACTGCTAGAGTCGCCTTTTGGCCCGCCAGCTTCCGATTGGGCACTGCCGCCCCAGACCGTTGCCTTTCGTATTCTGAGGCAAGACGAAAAGCAGCAGACGGACACGATGACTTCCTCAAATGCATTGGATGTCGCCTGGTTTGACGCCTTGCCGCCGCCAACCAGACTCCATTTCTTCTGTCGCAAGCCTGTTGGCCTGAGGCGCCCCGAGCGGTTGAAACTCCGTGCGCCCATTTTTGCCCAACCGAATCTGCGGATGGAACTCCTGCTGGCGGCGGTGAGTCCACGCTCGGTCGCGCTGCGTCCTCTGCCTTCTCCAGAAGGCCCTCCCGTCGCGGTTGAGTCGCTCCCGGCGGTCATGCCCACGAATTCGGCTACATCGGGTTGGTTTTCGACGCCTTTGGCCTCGCCCTATGGCCTTTCCCTGTCCACCACCAAGAAGGCGTCCGCCGGTCCGCTGCCAACTCTCGTCCAGGCCTATCTTGCCGCCGGTCCCGTCTGGAAGCCCCGGTCCACCGATGGTGCCTATGCCTTCCCGGCCTCTCGCCTCTGGTTCTCTGGGCGAATGCTGGTGGACGAACAGACAGGCCTTTGCCAGCTCGATTCTCCTGCCATTGAGTATCCTCCCGCAGCCACTACGCCGGGGCTGGCGCTTTACGGCCCCAACCTGCCCGTGCCGCCAGGAGTCTACCTCCCCGTTCTGCGGCACAATCGTGTGTCCGACAACGGAATCGGTTCGTTCCAGGTCACGTATTTTAATTCGCCCGATATCCTTGCGTCAACGGCTCTTCAGGCGGACACGGAAGAAACACGACTGCCGTTGATTCTCATTTCCGATCCTCCCATGCCGTTCCGCTTCGAATTGATTCTTAACAAGTCCTACGCCAAAGCCTCTTCGCCCTTGGTGGTGACAGAGGCGCTACTGCTCCCGGTGAGCGGGACGATGGGTGCCGAATAGCCACCGAAGTCGCTGCGGCCCATGGCGACAACCGTCTCAGGTTTCGTCCTTTCCGTCTGCCTGATACCCACGAATTCATGGGATAGGGAGGGGGGGCGCACAGTGCGGTTTCAGGTTGGGGAAAGGGGATGGGGACAGAGGGGGATGGTGACGGGCATCCATGCCGCGCAGGGAGGCGAGGTGCCAGCAAAAAAGCGTCGTCGCGTTGCGATTCGCGGCTTTTGGGGATTGCGGCGCGGGGCGCGGGTAGAGTAGGATGGGGGTGTCATGAACTGGGTCATGCAATTCATCGGGGTGGACTGGCTGACGGCGCTAACCGATTTGGTGGAAATCGGGGTGCTGGCGGTCGTGTTCTATTTTGTCATCAACTTGTTCCGCGGCACGCGGGGCGAGGAGATCATGTGGGGGTTCGTGCTGGCGGTCGGGGGCTTGCTGCTGGTGACGCGGGTGCTGCCGCTGCAGGAGCTGAACTGGATGCTCCAGCGACTGGCCGGCTATGTCGTGATCGCGGGGATTGTCGTATTCCATCCGGAGATTCGCCGGGCGCTGGCTGAGATTGGCAAGACGCATGTTCCGGGCGAGGTGGAGGTGACGCGCGAGACGCTGGATGCCGTCGAGGATGCGGTTCAGCGCCTGGCCAAGGAGAAGATTGGCGCACTCATCGCCATCGAGCGCGAAAACACCTTGCAGTCGCTGCAGAGCTCAGGCCGGCTGCTGGACGCGGAAGTGTCGGCGGACCTGCTCTGCACCATCTTCTATCCGGGAACGGCGCTGCACGATGGCGGGGTGGTGGTGAGCAAGAACCGCATTGTCCGGGCAGGGTGCATGTTTCCGATGACGACCTCGAGAGGGGATGTCGAGCAGAACGTCAAGGGTGGTCGACGGGTCTCGATTGGGCGTCTGGGAATGCGGCACCGGGCGGCGGTGGGGCTGACGGAGGACACGGATGCGGTGGTGGTGGTGGTGAGCGAGCAGACGGGGGCCATCCGGGTGGCCACGGACCGCAAACTGACGGATGTGCTGACGGGGGACGAGCTGCACAAGACCTTGGAGTCGCTCTTCTCCGCCCGCGTGAACAACGGGAACGAGGGGCGAGGAACATGGTTTGCGCGCTGGTGGACGCGTGCCAACAGCTCGATGGCGGGGGAGACGACGACTGGCGCCCGCGCGGTCGAAGGCCAGGCGTCCGCGCCTGCCGATGCTCCGGCCCCGGCACAGGCACAGGCCCCCGCCGCGCCGGCGGACGCTTCCGAGACGGAAGGAGGTCGGTCATGAGCGGCGGGGTCTGGCGGCGGCGCACGAAGCGTTGGACGCGCAAGCTGATTGCGTTCCTGCATTCCCGGGCGGGCACCTGGACGCTGGCGGTGCTGGCGGCGGTGCTGCTGTGGTGGACGGTGCGGGAGGCCACCAGCAACATTCAGTCGCTGGACGCCATGCCGCTGACCGTGCATGCGCCAGATGGCTGGATGGTCGTCGAGCAGTCCGTCCGGGAGGTCAACCTCACCTTCAAGGGGTCCAAGTCCGAGATGGCGGAACTCCGCCGGGATGCGGTGCAGGTGGCGCTGAACATGCAGACGAATGCGAACACGAACACATTCGCGGTGCTGCTGGGGCCCGAGCAGGTCACGGGCCCTCGCGGGGCGCATCTGGAGTCCATCAGCCCGGCGCGGCTCCGCCTGCGCATGGAACCGGTGCTGACGCGCCAGATACCCATCCGCCTCGTCACGCAGAGCATTCTTCCCGACGGCTATGAGATCGTCCATACCACCCTGACGCCGTCGGTCATTTCGGTCACGGGGCCGTCCAGCAGCGTGTCGCGCCTGGCCTCTGTCCCGACCGAGCCGCTGAATCTGTCGGGACTGGTTTCGCCGGTGCATGCCACCACCTTCCGCGTACAGCCGCCACCGGAGAACTCGCACCTCTCGTATGGGGCGCGCACGGTGCAGCTGGATGTGGGCATTGCGGCGCGGAGGGGCGAAAAATTCTTTCCCAACTTGCCGGTTCGCCTGCTAGTGCCTCCGGGGCAACCCCTGCTGGCGGAGCTGACGCCGGAAACCTGCAATGTCACCCTGCACGGGCGCGAAACAGTCCTGGCCTCGCTGAAGGCTGACGATGTGCGTCTGTTTGTCGAGCCCAGCACCTTTGTGGCTTCCCCGAACACGGTGTTGCGGAAAGTCCAGGCCCAGCTGCCTGCCGAGATTCCCCATGTGATGCTGGACCCTCCGGAGGTGCTCGTGCGCATTCTGCCGTCTGCTCCAGATGGAGGCGGACAATGAGGCCTTGGGGAACGATGGGCCGGATGTTCCTGCTTGCAGGAGTTGCTGGCGCATGCGTGCCGACCCTGGCCGGAGCCGCCGCGTGGGATGCCGAGGAGGTTGCCCCGGCGGCCGTTGCGCTCTACGCCCAGGCCTCCGAATCGGCGGCCGCCGGACGGGTGCCCGAGGCCATCCAGCGTTATGTTCTGGCGGCCAAGGCCGATCCCGCCCACGATACCGAGGCCCTCTACCGCATTGCCAGCCTCCTGCTCGAGGAGCAGCATGCCGACCGGGCGGTGCAGTTCTTTGCCCGCGTCCTGGAGCGCTATCCCCACGATGCGGACGCGCTGCTCGGCCATGCCGCCGCCATCGCCCGGCTCGAGGGGGTGTCCGCCGACCTACTCAACGACACCCTGGAAGAACTTGCTGCCGCCGAGGAGGACCCCGATGAAGCGGCTTGCGCGCCGTCTGCCACTTCGCCGGCCATCCCTTTCATCCGTAGCCAGCTCCTCTATCGCCTGGGAGATCCGCAGGCCGCCCTCCAGGCCGCGTCCGAGGCCGTCCGCCGCGATGCGGAGAATCCCGTCTCCGCCGCCCAGACCGCCCTCTACCACCATCAACAAGCTTTATGCGCCAACACCCTAGACCTTCTTTCTCCGCTCGAATGAAAAGATCCCTTGCCGTTGCCCTTGCTCTTCTTTTGGCCTTGGCCTGCCTCGTCCTGGCGGAGATTGTCCCCGAAGCGCCTGCCGTGGCCTCGTCCGACACGAATCTGCCGCCGCATGCGACGGTGATTACCGGCCTTTCTGGAGAATCCCACGTCATCTACACGGCTGGCCACGAGCCGCCGACGCGTCCCGCGCCCATCGTCTGGAACGGCGATGTCGCCACTATCGGCTCCGTCCAGCTCGACGCCGCCACCAAGACCGTCACCGCGACGGGCTGGGTCAACCAGGCCTCTGGCATCGTCGAGCTGCTGGCCTGCGGCGAGCGCGGCAAGATTCACGAATCCGTGTTTGTGCTTTCGGTGAATCCGCTCGACCTCCAGGCGGCGCTGCTGCTGGCGGGACTGCGCGGCGGCGAAGTCATGCCGGGGCTCGGCCTGGGACCGGCCCGGGGCTCGCCCGTCGACATGTGGGTTGCCTGGAACGACCCGGCCGATGGCACGCCGCGCCGTGCCCGCGCCGAGACGTTTGTCTGGGACATGACGACCGATGCGCCCGTCGAGGACGGACCATGGGTGTTTACTGGCTCCGTCGTGGCGGGCGGGCGTTTCCAGGCCTTGGCGGAGGAGTCCCTGGTGGCGACCTTCTGGGATCCCTTCGCCATCGTGAACAATCCCTATGCCATTGGCGGCAACGACGACGCCTGCTACGTCAACGCGGACCTCTGTCCTCCTGTCGGTACGCCCATCTCCTATTCATTCACGCCGGCCGCCGCCCATTCTCCTCACCTTGACACGGAGGGCATCCGCGATGCCGCTCCCCGCACCCGCTTCGGCTACTAGTGCCGCGGCATTCCCTCCAACCCACTAGAAAGGTTTTCCATGATTCCCATCCTCAAAGGCCGCGACCTCGACCGCATGCGCACCGCCTGCCGTCTCAACGCCCTGGCCCTCCGCGAAGTCGCGGCCGCCGTCCGCCCCGGCATCACCACTGCCGAGCTCGACCAGCTCGCGGCCGACCGCATGCGGGTCCACCACCTCACCTCGGCCTCCCTTGGCTATGGGGGCTTTCCCTACTACACCTGCATCTCCGTGAACGAAGAGGTGGTCCACGGCTTTCCGGGCCCGCGCGTCCTCAATGATGGCGATATCGTCACGGTCGACCTCTGCGCCTCGATCGACGGGTTCACGGGCGACAACGCGGTGACTATCCCCGTCGGTCAGCACGTCGATCCCGCCTGGCTCAAGCTCTGCCGCGTGACCCGCGACGCCCTGGCCCTCGGCATTGCCCAGGCCCGCGCCGGCAACCGCGTCGGCGACATCGGCCATGCCGTCCAGACCTTCGCCGAGTCCTTCGGCTACGGCGTGGTTCGCGACTTCTGCGGCCACGGCGTCGGCCGTGCGCTGCACCAGGATCCGCAGATTCCCAACTATGGCTCTCCGCGTTCCGGCGCCCGCCTCAAGCCTGGCATGTGCCTCGCCATCGAGCCCATGATCAACATGGGCACCTGGCGGGTCGAGGTCATGGACAACGAATGGACCGTGAAGACCCGCGATCGCCTGCCCGCCGCCCACTTCGAGCATACCGTCCTGGTGACCGATGGCGATCCCGAAATCCTGACCGCCGTGCCTGCCGATGCCCCGCCCTGTCCCGCGCTCGACCTCTTCGATGCCGTTTCCCTTGCGTGACGTCCCTCCCGTGACCCCGAAGCCCGTCTATCCGCTGCATCCTGGCTGGTT
Source organism: Kiritimatiellia bacterium (assembly GCA_017458625.1). Classification (GTDB taxonomy): domain Bacteria; phylum Verrucomicrobiota; class Kiritimatiellia; order CAIQIC01; family Lenti-01; genus RGIG3636. Next base: position 50,738 of record JAFTAH010000072.1, on the reverse strand, counting down.
CCCCCGCGCGTTGCCGGAGGTTTCCCGCGACCTCGTGGCCGAGCCGGCGGCGTGCCCCGACCGACCGCCGCTCTTCACGGAACGCCATCTCCAGGCCATCTGGTACGACGACCGCCTCCGCCCTGGCGCGCTGGTTGCCGCCGATGGCCGGTCCGTCGTGGTTCAGCATCCCGGCGAGTGGAACACGGGCCCCGGCCCCGACTTCCTGAACGCCACGTTGCTCGTCGGTTCCGACCGCACTCCGCTCCACGGCGACGTCGAGCTGCATGTCCGCCCCTCCGACTGGACGGCCCATGGCCACACTGCGGACCCGCGCTATGCCGGCATTGTCGCCCATGTCACCTACTACGATGCGCCGGCCGTGCCTCCTCCCGGCCTCCCCGCGACCGCCCTCCAGATTGCTCTCCGCCCCGCGCTGGAGGCCATTCCCGACTTCGCCTTCGACAACATCGACCTGCTTGCCTATCCCATCGGGGCCCGCGCCGAGCCCCCGCCCTGCCAGGCCGCCATGGCCGTGTTGCCTTCCGCCGTCCGGGGACTCATTCTCGACCGTGCCGGCGAAACGCGTCTCCGCCAGCGGGCCGAGCTGTTGGCCCTGTCGATGCTTGACCGCGGCATAGACCAGATTCTCTACGAGGAGACCATGGCCGCCCTCGGCTACCGCTGGAACAAGGCCCCCTTCCGGCTCCTCGCCCGCCGTCTTCCGCTCGCCACCTTGCGTCGCCACGCCCAGGGCTCGCCCCTTCGCGCCTATGCCATTCTGATGGGTCTCGCCGGGCTCCTTCCCGACCCTACGCGCACTCCCCGTCATGCGGCCTGGGACGAGCCCACCCGCACCTTCATCCGCCGTTGCTGGGACGCCTGGTGGCCCCTCGCCGACCTTCTCGCCCCCCTCTGCCTCGAACCCGCCCGGTGGCGCCTGGCCGGATTGCGCCCGGCCAATCGCCCCGAACGTCGCCTCATGGCCGCCGCCCTGCTGTTCGCGCCGTCCCAAGGCTTGCCCGAACGCCTGATGGAACTCGCCCGCGCCTCGTCTTCCGCATCCCTTTCCCCCGACGAGCTGGCCGCCTGGTTCGACTTCCCCGACGCCCCCTACTGGTCCTATCGCTTGTCCTTCTCCACTCCTCCCGTCTTTGCGCCCGTGGCGTTGGTCGGCATGGCCCGCGCCCGCGCGCTGGTCGTGAACCTGGTGCTGCCGGCGCTGGCGGCGATGGGGGCCGCCCCCGAAGCCTGGGCTGCCATCGTCGCGGCCATCCCGCCCGAGGAGCCCAACGCCCTGATCAAGGCCACCGCCCTGCGCCTGCTGGGCCCCGACCATTCCCCGCGCCTCTACCGCACAGGCCTGCGCCGCCAAGGCCTCATCCACATCCATCACGCCTATTGCCTTTCCGACCGTTCCCGTTGCGCCACCTGCCCGTTCCCGGCGCTTTTGCAATCCCTGGTGTCCGCCCCATCCGGATCTCAAGAGGGTTTGCCATGACTATTTCCGTCTACCAGAAGCGTTTCGCCTTTCCGCCCTCCGCCCGCGACCTCAATGAGCACGTCAACAACATCGAATACGTCCGCCTCATGCAGGACGTGGCCAACGAGCACGTCGAGGCCAATGGCTGGCCCATGGAAAAGCTGCTGGCCGAGGGCTGGAGCTGGGTGGTGCGCACGCACCACATCGACTACAAGCGCCCCTGCCTCCCCGGCGAGCCCATCAGTCTCTACACCTGGGTCCAGGACTTCCAGCGCATCCATTCCCGGCGTTGCTACCGGTTCGTCCGCGAGACCGACGGGGCCGTTCTGGCGGAGGCCATGACCGACTGGGTTTCCGTCGACATCCACACCCACCGCCCCGTTGCCACGCCCCCCGCCTTCATCGCCGACTTCCCGCCCACGCCCGAGGCCGAGGCCGCTGGCTTCGGCCGCGAATGGCGCCAGCAGGCCTGAGCTTCCCTCTCCCTTGCCTTTTTCTCCTCTCGCGCTAGAATAGCCCTCGCAATGCAAATCGGCATCATCGCGAACATGGACAAGCCTCTGGCGGCCGCCACCCTCGCCGCCTTGCGGACGGCCGCCCGCCCGCTGGACATTCATTTTGTCCTGCCGGCGGATTCCCCGGCGGCGGACCAGCTGCCTGATGCGCGTGTCGTTGCGCCCTCGCGGTTTGGTGCAGGTCTGGATGCCGTCCTGTCGCTGGGCGGCGACGGCACGGTGCTCCGCGCCGTCCGCTCCCTGCATGGCGGACAGACTCCCGTTCTCGGCATCAACCTCGGCCATCTCGGCTTCCTGACCGCCGTTTCCTCGACCTCGGCCACGGACGCCCTGGCCGCCCTGGCCGCCGGGCGCTACGTCCTTGCCGAGGCCCCGCTGCTTGAGGCGCGCCTCTTCCGGGCCGACGTCCCCCGCCGGACCGCCGCCCGGCAGGTTGCCCTCAACGATGTCGTCATCGGCTGGGGGGCCGCCCCGCGTTCTGCCATGATTGACCTTGCCGTCGATGGCCAGCCCGTGGCCTCGTATGTCTCCGACGGCTTCATCGTGGCCACTCCGCTCGGCTCCACGGGCCATGCCCTGTCCGCTGGCGGCCCCATCCTTCATCCCTCCACGTCGGCCCTGGTTTTGGCCCCGATCTGTCCCCATACGCTTTCCTCCCGGCCTCTGGTTCTGCCCGCCTCCTCCTGCATCGAGCTCACCTTGCCCGTCCCCGCGAAGGAACTCCTGCTCTCCGTCGACGGCGTGGCTGGCGAATGGCTTCACCCTGGCGACCGCCTGGTCGTCCGCCGTAGTCCCCGTTCCGCCCGCTTCATCCATCTCGCCGACTACTCCTGGCCCCGCCTCCTCACCCAGAAGCTCCACTGGCGCGGCTCCTCCGCCGACCCCAAATAGCTTCCTCCTGCTTCCTCCCGGCCCCTTTGCCTCCCGCCCTTCGCACGCCATCCTCTTGCCCTCACCTGCTGTGATTTTACGGCGAAAACAGAGGGTTTCGGAGATTTCTAGGCTTCAAGAGGGGTTCTAAATTGGGGGTTGCGGAGCAGGGCTATGGCAGGGTAGGATTGGGGCGCATGAAAAGTAGTCTGCCGATTCTGTGCTATCGCAACATCTCGCCCATCTGCGGGGTGGCTCCGGCCGAATTTCAGTCGCACTTGGTGTGGCTGAAGCAAAACGGCTGGAGAACCGTCACGGTGGACGAGGCGGTCGACATCCTCAAGGGGCATCGGGAGCTGCCCGAGCAGGCGGTGGCCATCACGTTCGACGACTGCTATCTGGACAACTGGGTCCACGCGGCCCCTCTGCTGCGGCAGGAAGGCTTCCGGGCGTCGTTCGGCGTGGCGACGGCGTACCTGCATGACGGCCATTCGTGTCGCCCGACCTGCTCGACGCCGGGGGCGGCGCTCCGGGATCTCCCGGTGGCGCGCGATGCCTGGCGCCGCGCCCTGGACGAGGATGACCGTTCGGCGTTCATGAGCCGTCTGGAGCTGAGTCTGCTGGCGCAGGAGCAGGGGCATGTCCTCTTTGCGCACACCCACACCCACCAGGCCTGCTTCTGCTCGGACCGGCCCATCGGCGTCTGGGACGGCAGCGGCATCCATCCGGGTGTGCACGGCATCTATCCGGAGCTGCAGGAGGGCATCCCCCTCTACCCCAGCGCCTCGGCCTACGCCCACGACGGCCTCTGGCCGCAGGGCAACGACCTGCTAGGCGGAGGCCTGGTGGCGCGGACGACGGAGGAGCGCATCGAGTTCTGCCTGGGCGAGTTTGCGGAATGCCGCGAGCGCCTGGAGGAGATCACGGGCATGCCTCCCCGCGTGCTGGCCTGGCCCTGGGGCGAATACGACGAGGTCAGCGTGCAGGCGGCGGTGCTGTCGGGCTTCGAGGCGGCGCTCTCGATGAGACCGGGGGCGAACGTTCCGGGCGAGTGCGACCTGTTTGCCCTCAAGCGCATCCGGATGCAGGGCGGGGTGTCGGTGCGCGATCTGGCGCGGCGGCTACGGCTGGCGCAACACCCCTGGCTGGCCCGGTGGTCTGGACGATGAGCCGCGCCCTCCCCGCAAAAACATGCTTCCATTCTCTGGAAAAACCCGGTGGCTCCCTCGGCTAGCTGAAAGAGGCGGTGCAGGATGTTGAAGAACGTGGTGATCATCGGGGTGCTGGCGGCGGTGGTGGCGCTGCCGTTCATCTTCCGGTGCCCGCCGGAGGGCCAGGCGTGGCGCGAGGGCGACCCGGTGCTGGTGGTGGTTTCGCCGCACAACGAGGCGATCCGCCACGAGTTCGGCGAAGGCTTCTCGCGGTGGCACCAGGAGCACTACGGCCGCCCGGCGCTGGTGGACTGGCGGAACATCGGCGGCACGACGGAGATCTCCCGCTACGTCCAAAGCGAATTCGTGACCTCCTTCAAGGCGTGGTGGGAGGCTGCCGGACGTCCCTGGCGCGGCGATGGCGCCAGCATCATCCTCTCGCGTTCGTTCGACCCGACCCGCCGTCCCGATGCCGTGCCCGAGTCCGACTGGCAGGAGCAGCAGGCCCTCTACGAGGCCTTCCGCGGCACGGACGATCCCCAGGCGTTCACCTCCGGCATGGACATCTGGTTTGGCGGCGGCACCTACGATGCGGATACCGCGGCCCGGCAGGGCATCGCCGTTGCCCCCTGGCCCGCCGACCGCATCCCTCCCGGCCTCGTCGCCACCGCCGACAGCCGCGAGCTCGTTCCCTCCGACGTGGGCGGCGAGGTATGGTGGCGCCCCACCTACTACGGCACCACCCTCAGCACCTTCGGCATGTGCTTCAACCGCGACCGCATGGCGGCCCTCGGCATCACCGACGACCCCGCCGCCTGGGAGGACCTGGCCGACCCGCGCTGGTGCGGCACCCTGGGCCTGGCCGACCCCACCAAGAGCGGCAGCATCGCCAAGGCTTTCGAGACCATCGTCCAGGTGCAATGCCGCAAGGCCGTCGAGGCGGCCGGCTTCGCCCCAGCCCAGGCCGACGCCTACGAGGCCGCCATCGCCGCCGCCAAGCTCCCCCCCGGCGAGCTCCCTCCCGACGTCCCCCGCGCCTACCAGGACGCCGTCGAACGCGGCTGGCTCGAGGGCGTTCGGCTCGTCCAGCGCATCGGCGCCAACGCCCGCTACTTCACCGACAGCGCCAACAAGGTTCCCCTCGACGTCGGCACCGGCAACGCCGCCGCCGGCATCTGCATCGACTTCTATGGCCTGTTCGAGGCCGAGGTCGCCAACGGTGCGCGCGGCGCAGATGGCCCCATGCACTACCGCACCCCCGCCGGCGAGTCCGGCGTCTCCGCCGACCCCGTCCTCCTCCTGCGCGGCGCCCCCCACCGCGAACTCGCCTGCCGCTTCATCCAGTACCTCCTCTCCATCGACGGCCAGCGCCTCTGGTGCTACCGCCCCGGCACCCCCGGCGGGCCCAACCAGTACGCCCTCCAGCGCGTGCCTATTCGTCGCGACTTCTATCCCTCCGCCGACCCCGAGTTCGCCGCCGCCTGCGAAAGCCACCGCCGCTACACCTCCCGCGACCTCGCCGATCCCGCCGTCGACGCCTACGTCCTTGCCGCCGCCTACGAATATCGCGTCCGCTGGACCGGCACCCACTTCGGCATGCTCCGCGACCTCGTCCGCGCCATGTGCCTTGACTCCGGCATCGAACAGCGCGCCGCCTGGCGCGCCATCGCCGCCGCCGGCGGCCCCGACGCCGTCCCCGAGGCCTATGCCGCCTTCTCCACCCTGCCCGACGCTCCCGAGCCCCTCAACTGGCTGACCGCCCTCGATGTCCTCAAGCGCCACGACCGCATTGATCTCCTCCGCGACTGGACCGAGCACTTCCGCCGCCAGTACCGCCTCGCGCTCCGCCTCGCCCAGGAAGGGCGATAGCCCCCCGGAAAAACTAGAATTTTCTAGATATCTAGAATTGCTAGAATCCTAGAATCCTTGTACCGCTTCTACCGCGCATGTTCCGCCAGGAACGTCCGCACCGCGGTCACGTCGTTCGGCACCACGGCGCACCGGGTGGGCAGGCCTTCCAGTGCATCCAGCAGGGGATGATGGGCCAGTCCCTGCTGTCCGGTCGCCTGCTCGATGGCGGCGGGGAACTTGGCCGGATGCGCTGTCGACAGGCAGATGGTCGGCTCCTCGCGGTCGTCATACTGCTCCGCAACGAACACTCCGGCCGCCGTGTGCGGATCCAGGACGGCCCCGTACCGCTCGAAGTACCTCTTGATGGTCGCCAGCGTGTGCTTCGTGTCCGAGGCCCCCGCCCGGATCTCCACGTCGACGGGCCCGTCCCCCCGCACCGGAATCTCCATGGCCCCCTCCCGTCCGAACGTCTCCATCCGCTCCCGGACGGCCGCCGGGTCGCGCCCCAGCTTGTAGTAGAGCCACCGCTCGAAGTTCGACGCCACCTGGATGTCCATCGACGGATTCACCGTCGGCACCACCTGTCCCCGCACGTAGCGCCCCGTGTGGAAGAACCGCGACAGGATGTCGTTCTCGTTCGTCGCCAGTAACAGCCGCCGCACGGGCAACCCCATCTGCTTGGCGTACCACCCTGCCAGGATGTCTCCGAAGTTGCCCGTCGGCACCGCGAACTGCACCGCCTCCGCCCCCGTCTCCTCCTGCACCCGGAACGCCGCGTAGAAGTAGTAGACGATCTGCGCCAGAATGCGCGCCCAGTTGACCGAGTTCACGCTGCCCAGCGCATAGGCGTCCTTGAACGGCAGGTCGTTGAAGAGCGCCTTCATGATGGACTGGCAGTCGTCGAACGCACCCTCCACGGCCAGATTGAAGACGTTCGCGTCCGTCACGCTCGTCATCTGCCGCTCCTGGAGCGGCGAGACCCGGCCATGCGGATGCATGACGAAGATGTTGACGCGCCGCTGCCCCCGCACGCCGCAGATGGCCGCAGAGCCCGTGTCGCCGCTCGTCGCCGCCAGGATGTTCAGCCGTCCGTCCCGCCGCTCGAGAATGTAGGCGTAGAGCTGGCCAAGGAATTGCAGTGCGATGTCCTTGAACGCCAGCGTCGGCCCGTGGAAGAGCTCCAGGATCCAGAGGTCGCCCGCCTTGGTCACCGGCGCGATGGCCGGATGCATGAACGTCGAATACGCGCGCGTCACCAGCCCCCGCAGGTCCTCTTCCGGGATGTCCGTCGCGAACAGGTGCATGATCTCGAAGGCGAGCTCCGGATAGGACAGGTCCCGCCACGTGGCGAGCCGGTCGCTGACGTCGGGAATCTCGTCGGGGACGAGCAGCCCCCCGTCGCGGGCCAGACCCGTCATGACCGCGTCCTGGAACGAAAGCGGGGCCTGTTGCCCGCGCGTGCTGATGTAGTGGATGTCCTTCATGGCGCCCCCCTTATACTTCCACGTCTCCCCGCCCGCAACGCAAAACGCGAGCCCCGCCCCAATTTCTCGCCGCCACCCCCTGGCCTCTCCTCGGCCCCCCTCCGAAAAAGGGAAAATCGAAAGATTCCTAATGTTCTGACGAAATATCACAACTTTTGGGGAGCCCAGGCCAACAAATAGTCTGGCACTTAGTTGCATTCTGGGGCGGCAGGCGGCTCGCGGCGCTGTCGTGCGGGAGGGGAGCTGCCGCAATGGCTGCGCCGAAAAGACACGGCCCCAGTTTTGGATTGAAACGAGGCCCGGTTGGACTAAAGTAGGCGCTTTGCGGACAACCCGCGCCGGAGGCAAGACAGCCATGGACCCCACTAGTAGCAACAGAAACCCCACGGAGACGACCGTCGCCACGTTCCTGGACGAACGGGACATCATCATCGGCGAAGGCCCCCTCACCCGGGACGAGGCCATCCATCGACTGGTCACCCGCCTCGCCAGCGTCCACCTCCTGCCCGGCGCCGGCGAGATGGAGCAGGCCATCTTTGCCCGCGAGGCCCGCGGCGACACCGTCATCGCCGAAGGCGTCGCGTTGCCCCACGCCCGCCTGGCCAACCTCCAGCGTCCCTACGTCGCCATCCTCACCTCCCGCGAGGGCATCGCCTTCGCCCCCGGCAAGGGGCCCGTCAAGCTCATCATCCTGCTCTTCACCCCCCTTTCCCAGCCGGCCATCCACCTTCAGATCCTCAAGGCCATCGCCACGGCCCTGCGCAACCCCAAGTCGGTCTCCGTCCTCGCCTCCCACAACAGCCCCCACGACATCCTCCGCTTCTTCGCGGGCTCGCAGCAGACCGTCTCCGGCCACCTCGAGGCGGCCGACATCATGTACGACGAGGTCCTCGAGACCCTCAACGAGAGCGACAGCCTCGAGAAGGCCATCGACCGCCTCACGGAGCTCAAGGTCAACATCCTGCCCGTCGTCGACCGCTACGGAACCATGGTCGGCGTCGTCACCATCAACGCCCTCCTGCGCATCTGCATCCCGCAGTACCTGCTCTGGATGCACGACCTCTCGCCCATGGTCAACTTCGAGCCTTTCGTCGACATGCTCCGCAACGAGCGCAACTCCTCCATAGCCGACGTCATCAACAAAGACTTCGCCCACGTCCAGACGACGGACCCCGCCATCTCCGTGGCGGCCGAGTTCGTCCGCCGCAACGCCTTCACCTGCTACGTCCTGGACGGCACCCGGCTGGCTGGCGTCATCAAGCTGCCGTACTTCCTCAACAAGATCTTCCGCGAGTAGGTTGCCATGGTCACCTCTTCTGCCTCTCCTTCGCTGTTTTCCCGTCTGCTCAAGCCGGTGCTGCTCGGCGCCGCGACCCTCCTCGTCGCCTGGCTCGCCGCCATCGGCGGGCTGGCCCCGACCCGCGCGTCCGCCATCGCGGTCGGTGCCTTCATCTTCGTCGTGGGCACCATCCTGGTGGCCAGCGAATACCGCATTCCGGCGGCCTTCGGCGCGCTGGCGGTGCTGGTCGCGACCCGCTCGATGTCGCTGGTCGACGTCCTCGGCCATACCCAGCTCGACATCATCTTCTTCCTCTGCGGCATGATGGTGATCGTCGGCGTGCTCAAGGACCTTGGCTTCATGAGCTGGATCATCCAGAGCATCATCAGCCGCAAGAACATGACCGGCGTCTCCTTCACCATCATCCTCTGCCTGCTCTCGGCCCTGCTGGCCAGCATTCTCGACGAGGTCTCCAGCATCGTCGTCATCCTGGCCCTCGTCTTCCAGGTCTGCGACACCCTCAAGATCCGCCCCACCCCCTTCGTCCTCATCGGTGTGCTCTGCACCAACATCGGCTCTCCGACCACCATGCTTGGCAATCCCGTCGGCATCTTCATCGGCACCAAGGCCGGCTTCACCTTCACCCAGTTCTTGCATGGCGCCTCGCCCATCACGGTGGTCAGCATCCTCGCCACGATCGGCGTCCTGCTGCTCTGGTTCCGCCAGGACATCCGCCTGATGACCGAGCGCATGGAAGAGCACCGGCGCGAGCACAAGGGCCTCGGCCCGCTGGTCAAGATCCCCTACAAGACGGGCCTCTTCATTCTCGTCGCCACCGTCACCACCATCGCCTTCCACCACCAGATCGAGGCGTTGCTCGGGCTCGTCGGCACGCCGGGCAACCACAATGCCTTCCTCATCGTCACGCCCCTGGTCGCTGCCGGCATCCTCATGGCGTGGCGGCCTCATCGCGCCGGACACTACGTCCGCGAGGACGTCGAATGGGAGACACTCCTCTTCTTCATGCTCCTCTTCGCCATTTCGGGCAGTCTCGAGGTCACCGGCGTCACCGACAACATGGCCCTCAAGCTCCGCACCCTGACGACCCGGGGCCTCTCCACCCACATGCTTTCCGCGCTCGTGGTCGGCATCTCCTCGATTGGCTCGGCGTTTGTCGACAACATGACTTTCGTCGCGGCCTTCTCGCCGGTCATCAAGGAAATGGTCTCCTTCGACACGACCTACAACACCCTCTGGTGGGCCCTGCTCTTCGGCGCCTGCTACGGCGGCAACATCACCGTCATCGGCTCCACGGCCAACATTGTCGCCCTTGGTCTCCTCGAACGCCACTCCCACCTCCGCATCTCCTTCCTGGAGTGGTTCAAGGTTGGTCTGGCGGTTGGTGTTGTCACCTGCGTCATCGGCTGGGCGGCCATCTGCATCGAGCCCCCGCCCCACCCCGCCGTTCCCCAGACGCCCGCCCCCGCCGCCGAAGTGCCCGATGCCGCGGAGAGTGCCGTCGTGTCCGTCGCCCCCTGACGCCCCCGCCAGTTTTCCCGTCTCCTCCGTTCCCAGCGGGGTCCCAGCCCTTTATTCCCTTGGCATTCACCAGGGTTACCTCAGTTGTGGCTTGCCCGGAGCAGTGAGATTTGGCAAGATATGGCAACCACAAACCTCAACCCAAGGATAATCATGAAAGCATTCTCCCGCCTCCTGCCCTGCCTTCTCGTCGCCGCCGCCTTCGTCGGTTGCGCCCCCAAGCAGGACCCCAACACCATCCGCATGATCACCGAAGCCACCTTCCCGCCCTATGAGTTCCGCGAAGGCACCGCCGTCGTCGGCATCGATGTCGACATCTGCCAGGCCATCGCCGACAAGCTGGGCAAGAAACTGGCCGTCGAAGACGTCGAATTCGATTCCGTCCTGCCGTCCCTCATCGCGGGCAAGGCCGAACTCGCCGCCGCCGGCATCACGGTCAACGAGGACCGCAAGAAGACGGTCGACTTCTCCGACCCCTACGTCACCACCGGCATCGTCATCATCTCCGCCAAGGACAGCCCCGTCAAGGGCAAGGAAGACGCCCAGGGCAAGGCCATCGGTGTCCAGAACGGCACCACCTCCGCCGACTACTGCGTGAACGAGCTCGGCCAGGAGCCTGATCGCTTCGACTCTCCCGCCGCCGCCTTCGCCGCCCTCAAGGCCGGCAAGGTTTCCCTCGTGATCGCCGATGTCGACCCCGCCAAGAACATTATTGTCCAGGACGGCGGCGACGCCTCGGCCTTCGCCATCACCTCCGAGCCCTACTTCCTCACCTCCGAGGACTACGCCATTGCCATCGCCAAGGGCCAGCCCGAGCTCCTCGCCACCATCAACGAGGTCATCGGCGAGCTCAAGGCCTCAGGCCGCCTCGACGAGATCTTTGCCGCCAACAAGGCCAAGTCCGACGCTCTGGCCACCGCCGAGTAGCCAGCTGCTCCGCCCCCGCCCCGTCCGCCGCCGTGCGCGACGGGGCGGCTCGTTTTCGCCTTTCCCTTTTTCCTGCCCTGACCGCCTATGCCCGCCTTCCTTTCCTCCATGCTTGACGCTCTTGCCGGCGGCTGGAACTCCTTCGCCGAGAACTTCTACATCTGCTTCATCAAGAACAACCGCTGGCAGTACATCACCAACGGTCTCGGCAATACCCTTCAGGTGGCCCTCTGCGCCGTCATCCTCGGTGCCCTCATCGGCTTTCTCCTTGCCATCATCCGCTCCACCCACGACAAGCACGGACGCCTCGGCTTCCTCAACGCCATCGCCAAGGTCTACATCACGGTCATCCGCGGCACTCCCATGACCGTCCAGCTCCTCATCGCCTACTTCATCATTTTCGCCAACATCAACAACAAGGTTCTCATCGCCATTCTCGCCTTCGGCTGCAACTCCGGGGCCTACGTCGCCGAGATCATCCGCGCCGGCATCACCTCCATCGAGGACGGCCAGATGGAGGCCGCCCGCTCCCTCGGCCTCTCCTATGCCCAGGGCATGTACCGTATCATCCTGCCCCAGGCCATCCGCAACATCCTGCCCGCCCTCGGCAACGAGTTCATCGTCCTGCTCAAGGATACCTCGATCGCTTCCTTCATCGGCCTCGACGACCTTGCCCGCGGCGGTTCCATCATCCGCTCGCAGACCTACCAGGCCTACATCCCCTTCCTCGCCGTCGCCGCCATCTATCTCGTCCTCGTCATGATCTTCTCCAAGCTCCTCGGCATTCTCGAACGCCACCTCCACGACACCCGCGCAAAGGAGGTCTAGCCATGACGAAGCCTAGTTCCTCCGTGCCCGCCGCCGTGTCCGCCCCCGCCCACGATCCCTTCCTCTCCGATCGCCCCGTCGTCCCGGCGGGCAAGCCCCTCATCGTCGTCGAAGACCTCCACAAGAGCTTCGGCCGCCTCCAGGTCCTTCGCGGCATCTCCACGACCATCCTCAAGGGCGAGGTGGTCGTCGTCATCGGCCCTTCCGGCGGGGGCAAGTCGACCTTCCTCCGCTGCCTCAACATGCTGGAAAAACCCACCTCCGGACGCATTTGGTTCGGCGGCGAGGAGCTGGTCTCCTGCGGCTCCATCCAGCCCGACGGCACCGACCTCCACCTCTCCCACCGCCGCCGCGAGGCCAATCTCAACCGCTACCGCTCCGACATGGGCATGGTCTTCCAGCGCTTCAACCTCTTCCCCCACATGACCGTGCTCGACAACATCACCCTCGCCCCGCGCCTCGTTCGCCATGTCAGCCCCGCCGACGCCAAGGCCAAGGCGATGGAGCTGCTCACCCGCGTCGGCCTTCCCGAAAAGGCCGTCGCCTATCCCCAGCAGCTCTCCGGCGGCCAGATGCAGCGCATCGCCATTGCCCGCGCCCTCGCCATGGAGCCCCGCGTCATGCTCTTCGACGAGCCCACCTCCGCCCTCGACCCCGAGATGGTCGGCGAAGTTCTCTCCGTCATGAAGGAACTGGCTGCCAACCACATGACCATGGTCGTCGTCACCCACGAAATGCACTTCGCCGCCGAAGTCGCCGACCGCATCTTCTTCCTCGAAGGCGGCGTCATCGCCGACGAAGGCTCCCCCGACCAGATCTTCGCCTCCGACAACCCCCGCACCCGCATCTTCCTCCGCCAGGTCGAGCACAGCTCCACCTGACCCCCTCCGCGTTCTCCGCGCCTACGCGTGCTGAAAAGCTGGAGTAGCAATGATGATTATTGGGAGTAATAGAAACATTATCCTTGGAGATATCACGACTCTGCACGTCGATGCCATTGTCAACGCGGCGAACCAGGTGATGCTGGGCGGCGGCGGGGTGGATGGGGCCATCCACCGCGCGGCGGGGCGCGAACTTTTCGAGTCGTGCCTCAAGGTGCCGGAGGTGCGGCCGGGCGTTCGATGTCCGACCGGCGAAGCGCGGATTACCCCCGGCTTCCGGCTACCCGCGAAGTTTGTCATCCACACCGTTGGTCCCGTCTACCGCGACGGCGCGCACGGCGAGCCGGAGCTGCTTGCCGCCTGCTACCGCAACTCCCTCGCCCTCGCCGTCGAAAACGGCTGCCATTCTGTCGCTTTCCCCTGCATCTCGACCGGCGTCTACGGCTACCCCCTCCGCGACGCCGCCGAAATCGCCATCCGCGAAGTCCGCGCCTTCCTCGCCCACCATCCCGACATGGAGGTCATCTTCTGCTGCTTCTCCAGCCGGGATGCAGCCGTGTATCAAGAATTAAGCGGGTGTTCAGAGGATGTTGTGTCGACCGGTTGATGTTTGGCGAGGCGCGACCAAGCAAGGCGGAGGGATGATCCAGCTCACAGACGACCAGCAAACAGCCCTGGACGCGACGGCAAAGAAGTGTGCGTGGACTGCAACGAGTGAAAGCGGGGAAGACATGCTTACCACAACCCAAGGACTACCAGGATAATCCGACGTGCTGATGCCTAAACAGTGAGCCCTGATGCCATGATCCGCTTCCTCGCCAACCGCGACATCTATGAGCAAGTTATCCGCGACCGCGTGCCCGAAACGAAGCGGCGGCTGTGGATCGCCACCGCCGACATCAAGGACATGTATGTCGACTCGGAGAATGGCGGCATGGCGCCGTTTCTGGAGGTGCTGTCCGGGCTGGTCGGACGCGGCGTGGAGATCCGGCTCATCCACGCCAAGGAGCCGGGGCCGAACTTCCGCGAGGACTTCGACCGCTATCCGAGGCTCTTAGCGCAGATGGAGCGGGTGCTCTGCCCGCGCGTCCATTTCAAGTGCGTCATCATCGACGGGCAATTTGCCTACTTCGGCAGCGCGAATCTCACCGGCGCCGGGATGGGGGCGAAGTCCGTCCGCAAGCGCAACTTCGAGAATGGCGTCATCACCGACGATCCGACACTCATCACGCCTTTGGAGGCGCAGTTTGATGCCGTCTGGCGCGGAGACTTCTGCCCGGATTGCGGACGCCGTGATGTCTGCGGCGATCCGGTCGGATAGCGGGACAAAACGGGAACCGCCGGAGAGCATACACGCAAAAGATGTTTTGGAAATGAAGGTCACCGATAATCATCCGACCGGGGCAGATGTTTCGCGAAACCGTTCGCCGACGCTCCGGGAACGCTGGAATGCGTTGCTCTGTCGGCTGGGGGTGCGGCAGGTTTTGCCCGCTTACTATGTCAACCGGTTGGGGGTGGAGGAATGTGGCGAAGGGTTGGTGGAATGGCAGGGTGTCTGGGTGCGGGAAGGGGTTGCGAAGCGGCTGGCGCGGGCGGGAGAGCTGCTGCCGCCGGGCTTTTCAATTCAGGTCCGCTCGGGCTTCCGAGACGAAGCGGAGCAACGGCAGCTGCAGGAGGAGGCGCGGCGGGCGGCACCGAGGGCTGGCGAGGCCGATTTGGCGCGTCGCATAGCGCGGCAGAGCGGGCATCAGACCGGCGGGGCGGTGGATGTCGTCCTGCGGCGGGACGGGCAAGTGGCGGACTGCGGTAGCGAGTATCTCGGCTTCACCCCGACCACGGCGTCCCATGCCCGGGGACTGACGCCCAGTCAGCGCCGCAACCGGCAGATTCTTTTCGCGGCGATGCGGGGCACGGGGTTCGTGAACTACCCGTTCGAGTGGTGGCATTGGGCGTATGGGGACAGGCTTTGGGCGGCCTACGGGCGGCATCCCGCCGCCATTTACGGGCCCATCGGAGGCAGGAGGAAGATGAAATGCTGCGAGATTACGGGGGAGGGCACGTAAACGCACAAGGGTTTGGAGGGCAGGGGGAAGGGAAGGGGGAGGAGATGGGGGGGAGGGGACTAGGGGACCTGCTTGGCCTTGGCCATGGAGCGGGCCTCGACGGACTGGATTTCCGCATAGCCCTGGCTGGAGACGGGGTTCAGGCCCTTCTGGGCGTCTTCCATGGAGGCGTTCTCCTCGAAGTAGAGGGAGGCCTTGACGCCGGTGAGGGACTGGAAGAGGATGTTGCCCTTGTAGAGGCCGACCTTGACGGTGCCGGTCGCCTTTTCGGCGAAGGTGTCGATGGCGGCGAAGGCGGCGCGGGTCGAGAGGTCGAAGTAGCGGCCGTCGTAGACCTGGTTGGCGATGAAGCGGGAGAGCTGGTTGAACAGGTCGGTGCCCCGGCGGTCGAGGACGGCCTGGTAGACGTAGCGGAGGGCCTGGCCGAGCAGCTCCATGCCCGGGGCCTCGTAGACGCCGCGGCTCTTGGTGCCGATGATACGGTTTTCGAGGGCGTGGCTCAGGCCCAGGCCGTTGCGGCCGCCGATGGTGTTGGCGGCGACGATGAGGTCGAAGGGGGAGAGCTTCTTGCCGTTGAGGGCCACGGGGCGGCCTTGCTCGAACTTGATGGTGACGGACTCGATCTTGTCGGGGGCCGTCATGGGCCAGGCGCCCATGGTGGTCTCGACGATGGTCATCGGGGTCTTGAGGGACTCGAGGTCCTCGGCCTCGTGGGAAAGGCCGGCGATGTTGCAGTCGGTGGAATAGCGCTTCTTGCCACCGGGGAAGGCGACGATGCCGTGCTTGGCGAGGTATTCGCACATCTGGGTGCGGCCGGGGAACTCCTTGAGGAGGTCGGCGTCGCGCCAGGGGGCGTAGACGTTCATCTCGGGGGCGAACTGGTTGGTGTAGCGCTCGAAGCGCATCTGGTCGTTGCCGCGGCCGGTGGCGCCGTGGACGAGGGTGTCGATGCCGCGCTTCTTCATGGCCTTGACGATCTCGCGGGTGGTGACGGCGCGGCCGATGCCGGTGCTGTTCCAGTAGCCGCCGTCGTAGGTGGCCTCGGCCTTGATGACCTGGAAGCAGGCCTCGGCCATGGGCTTGCGGATGTCGACGATGACGGTCTCGACGCCGCAGGGGGCCATCTTCTTGGCGACGTCGCGGATGTCCTTTTCGTCGGGCTGGCCGAGGTCGGCGGTGAAGCAGAGCACCTTGGCGCCGGCCTCGCGGAGGCGGGTGGCGATGGTTTTCGAGTCGAGTCCGCCGGAGACGCAGATGCCGATCTTCCGCCCCTTCATGTCCTTCAACGTAAGCGCCATTTTCAAAACCTTTCTGTAGAGTGGATGGGTGGTCGGCGCGGGGCGGTCCTACGAGGCGTCCTGGGGGCCGACGGCCGGGGAGCATACCCCGCTCGGGGGGCGGCGTCTACGCAAAAAACAGGAATTCATTCCCACGGGGGCGCATCTGGGTTGTTTTGGGTCGGGCCCGACCGAGCCTGCCGGGCGTTTGCGTCTTTCCCGGAATTGCCCTCGGGCAAGCTTGCAAACAACCCACGGTGGGTTCCGGAGGCGGGGAATCAGGCGCGGAGGGCGTGGTAGCGGGCGATGAGGGCGTTGGTGGAGGGGTCGTGGGCGGGGGTGCGGGCGGGGTCGAGGAGGTCGGGGAGGATGGAGGAGGCGAGGACCTTGCCGAGCTGGACGCCCCACTGGTCGAAGGAGTAGATGTTCCAGATGACGCCCTGGGTGAAGATCTTGTGTTCGTAGAGGGCGACGAGGGCGCCGAAGGAGTAGGGGGTGAGGGTCTTGGCGAGCAGAGTGTTGGTGGGCTTGTTGCCAGGGAAGGTCTTGTGGGGGACCAAGGACTCGGGAACGCCCTCGGCGCGGCATTCGTCGGCGGTCTTGCCGAAGGCGAGCGCGGCGGTCTGGGCGAAGAAGTTGGCCATGAGCTTGGGGTGGTGGTCGCCGACGGGGTTGAGGGAGGTGGCGAAGCCGATGAAGTCGCAGGGAACGAGGCTGGTGCCCTGGTGGAGGAGCTGGTAGAAGGCGTGCTGGCCGTTGGTGCCGGGCTCGCCCCAGACGATGGGGCCGGTCTGGTAGTCGACGACGGCGCCGGACTGGTCGATGCGCTTGCCGTTGGACTCCATGTCACCCTGCTGGAAGTAGGCGGCGAAGCGGGCGAGGTACTGGTCGTAGGGGAGGAGGGCAGTGGACTGGGCACCGCAGAAGTTGCGATACCAGATGCCGAGCAGCGCCAGGATGACCGGGAGGTTCCGCTCAAGCGGGGCCGTGCGGAAATGGCAGTCCATGGCGTGGTAGCCGTCGAGCATCTCCAGGAAGCGCTCGGGGCCGATGGCGATCATCAGCGAGAGGCCGATGGCGGAGGGGAGGGAGTAGCGGCCGCCGACCCAGTCCCAGAACTCGAACATGTTGGCGGTGTCGATGCCGAACGCGGCGACCTTGTCGGCTGCCGTGGAGATGGCGACGAAGTGGCGGGCGACGGGGGCGTCAGGGCGGGCGGGGTCGGCGGGGACGCCGCGGAGGAGCCATTCGCGGGCGGAGACGGCGTTGGTCATGGTCTCCAGGGTGGTGAAGGTCTTGGAGGCGATGAGGAAGAGGGTGGTTTCGGGGTCGAGGGGCTTGAGGGTCTCGGCGAGGTGGGTGCCGTCGATGTTGGAGACGAAGTGGAAGCGGAGGGTGGGGTGGGCGTAGTGCTGGAGGGCGGCGGTGGCCATGGCGGGGCCGAGGTCGGAGCCGCCGATGCCGATGTTCACGACATCGGCGATGGGCTTGCCGGTGCAGCCTTTCCAGGTGCCGGAGCGGACGGCGTCGGCGAAGGTGGCCATCTTCGCCAGGACGGCGCGGACGCCGGGCATGACGTCCTGGCCGTCGACGTAGACGGGGGCGCCGGAGCGGTTGCGGAGGGCGGTGTGGAGGACGGCGCGGTTTTCGGTGACGTTGATCTTTTCGCCGGTGAACATGGCATCGCGGGCGGCCTCGACGCGGCGGGCGCGGGCGAGGGCGAAGAGAAGGCGGAGAGTGTCGCGGGTGACGAGGTTCTTGGAGTAGTCGAGAATCCAGCCGCAGGCCTCGGCGGTGAAGTCGGCGGCGCGGGCGGGGTCGTCGGCGAAGGCCTGGCGGAGCGAGAAGGGGACGATGGCGTCGTGGTGGGCCTGGAGGGCTTGCCATTCGGGGGATTGGACGAGTGCGGACATGGGGAAGACTCCTTCCGATGGGGATGGAAAATGGTGATGGGCGGACGATACGCCATCCGCCGGAGAGGGGCAAGGGGGAATGTGGCCCGGACGTGCTTTGCCCATCCATTTGTCGTTGCGTATTCCTTCCGTCTGTGCTATGAACATTTCCACACATTCAACCGGGGGCTAAAGGAGTCGGCAATGGACATCTTGGTGACAGGCGCGGCAGGTTTCATCGGCTACCACGTCTGCGAGGCCTTCCTCGCCCGGGGCGACCGCGTGGTCGGCCTCGACAACCTCAACGACTACTACGACGTCCGCCTCAAGCAGGACCGCCTGGCGCGTCTAGAGGGCCGTCCCGGCTGGTCCTTCCACCATCTCGCCGTCGAGGATGCCCCGGCGTTGCAGCAGCTCTTTGCCGACCACGCCTTCGACCGCGTCGTCCATCTTGCCGCCCAGGCTGGCGTCCGCTACTCCATCGACCACCCGGACACCTACGTCCAAAGCAACCTTGTCGGCTTCGGAAACATCCTCGAATGCTGCCGTCACGCCCGCACCCCCCATCTCACCTACGCCTCCAGCTCCTCCGTCTACGGCCTCAACACCAAGATGCCCTTCTCCGTCCACGACGACGTCGACCATCCGGTCTCCCTCTACGCCGCCACCAAGAAGGCCAACGAGCTCATGGCCCACGTCTACTCGCATCTCTTCGCCCTTCCCACCACCGGCCTCCGCTTCTTCACCGTCTATGGCCCCTGGGGGCGCCCCGACATGGCCCTCTTCAAGTTCACCCGCGCCATCCTCGAAGGGCGTCCCATCGACGTCTACAACCACGGCCGCATGCGCCGCGATTTCACCTACATCGACGACATCGTCGCCGGCGTCGTCCGCACCAGCGACCAGATCGCCGCCCCCGACCCCGCCGTCGACCCTGCTCGTCCCGACCCCGGCCGCTCCTCCGCCCCCTTCCGCGTCTACAACATCGGCAACCACACGCCCGTCGAGCTCGACACCTTCATCGCCCTCATCGAGCGTGCCGTTGGCCGCTCCGCCATCCGCAACAACCTCCCCATGCAGCCCGGCGACGTCGCCGCCACCTACGCGGACGTTTCCGACCTCCAGCAGGCCGTCGGCTTTGCCCCCTCCACCCCTCTCGACGTCGGCATCTCCCGCTTCGTCGAGTGGTATCGCGCCTACTACCACGTCTGAGCCCTCTCCCTCGAGGCAGGCCCATGGAGTTCTGGCGCCTCGACGAGGAATGGGACGACCCCGCGGCCAACGCCGCCGCCTGTCGCCGTCGTCCCCGCCGCCGCACGGCCGCCTGGCTTGCCCTTGCCTTTATCCTCGGGGTTTTCGTCGGCCTGGTCGTCCCGGTTTCCATCCCGCTCGCCCTGGCCCTCGCCGCCGCCATCGCCATCCTCTCGCTCGTCACCTACGCCCACGCCTGGACCACTCCGCTCCTCTACCTCGCCCTGACCCTCCTGGGCGCCGCCGACGCCCGCCTGACCGTTTTCCCGGCCGGCCCCGCCGCCCTTTCCCGTCTTCTCGTCCGCCAGAGCGAATACGTCCGCTTCCGTCTCCTGGCCACCGAGGATGCCGTCCTGCGTCCCCCCGGCATCTCCCGCCGCGAGGCCTATATCTTCACGGGCCGCCTCCAGCAACTCGACCGCACCGGCCGCTGGCTCCCCTGCGACGAACCCGTCCGCGTCGTCCTCCAGAGCCCCCGCGAACACCATCTTCCTGCCCCCCGCTACGGTGACACCTGGGAAATGCGCGGCATCCTCGAGCCCGCCCATCTCGTCCGTTGCGGCTTCTTCCGGCTGCCCCGCAACGAGGCCATCGTCGACGCCGATCGCGCCACCCGTCTCGCCACCGGCGGCGGCAACCCCTTCCTCCGCTGGTGCGCCGAACGTCGCCGCGCCTGCCGCCGTGTCCTGTCGCGCGGCGTCGAGGACCAGCAGCCCGGTGCCGCCATGGTCCAGGCCCTGCTCCTCGGCTACCGCCAGGATATTCCCGAGCCCCTCCGCGAAGACTTTTCCGCCACCGGCACCATCCATATCTTCGCCATTTCCGGCGCCCATGTAGGCATCATTTGCTCCTTCCTCCTCGTCCTGATGAAGATCTGCTGCATTCCCATCCATCGCCGGCTCTGGTTTCTTGTTCCGATTCTGGCCATCTACGTCGTGATGACCGGTGCCTCCGCCTCGGCCGTCCGTGCCGCCATCATGCTCGGCTGCCTCCACGCCGCCCCGGCCATCCGCCGCCGCCCCGATGCCCCCTCTGCCCTGGCGCTGGCAGCCTTCTTCATCCTCCTCGTCTCCCCGGGCGACCTCGCCAACATGGGTTTTATCCTCTCCTTTGCCGCCGTCGGTGGCATTCTGGCCCTCCAGCCCATCTTCGCCCGCCTTGCCGCCCGCCTTCTGCCCGGTGATCCCTGGCGTGCCCGGCCCCCGCGTTCCGACCGCGACGATGCCCGCCCCCTCTGGGCCTTCCCTGTCGACAGCTTTGTCCTGGGCCTCTCCGTCTGGGTGGCCACCGCGCCCCTCACCCTCTACTTCTTTAATCTCGTCTCCCCCGTCGCCCCGCTCCTGAACCTCCTCGTCATTCCCGCCGCCTACTTCATTCTGCTGGGCGGTGTCCTGGCCCTGCTTGCCTCCGTCATCCATCCCGTCCTGGCTCTGCCCTTCGTCCAGTCCTCCACCACCCTGGCCAACCTCCTCGCCCGAGTCGTCCGCTGGGCCTCCGACCTGCCCGGCGGCCACTTCTACGCGCCTTCCTCCTCCCTGTTCTTCCTTGTCCTCTGGGCTGCCATTCTCCTCCTCGGCTGCCTCTTCTTCCGCCGCCGTCCCCGCCTGACGGCGGCCAGCACCTTCCTTGCCTTGGCCCTCCTCGCTGCCGCCTTTTTCTTCCGCCATGGCACCGAAAACCGCCTCTACGTCCTCGACGCCACCCCCGGCCAGGCCCTTCTCTACCGCCACGGTCGCCATGTCACCCTCATCGACACCGGCCCCGCCTTCCGTGCGCCCGTCGTCCTCCGCCAGCTCCGTGCCATCGGCGTCAACCACCTCGACGCACTGGTCCTTTCCCACATCGACACCGAGCACATCGGTGCCGTCCCGGCCATCCTCGACGCCTTCCCCGTCCGTGCCGTCTTCCTCCCCGCCCGCGTCTGGAACTGCACCGCCACCGCCCGCTGGCTCGAGCTCTTCGCCGCGCGCCCCGACCTCCCGCCCCTCGTCCGCTACGCCGCCGGCGACCGCCTCCCCATGCCCCCCGGTACCACCGCCGAGGTCCTCTGGCCACCCGCCGACATCCATCTTTCCGCTTCCGACGATGCCGCCCTCCTCCTCCGCCTCACCTCCCACGGCCGCTCCGTCCTCGCCTGCACCGACTTCGGCGGAGCCCTCGAACGCCACTACCTCGACCTCTCCCTCTCCAACCCCGACCTCTTTCCGCCTCCTCGCGCCGACACCATCCTGCTGGGCCGCGGCAGCGCGGCCGACGCCTCCTCCATCCCGTGGCTAAAGGCCGTGGCCCCCTCCCTGGCCATTGGCACCCAGTCCGCCTCCATCAAGGCCCGCACTCCCGCCCCCGAAGTTCTCGACCGCCTCTCCGCCCTTCATCTCCCTCTTCTCCTCCCCGTCCCCCGCACTCCTCTCCCCCTCGACTTCTGACCTTGCCGCTTGGGTCTGGCTTGGAGACAAGGCAGAATTAGATGCCGTTTACCCTTGGAAGGGCAGGGAAACGATACGAATGGTCGTGAGTTTACGGTGAAACATGGGGAAGATCGCGTCTTGTGGAAATGCAACGAGGATGCAGCAGGTGCCCCTTCCTCGCCGAGGGGAAAGGAGCAATGGCAAGAGGCGGAGTATGTGAAGCTTCGCTACTTGGAGAAGCGGAGGCCTTGACGCTGGAAGGCGGGGGTGTCGAGCAGGGAGGCGGGGGGGAAGCCGCCGATGGGTTCGCCGTCAGCCGGGGACGGAGCGGATTCGGCGGTTTGAGCGGCGTCAGCTTCCGCATCCTGGGCGGAGAAGAGCGTGCCTTGTCCACCTTGGCCAGTCTTGCGGGCGCGACGGGAAGAGGAGTGGGGGCGCGGGGCGGCCGATGCGGCAACGGTACCGGCGGGGGCCGGGGGCGCCGGGCGGACGTAGGCGGCGGGGGCGTTGTTGGCCGCCAGCAGGACGATGGCCAGCTGGCCCGTCCAGTTGGGCAGGATGGCCGCGCTGACGAGAATCTGCGCCCCGTCACGCGCCCGGTCGCGGACGGCGGTCTGGATGGCCGACAGCTCGGCCAGCGTCAGGGTCGGGTCGCCCAGCACGGACAGCAGGATGGCCCCCGCGTTGGCCAGCTGGCGGGCATGTTCGAGCATCGGGCCGTCGAGCAGGATGCGGACGGCGGTGGCCGCGCGGTCGCGGCCGCTGGCCTCGGCGTAGCCGAAGCGGCATTCGTTGCCGGAGTTCTCGACGAGGAACTGGAGGTCGGAGATGTCGATGTTGAGGATGTTCTCGCGGGCGAGCAGGGTCCAGAGCGACCGAATGGCGGCGGTCAGCATGCGGTTGACGAAGGCGAAGGAGTCGGCGAGGGGGGTGTCGGGCGGCAGCAGGGCGTGGAGGGCCTGGTTGGGGAGGCGGATGACGATGTCGGAGGCGTGGCGGAGGGCCTCGATGGCGTCGGCGGCGCAGTCGGCGCGGCGCTGGCCCTCGATGTCGAAGGGGGTGGTGACGAAGGCGACGACGAGCAGGCCGGCGTCGCGGGCGAGCTGCGCGACGTAGGGGGCCGCGCCCGAGGCCGTGCCGCCGCCGAGGCAGGCCAGCAGCACCAGGACGTTGTGGCCGGCCAGCAGCGAGCGGATGCGTTCGGTGTCCGACTTGGCGGCCAGCAGCCCGATGGAGGGGTCGCCGCCGGCGGAATGCGACCGCGTGGCATTGTGGCCGATGACGCAGGCGCGGGGGAGGGACGTCGCGTCGATGGCGAGCTGGTCGGTGTCGATGGCGGCCGCGTCGGGCGGGTTCGGCCAGCCTTCCAGGATGCGCGGCAGGACGGCTGCGGCGCCGCCGCCTACCGCCAGGAGCAGAAGCGACTGCGACGTGCCGGGCGGCGGGGGCAGGTTGGGCGCGGTGGCGGAGGGGAAGACGGAATCGGCGGAGGAAGTGGGTTGCATGGCGGTGAAGGGCGGAAGGGCGGCGGATGGCGGGGTTATCGAAGGTTCAAGGGGAAAGAGGAGTGGGCGATGGCGACCTCAGGAGAAACCGAAGAAGTGCTTGATGCCGCGCCAGACGGTCTTCTGGTTCGCGACGGCCTCGAGCTGCTCGTCGTAGGCGAGGGAGACGGCCCCGAGGATGGTGGCCATCTGCGGGCCGTGGGCCGGGTCGTGGAGGGTGCCGGGCAGGGTAGGCTCGGCAATGGCGGCCGGCAGCTCGAAGATGTCCGAGGCCAGCGTCACGACATCGGCCAGCAGCGCTCCGCCGCCGGACAGGACGACCCCCGCCCGCAGCTGCGAGAGGAGCCCCTTCTGGCGCAGACGGTCGCGGATGAGCGTGAACGTCTCCGTCATGCGGCAGTTGGCGACCTGCTGGAGGTCGAAGAGCTTGACGGAGGTCATGTCGCTGGTTTGCACGCGCTGGGTGCGCGTCGTGACGTTGAGGGTCGCCTGCGCGTGCGCCCGCTTGAGGGCTTCCGCCGTTCGCACCGGCAGGTGGAACGCTGCCGCGATGTCGTTGGTCAGCTGGTCGCCTCCCACCGGCAAGACGCCGGCATCCGCCATCTGCGCGTTGGCATAGGCCACGAAGTCCGTCGTGCCCGCGCCCAGGTCGATCAGCAATGCGCCGTCGCGCTTCTGCTCGCCGGTCAGCGACGAAATCGAGGCGCAGAGCCCGGAGAAGAAGGGCGACGCCAGCTCGATCTTGAGGCGTTCCAGGACGTGCACCAGATTGAGCAGCCGCGCATGGGGGCCGTGGATGAGGAGCGCATCCAGCGAAAGGGTCTTGCACAGCACGCCGACGGGCAGGTCGCCGGGAATGCCGTCCACCGCGTACTGGCGAACCACGTTGTGCAGGAGGGCGTCGCCGGGCCGTACCGCCTCGCGCGCATGTGCCTTGATCTCCTCGATGTGCTCGGGCTGGATCTCGCCATTGACGACCAGTTCCTGATGGACCGGCGTGGAGTCGATGCCGACGCCCGTGAGCGGAAGATGCACGGCCCGCGTGGTGACGCTGGCGGCGGTCGACGCATCCTTGATGGCGGCGCGGATGGCTTCGGCCGCGTCATCGATGTGGATGCAGGCCCCCTTGCAGATGCCGGCGGAGGGATAGTCCCCGTAGCCTGTGACCTCCAGCCGGCCGGGGTTCTTGCCGTCGGGATTCTCCTCCGCGACGAGTGCGCGCACTCGGCTGGTGCCGATGTCGAGGACGACGATGGGATCGAGAGTCATACGCCTTGGTGCTTTCGTTGAACCCCCGCAGAATACCAAAGCCTACCTCCCGGAGCAACTCCCAAGCCGCACGCGTCGCGCCACCTGCCGCCGGGGGCACCTGCCCCCCAGAAAACTAGAATCCTAGAATCCTAGATTGTCTAGATTTTCTATAAAATTCACGAAACTGACACAGCGATTTTGGGGGGGCGGGCCGTGCTCGGCTGCTCATGGGGCCAGGTGCGGGGCCTAGGGGAGCACGGCGCGGCAATGGGACTTGACGGGGGGCGGGGCGGAACAGAGAATGGGGGCGCGCCCCGTGAGCAGGGTTGGAGAAACAAAGGTATGCACAAGGAATTTCTGATGGGCAATGCGGCCATCGCCAAGGGAGCGGTGGCGGCCGGCGTGCGGTTCGCGGCGGGCTATCCGGGCACGCCGTCGACGGAGACGCTGGAGAACGTCGCGAAGTTCTCGCCGCCGTCGGGCGAGCGGGGCGTCCATGTGGAATGGTCGGTGAACGAGACGGCGGCGCTGGAGGCGGCGGCCGGGGCCTCCTACGCGGGGGCGCGCAGCCTCGTCACCATGAAGCAGATGGGACTCAATGTGGCCTCGGATCCGCTGATGTGCCTGGCCTACATCGGCGTGAAGGGCGGTATGGTGGTGATGGTGGCGGACGACCCGGGCCCCATCTCGTCGCAGACGGAGCAGGACACGCGGCGGTTCGCCAGCCATGCGAAGATCCCCTGCTTCGACCCGTCCTCCGTGCAGGAGGCCTACGACATGGTGCGGGCCGCGTTCGAGCTGTCCGAGGCGCGGGGGACGCCGGTCTTCCTGCGGCCGACGACGCGGGTATGCCATGCCTATTCGGTCGTCGAGGTGCTGGACGACGAGGAGCTGCCGCCGCCGGTGGCACCGGAAGGCTTCGTGAAGGACTCGCAGCGCTGGGTCATCTTTCCGGGACTGTCCTACCGCAACCACGAGAAGCTGGTGCGCCGCAACGAGGAGCTGTCGGCGGAGCTGTCCGACAGCCCGTTCAACGCGGTCGTGGCGGCTCGCGGTGCCCGGTTCGGACGGCTGGGCCTCGTGGCGGGCGGCATCAGCTGGGCGCTGGCGCTGGACGAGCTGGACCGCCGTACGGAGACGCCGCGCCTCTTCAAGGTGGGCACGCCCTACCCGTTCCCCGAAAAGGCCGCGCTGGCCTTTCTGGAGGGCCTCGATATCGTGCTCTGCCTGGAGGAGCTCGACTCGGTGCTCGAGGAGGAACTGCTCAAGGTGGTGGGCAAGCACCACCTGCCCGTGAAGATCATCGGCCGCCTGACGCGCACCACCCGCGTCAACGGCGAAAACACGGTCGAGCTCGTCAAGGCCTATCTCCGGGACTTTTTGGCGGATGGAGAGGTTTCTTGCGGTACCGTGGAGCCGCCCGTGCCGCCGCCGCTGCCGATGCGGCCGCCGGTCTTGTGTGCGGGGTGTCCGCACAGGGCTTCGTTCTATGCGGTCAAGCAGGCCATGAAGGGGAAAAAGAGCCTGTTTTGCGGCGATATCGGTTGCTACACGCTGGGCAACGCCCGGCCGCTCGACATGGTGGACACCTGCCTCTGCATGGGGGCAGGCATCGCCCTTGCGCAGGGCGTCTGGCGCGTCGAACCCGACACGACCTGCTTCGCCTTCGTGGGCGATTCCACGTTCTTCGCCTCGGCCCTGACGGGCATCGTCAACGCCGTCTACAGCGGGGCCGACCTGACGGTTGTGGTGCTCGACAACTCCACCACCGCCATGACTGGCCACCAGCCGCACCCGGGCACCGGGCGGACGATTCGCGGCGACGTCGCCCCCCGAGTGTCCATCGAGGGCATCCTGCGGGGCATCGGGCTGGCGACGGTCGAGACGGTCGACCCGCTCGACCTGCCTGCGGCGGTGGCGACCGTCCGGCGCGTGGCGGCGGAGCCGGGTGTCAAGGCCATCGTCTTCCGGTCGCCCTGCGCCGTGCTCGCGAAGCCGGGCCCCGCCCTGCGCGTGGACCCCGATCGGTGCATCGGCTGCGGCCGCTGCGCCAAGGAGCTCGGCTGCCCTGCCCTCTCGCTGCGGGAGCGGCCGGATTCGGGACGGAAGCTCGCCGTCATCGACGAGACGCAATGCAATGGATGCGGGCTGTGCGCGGGGCTCTGCCCCGTCGGTGCCATCGGGAAGGGAGAACAGCAGGCATGAGCATACGGAATGTCATCTTGTGCGGCGTAGGCGGGCAGGGCACCATCCTGGCCTCGAAGCTGATTGCGGCGGCGGCCATGCGGAAGGGCTGGCACGTCATGAGCGCCGAAACCATCGGCATGGCCCAGCGCGGCGGTAGCGTCTACAGCAACCTCCGGTTCGGCGACGACCCCATCCATGCGCCGCTCATCGGACGCGGCGAGGCGGACCTGCTCATCGGCTTCGAGCCCGGCGAGACCGTCCGCATGCTGCCCTGGCTCAAGCCGGACGGACAGGTCGTCGCCAATACGGGGGCCGTCATGCCGACGGTCGCCCTGCTGGCCGGCCAGACCTACGACGGCAAGACCATGTGCGACTACCTGCGGCAGGCCGTCGCCCCCGGACACCTCCTGTTGTGCGACGGCGACCGTTGCCGCCGCGAACTCGGGACCGCGCGTGTCCTCAACGTCTTCCTGCTGGGCCAGGCCGTCCGCTCCGGAGCCCTGGGCCTGACCGAAGCCGACGTGGCCGCCGTCTTCCCCGACCTCATCAAGCCGAGGTTCCTCGTCCTCAACCAGCAGTCCTTCGAGCTCGGGCGATAAGACGTAGTTGCCAGTAGGGCCGGGCCGTCACGTGGGCAGACCCGCACGTTGCCCAACGCCCTACGGGCTGGTTCCTTCCCTCTAGTTTCCTAGAAATCTAGAAGTCTAGAAAACTAGAATTCTAGCCCTTCGAATTGCCGTGAGATTTCGTGAAAAGCAAGTGATTTTCGAGGTTTTCGTGTCTGCGAAGGGGGGGCGGGGGACAAAAAAATGGCCATCGGCGATTCAGCCGATGGGCCCAAGAAGTTGGTGCTCGAGGGGGGACTCGAACCCCCACGGGTTGCCCCACATGCCCCTCAAACATGCGTGTCTGCCATTCCACCACCCGAGCACCGGATGATGTACCGCGTGGATACGCCGCGAACCCTAGTCCCTCTTTTGCCGCATTGCAAGTGAAAAGTTTCGGGCTGCGCGCACCCCGCCCGTCGCCCATCGCAATCCGGATGTCGCAAATCGCAAGTCCAAAAGCTCACGCAAAGCCGCAGAGTCGCAAAAAAGCCAGACCGCGGATAACACGGATTGCACGGACGAGCAGGGGTTTCAGTGTCGGGGACGCCTTCCGGGAAGTCAGACGTCTGAGGTCGGAAGTCCCTCCAAAGCCGCCGCGGAGGCGCGGAGGGCGCTGAGGCGAGAGGAAAGCGAGAGATTGGCGAATGGATGGTCGCAAGCTTTCCATCACCCTTTTGTCACCAGCTAATAGCCTGTCCCCTTATCCCCCCTTATCCCTCCATGCCCTCTATTCCACTTGAGTCTGACAACATCCGAAGCTCCTCAACCAGCGTCAGCTCATCGCCGTCTCGGCCGTCTGTGCCTGAAAACTCACTAATCGTGCTTACTGCTCCTTGTCCGAAAGGAAACTCTCACTCAGCACCTCGTCCGTAACCATGTCAGCCAAGATTGCAGAGTGTCTGTTCGTTAACACACATTTCCTCTCATTCATTCGCTCTTCTCCTCACAGCTGGGCTTGAAACGCAAGTCAACCAAGCGCAAAATTGATTCGTCATCGGCCAGCACACCAGCCGGGAGAGCCAACAGCTCTTCGCGCGCCCCTGCGAGGGCTTGCCGGGAATATGGGTTGTTGCCCTCAAAAACCCGTCTCACCATCTGAGACCTTGCGCGCGCAAAACGCCATTCGGGCAGGTTTTTCAAAAGAAGCCTGTCCAACGTTCCTGCTCCGCCGTCATCAACCCTTGCCTGTTCGATGAAGTACTCGATGACCGCTTTCCGATGGTCCGTTCCTGCCCGCATGTCCAAAGACTCATAGGCGACAGATGATGCGATGGGGCTCATGCCGGCCAAGGCCTGTCGAAGCAAGTCCAACGTTCGGGAAGAACACGCATCGATTCGGGCAAAGGAGTTGAACGCGGCCTGTTTCTCCAACTCCGTTCCCTCGAACACGGTCTGGCTCAAGAAAGGCAGGACATTTTCTGTGCCAAAAGCCCCTAGCCATTCGAGCGCTCGCTTTCTCAACGCCTCCCCCCCCTCTGTTTTTCCGACGTCCTCGGCAAAGCGGACCAGCATGCCGCCGAACGCGTCTGGCGACATCTTTAACTGTCGCCTCATTCCTTCAAGCTCCCCTGCTTGGTATTCCCAGTCATCTGTCACCTTGGCAAGTTCTGAAAGCCGCGCCATGGCATCCTCGGGAAACGCTTGCAGGGGTTCCTGCGCCTCTGTCACCGTTGCCAACATGGCTGCAATGATTACCACGCTCAATCTCATTCCTGTATTCCTCCTTGTTATTGGCTGATGGCCGTGCGGTTCAAATTGGTCATTCCTAAAGGAACAAGTCTGTGCTGATACTGCCCGGCCTCTTTCGCAATCCCATGAATATCCCCCATCGGGACATCCGCCTTGCTATCGATTCCGACCCCGTACATGACCAGACGACGTAAGAGATTGCTCTGCATTAATTCCGGAGCATAGTAGCTTTCATTCGGCCGCCAGGTTCCGTACCCGTTCCCCTTCCCGCGCGACTTCCGCCACATCGGACCAATCCGTTCCCCACGCTAGCAAGACAAATCCCCAAAGGACCAAGACGAAGGACATCAACAGTCGAGACATGCGGAAACTGCCCGTCTGGGCACCGTTGAAACGATAGGCTTTCATCTTCTTCCACATTGTCACCATCTAAGGAGCTGGCCTTGGTCGCCTCTGACTATATGGAGCTCCACCTGGAGCTATCAAGTCGAAACTCCAGCTTCCAACGCCATCCTCTTTCCTTGCTTGGCTAATGATTGGGGTGCCAATGGACAGGAGGCGGCAGAATGTCGGAGGGGGGGGGATTTCAAACGTTTCACCTGGGGAGGTGCTTTTTCGCTTGCCTATGGCGTTCGTTTCCTCAAGGCTTGGCGGTGTGGATTGGACGATTGCATCCAGCCTTCCACAGGAGTTCGACATGACCACGACGAATGCCCCTTCCGCTGTTCCCGTCTCCCGCCCCTTCTCGCTCTGGGACATGGCCTGTCGCCAGCTCGACGCCGTGGCTGCCCGCATGCAGCTCGATCCCGGCACGCTGGCCCGCTTGCGCCAATGCCAGCGCACCCTCGTCGTCTCCATTCCGGTCCGCATGGATGACGGCCATGTCGAGGTCTTCGAGGGCTACCGCGTCCAGCACAACTCCGAGCGCGGGCCGACGAAGGGCGGCGTCCGCTACCATCCGGGCGTCACCCTCGACGAGGTCAAGGCGCTGGCCATGCTCATGACGTGGAAATGCGCCGTCGTCGGTCTGCCGTACGGGGGCGCGAAAGGCGGCGTCGTCTGCGATCCCACCCGCATGTCGATGGGCGAAATCGAGCGCGTCACGCGGCGCTACACCTCCGAAATCTCCATCATTCTCGGTCCCAACAAGGACATTCCCGCACCCGACGTCAACACCAACCCCCAGGTCATGGCATGGATGATGGACACCTACTCCATGACTGTCGGCTACTCGGTGCCTGGTGTCGTCACCGGCAAGCCGGTCGAGATTGGCGGGTCGCTGGGGCGTCTCGATGCCACTGGCCGCTCCGTCGCCACCGTGACCCTGGCCGCCGCCGAACGCCTGGGATTGCATCCCGCGCAGTCCACGGCGGCCATCCAGGGCTTCGGCAACGTCGGTTCCGCCGCCGCCCGGCACCTCCACGCCAAGGGGGTCAAGATCGTGGCCGTCACCGATGCCTACGGCGGACTCTTCAATCCGCGCGGCATCGACGTGGCCGCCCTCCACGAACACGTCCGTGGCCCTGGCGGCGCCGGCACGCTCCAAGGCTTCCAGGGGGCCGACTACGACCCCGACCCCGTGGCCGCCAACGCCCGCCTGCTGGCCTCCGATGCCGACATCCTCGTCCCCTGCGCCCTCGAAAACCAGCTCACCGCCGCCAATGCCGAGGCCGTCCGCGCCAAGATTGTCGTCGAAGGCGCCAATGGCCCCACCACCCCGGAGGCCGACGCGATTCTGCTGGGCAAGGACGTCACCATTGTCCCCGACATCCTAGCCAACGCCGGCGGCGTCACCGTCTCCTATTTCGAATGGGTCCAGGACCTCCAGGCCAATTTCTGGGACGAATCCGAGATCAACCGCTCGCTCGACCGCATCATGCTCCGGAGCTTCCACGACGTCTGCGACGTCGCCGCCCGCGAGCGTTGCGACCTCCGTACGGCCGCCCAGATTCTCGCCGTCTCCCGCGTCGCCAAGGCCTCCCGCCTCCGCGGCATCTATCCATAACCCGTCAGACGTGCTTCTGGCGCGGACCTCGCCCGCAGTTGGCTAGGGCGAGGAGTTTTAGGCAATGGGCTCGAACACATGTTTTTTATGGTCATTTGTTCTTGCATTTGCTTTCTGCGTCTGCTAGGCTGACAACAGAATTTCCGATTACCCCTTGTGCCGATGCCCGTCCTCCGCTCCAACCACGCAAAACACACGAACCCTGCCATCCCGTTATGTCATTGCAGGGCGAAAACGTGCGCCGGCGTCGAGGCGGACGATTGGTGGTTTTACGCGGAACGGGAGGAAGGCGCGAGGGAGGAAGAGGAAAGGTGATGGAAGCCAAGGGGGTGGCAAGGGAACGAGCAGCCATGGACAGGATTCCGAGAACATCCACGACCATGTTGAAGCAGATTGCCGGGGCGGCGGAGCATCCGCGGTGGGCGGAGTTCGCCGCGAAGTACCGGCCGATGCTGGAGGCGTACGCGCGGGATCGGTTCCCGGGGCTTGAGGCCGACGACTTGATCCAGGAGACGTTGCTCGGGGTGATGAAGGCGCTGCCCGGGTACGTCGAGCGCGAGGACAAAAAGGGCGCGTTCCACAATTTCCTGACGGGGGTGCTGCGCCACAAGGCCGTGGACGCGCTGCGGCGGGCGGGGCGCAGAAGCGAGGCCGAGGCAGTGGCGGTGCGGGACGGGGGCGGCGCGGAGGACGACGGGGCGGAGGAGTGGCGCAAGACGGTCTACGCGGCGGCGCTTGGACAGTTGATGGGGAGTTCGCGGCTAGGCGCCCGCAGCAAGCAGATTTTCGTGCGGACGGCGCTGCGGGGGGAGAAGCCGGCGGCAGTCGCGGAGTCGCTGGGGGTGGAGCGCAGGGTGGTGGATTTGACGAAGAGCCGCATGACGGCGCGGCTGCGAGAGCTCGTGGAGTGCTTGAAGGATGTCGACGGGATTCGATGACAGCGACGAGCTGCTGGCGGCCTACCTGGCGGAGTCGGGGGAGGCGGACCTGGGCGGCGGGGAGGCGGCGGGGCGGGTGTGGGAGGATGGGCGGGAGGTCGGCGAGTGGACGGTGACGGGCTTCCTGGCGCGGGGCGGGAACGCGGAGGTGTACTGCGCGAAACACCGGCGACTGGGGACGCGGGCGGCGCTGAAGGTGCTGTGGCGGGACGGGGCGGGACCGCGGGAGCGGTTCGAGCGCGAGACGCGGTTCTTGATGGAGAACCGAATGCCTTCGTTCCCCGCTTTCCACGGGGCAGGGGAGGAGTCGGGGCGGCCGTGGATGGCGATGGAGCTGCTGGACGAGTGCCCATTGCCGGAGACCGACGCGGACGTGGCGCGATACCTGCTGGAGGTCGGCGCCGGGGTGGCGGCGTTGCACGCGCGCGGGTGGCTCCACCGCGACGTCAAGCCCGGCAACATCCTGTGCCGGGCGGACGGCCACGCGGTGCTGGCGGATTTCGGGCTGCTGAAGGCGGTCGGGACGGGCGACGCGGTCGAGACGGCGGCGTCGGAACGGGAGTCGCCGTCGGTGGTGGACGGCCGCGAGGCGGGGGTGGGGACGCCCGGGCATTCGGCACCGGAGCAGTTCACCGGCGCCGGGGCGACGCCGGCGGCGGACGTCTACGCGCTGGGAATGCTGGCGGAGGAGTGTTTCGGCGGCAAGCCGCCGCGTGCCTGGGAGAAAATCATCCGGCGGGCGACGGCGGCCCTGCCACGGCAGCGCTATCCCGACGTGGAGCCGCTGCTGCGGGCAATCCGGCACCGCCACCGGGCGCGGAACGCCGCGTGGGCGGTGGCGGCGGCCGCGCTGGCCGTGGCGCTGGGGGCGTGGTTGTGGAGCGGGGGGCGGGAGAAAGCCCCGCAAGGGCTGATTCCGGCACCGGAAATCCCGGAAGCATCGGCCCTGCGGGAAACGACGACGGCATGGGAAGCGCCGGAAACGGCGGAAGTGTCGGAAGCGGACGCTCCATCAGCAGACGAAGAGCGCCGCAAGCAATTGCAAGAGGCGTTGGAAGCGGCTGTCGCCTACTGGGAAAACGAAGAAACGCAATCGCTGATGCAGACGCTCCGGTGGGGCGGCGGGATGTGAACGGTGCCGGACCGTCCACGGACACGGAGCGAGGGGCAAACGGTCTACACGGATTGCACGGAAGGGAAACGCTTTTGTAAAAACGGGGATGATTTTTTCGCGGAACGTGAAAGATTTCCGGGAAACGGGGCGAGTATTGGAGTGGCGTCGGCGCCGGGGCCGGGGCCGGGGCCGTGATGGGGAAGTCCGTGGTGGGCTTGCGGCTGTGCGCCGACAAGGCGGGGGAGTAGCGGGAGGGGCGGGGGGAATTGGGGGAGGCATTCAACGCAGAGGCAGGGACGCAGAGGGGAGGGAGGGGAACAAATGGGGGGGAGGGGAAGTTTGGGCTTGCGGGAGGGAGGGGGGAGAGGGGAGAATGGGGCGTGGAGAAGAGCGGCGTACACAGGAAGATGCACATGAAGAGATTGGGCTGGTTGATTGGCTTGGTGTTGCAGCATTTTTGTGTGTTCCGCCGTCGTTTGCCGCTGGGGATGCCGACGAGGCGGGGGACGGGCCGGGCGAGGCGGTGGTGCTGGGTGAGGAGGATTTCGCGGAGCGGCTGGAGATTTTGCGGAACCAGTTTCGGCGCATGACGCCGGGGGACGGGGAGTTGGTGCAGGACGCGGGGACATGGCCGGCGGCGTGGGAGGAGTTTTCGCCGCGATGGGATACGGCCCCCGCGACGCGCGACTTGGCGACGTGGGTGGTGCCCGTGTCGTCGGAGCGGGAGGGCGGGGCGACGGTGTTGCGCGACGGAAGCGGCGCGGAATTGTGGCGGGGAACGACCGATTTCGCGAAGGCGGAACCGAATGAAATGGACTAAACATTTGTTGTGGTTGCTGCCTGCGTGGGTGGTGGTGGCAATGTTATGGAAAGGGGCGGTCCATTTGATTGCAGCCCCAAGCTTGCAGAAAGTGACGGTCCGGGTGTCGGATTTCGAGACGGGGGAGCCGTTGGAGGGCGTTGGGGTCAATGTCCATTTCTCGATGTGGGGACAGGCATTTGGAAAAAAGGGGCCCGTCGAGAAAACCGCCAGCACCGACAAGGAGGGACTTTGCTCCATATCGGCGATGGCGGACGGGGGAAGCGTGGTCGTCGAATCCAAACCCGAAGGGTATTATCGGTTTGAAAGAAAACTGGTGTTCACGAACGTGACATGGGGAACACCCCCGCGGCTTTTGCCCTGGAATCCCCTGCTGGAGTTGCGGTTGAACCGGAAAGGAACTCCCGTGCCGATGTTCGCGAAGCATCTCATGTGTTGCCGCCTACCTAAAACGGATGTTCCCTGCGGCTATGACTTGGAAGCGGGAGATTGGGTGGCGCCCTTCGGAAAGGGAAAGACCTCCGACATTTTGTTTGCCATCCGCCGCGAGGAGGTGAAGGGAGAAAAACCATACGGGGGATGGCTTGAACCCCGTCCCTACGAAGGGGTCGTTTTCCAGATGGACGTGGAGTTCCCCGGTGCGGGAAACGGCGTCATTCCCGTTCTTCTCCCCGAGGACACGTTCCGCCATTTTTTGCGGACGGCGCCGGAGTCGGGGTACGAACCCCGTTTGACGAGGAAGGGATATTACGCCTGTCCGTCGGACGACGATGCGGAAGAGCGGGGGTGGATACCCAACAAGGACAGGTGTTTCTATTTGCGCGTCCGGACGCAGTTGGACGAAAAGGGCAATGTCGTGTCGGCCCACTACGGCAAGATTTACGGCGATTTCGAAGTCAGTCCCCATCCCGGCATGCAAGGAGTGTTCGGCGATTTCAGCTACTATTTCAACCCGGAACCCAACGACCGGAACGTCGAGTTCGGCGAAAACCTGTTCAAAAACCTTGATGTTTTCCGTTACGAAAAGGCGTTTCTCTTCCCGTAGATGAAAACGGAACTCCATTTCCATTGTCCAAGACGGGGTTGGCGAAACTGGGCCAAACATCTGGCATGGTTGTTGCCGCTGTGGGTGGTGGCAATGTTGGCGTGGCATGGCGCTGCGGGCGTATCGCTGGCGGCAGGGATGAGAAAAGTGACGGTTAGGGTGTCGGACTTCGACACGGGCGAGCCCTTGAAAGGAGTCGAAGTCAAGGCGTTTTTCTCAATGGGAGCGAAGTCACCATGAAAACGGGCATTTATCCCGGCACCTATGTTCCACTTGGCGATGAGCCGACGTGGATGTATCAACGCCGGAAGAGGGATGGCACTTGGGATAACTGGACCTCCTTTGGGACGGATGCGCATGGGACAACCTACACCCATGCAATGAATTTGAGTGGCATTTTCCGGGTGAAAGCCGTTCTCCACGTGACGGCAACAATGGCACTTGAACGGCTTTACACGCGGAAAGGCAATGAAGAGCCCAATGGATTGGGGTGTGTAGGAGATCCCGATGCCGTCGGTGTGGCGGACACGCAGTTCCAAGTGGATTTTTCGGCATTGGCGAGGACTTGGCTGGGTAGTACCAATTATCCATTGGCAGGCGTTGTTCCTGCCGATTATGGATTTTCCGAATTTCCAGCCGGTGCCTATAAATGCAACATTTTCGTTGCCCACCGGGCTGTCCAAGCAGGGGCCGTCGTCCCTGCCATCAATGGTTATTTGCACAATTATCCTCCGACGGCCAACCAGTGGGCGGGAACAGCCTCCACAGACCCCATTCTTCCTTTTGTTTACACGATTGACCACTGGCTGTTGGAGAACACTGCCTATCCTCAACCGGGATTTATCGTGGCCCATCCGGATCCAAGCGGGCCAGGACATGTTGGAATCGTCGATTATGACGGAGAAGGAATCGGCGCGGGAACCTCTGGAACCGTTAATAAACGATACTACGAATTTTTGGACGGAACCTCCGGATTCAGGAAATATGTACCATGAAAAGATGTTCGAAATGGTTGGTGGCCATGGCTTGGGTGACGCTTGCATTCAGCGCGTATGGGGGGGGCTTGGAAAGCCTCCGCGCACGAATTGGAGACGCCGAGCGCTATGCAAGAGAACGCCGCAAGAACGAAGCGGGCGATTTGGTGGACATCCTTCCTCGATATTCCCATGAACCCGAATTCAGGGCTCTGCAAAGGGAATTGTCGAAGTCTTGGCGTTTGGCTCTGGCCCATTTGGACGAGTTGGCGCCGGACGAAATGTCCAAAACGCTTGTGTTGTGTTCGTGCTGGTACATGGACGAAGACGAGTTCGGAACGTTTTTGCTCGAGGTGGCGCGTCTCACGGATGAGGGGAAAGTGAGTCCCCGGGTTTTCCGGTGGTGCCAATGGCCGTTCGAGAGTCCCTTGCAGGGGTACTTGCAACGTCACGCGAAAGATACTGCAGTGCGGGAGGTGGAGCAGTGGAATCGGAAAATATACAATGAGGGGGCAGAGCCGGTGGACAAAGAAGAATCTGCCAACTCCCCGGAAACGGAGGGAACAACCGGAACAATCCCTCCCTGCATGACGGCATTTTCCGAGACTGGAGGGAAAAAGCCGTACATGCCGATTGTTTGGACATGTCTGGCGTTTTCATGCGGGATTGGCATTTGGTTGTTGTGCCGCAAGCCGTGTCCGCGCTCAGGATTGATAAAGAGGAGATAACAACGAAAATGAACGGAAAGAAAGCGGAAAACAAAGAGGATGAGGAGTGCCCGTGCACCTGGGACCCGAAGGCAGGAACCGGCTGGACAAGATGAAAAGACCCTGGCGGCGGGCCTGCCACTGGCTGGGCTGCTGTCGGCGTCGGCCGCGGTGGGCGCGGCGGCGCAGGGGTGCGGGCGGTGCGTCCCGGGAATCGCCGCCCAGCCCGTGCCACCCCTACAAACACGGAGTTGTCTCCGGGATTCCAAACATGGGGCCTGAACCAGCAAGGATTAACGCGTGCAGGCATGGCATGGAATCCACAATGATTCCTGTTCGGCGGTCGCGAAACCTCCGCTGCCAAATCGTTGCCATGGAGGCAGACGAAGTCAATCTTCGATCTTGTGGTGCAGAAAGGAACATTGAATGAAATGGACTAAACATTTGTTGTGGTTGCTGCCTGCGTGGGTGGTGGTGGCAATGTTATGGAAAGGGGCGGTCCATTTGATTGCAGCCCCAAGCTTGCAGAAAGTGACGGTCCGGGTGACGGATTTCGACACGGGGGCGGCGTTGGAAGGGGTGGAAGTGGATGCGTTTTTCGGAACGACCCTGAAGAGGGGGCAAGGCTGGGGTTTTGGCGCTCCCGTGCAAAAAAAAGCACGCACGGACAAAGACGGTTTTTGTTCCATGTCGGCGATGGCGGATGGCGGCAAAGTCATCGTCGAATCCAAGCCCGACGGGTATTACCGTTTCGAGCGGGACCTCGTTTTCACGAACGTCGTGGGGGGAACGCCTCCATGGTTCCAGCCGTGGAATCCAACCTTGGAGTTGCGGCTGAACAAAAAGGGAACGCCTGTCCCGATGTTCGCCAAGCATCTTGAGGGGTGCCGCATCCCCGAAATGGATTGTCCCTGTGGCTATGACTTGGAGGCTGGAGATTGGATTTCCCCTTACGGGAAGGGAACAATTCCCGACATGGAGTTGACGATTCACCGCGAATCGAGAGGCGAAAGAAAAGTCTCTTCCTATCTGGGATATGAAACCGTCGAAATGGTTGTGTTCCAGATGGACGTGGAGTTTCCCGGCGAAGGGAACGGCGTCATTCCCGTGTTGCTGCCCGAGGACACGTTCCGGCACTTTTTGCGGACGGCGCCGGAGTCGGGGTACGAACCCCGGTTGACGAGGAAGGGGTATTACGCCTGTCCGTCGGACGACGAGGCGGAAGAGCGGGGGTGGATGCCCAACCAAGACAGGTGTTTCTATTTGCGCGTCCGGACACAATTGGACGAAAAGGGCAACGTCGTGTCCGCCCACTATGGGAAAATATACAGGGACTTCAAGGTTGAAGCCCATCCCGGAACGGAAGGCGGATTCGGCGATTTTTCCTATTATTTCAATCCCGTGCCCAACGACCGCAACATCGAATTCAGCGAAAACCTGTTCAAAAACCTTGATGTTTTCCGTTACGAAAAGGCGTTTCTCTTCCCGTAGATGAAAACACGACTCCATTTCCATTGTGCAAGACGGGGTTGGAGAAGTTGTTGGGCCAAACGCCTGGCGGGGTTGCTGGCGGCGTGGGGAATGCTGGCCTAGCCGTGGCAGGGCGCGCGGGGCCGAATTCGACTTCCATGGCGTGGAACTTTTGGGGGCGCAAGGAACAACGATGACGCTCCAAGCAGGGTGGCGCGAAGGGAGGGCGCGGGGAGGGAGGCGTCGAGGGTGCTGGGGGAGGCGATGAGGCGGGCGGCGGGAGTGAAGGGGGTGGGGGCGGGGGTGAACGTGGATGCGTTGTCGGTGGTGTGAGGTTTTTCAACGCAGAGACGCGCGGGGGGGAGAAAAGAGAACGGCAAGACTGCGGGTCGGAGCGGTGCGGGAGCGTCTGGCGGAACCGGGCGCGTTTTTTGTCGGGAGGAAGTGAAAGATTTCCGGGGAGCGGGGCGAGTATTGGAGTGAAGGCGGAGCGGACGCGGTGTCCGGCCGCGAACGGAAAGGATGCAACTCCATGGACGGAAACGGGGGAAAGATTTTGGGAAAGCGGGGCGTTTCGCCGCCTGTTTTTGCTTTACGGGGCCATTGGGACAGGGTACAAACGGGTCGTCCGCACGGCTCCGGGCCCCTTCCGGGGCCGCGCGGCGAAGACAGCCGAGTTTCGCAATCGCGAAGATGTTGCTCCGGGAAACGTAGGAAATTTCACGGTGGAATGACGCTTCGGGAACGCGCGCACGTGCGCGCGCCCCGCTTTCCCGTCTTTCCACCAGGCACTTCCTACGGCCTCCCGGGGGATGGAAGCAGTGGGCGTGCTTTTTTTGTCGCTCAGGTTTCCGCGTCGGGGCGTTTGCGGACGGCGGGTCGGAAGGAAACCGGATGCGAACCAGGAGAGAGAGGCCAGACGGGCGGAGCGGCGGCGGGGGCCGTCCCGCCACGGCTGCATCCCGGAGGCACGGCGTGAAAAAGAGAACGCCGCCGCGACGGCGCCAAGTACCGGTCAAGCCCCTGACGCCGGAACTCCGCGAGGCGGCCTACGCCGCCATGCGCCGCACATTTGCCGCCAACTTGCGCCGCATCCGGGAGGCGCGGGGGCTCAAGCGCTATGGCGCGGCTCTCGAACTCGGCGTTTCCGCCAGCACCTGGAGTCGGTGGGAGGCCGGACAGCGCTTCCCCACGCCGCCGCTTCTCGCAGGCATCGCCGCGCTTTTGGAGGCGCCGGTCGCAGAGTTTTTCTCGCCTGTTCTGGTGGATTCTGATTGAAGCTCACGCGGAGACGCGGAGGCGCGGAGAGGGGAGGGAAAGCCACAAAGAACACAGAGGGGACAAAGGAGATTGGGATGGGGAAGAGAGGGGATTTCAAAAGGGCGGGAGTTTGCCACGGTGGCAACCTGAATGTCTTGCCGCGGTAGGTTGTCCCCGTTAGTATTGTCATGGCAGCCGGGTTTTGGATTCGGCAGTTCCATCCACTTTACAGAAGAATTCATTGCATGACTTCCGAAAGATTTCCGAAGAAACAAACAGGAAACTCTGGCATTTCGCATGCCGTTCCGCCGTGCCAGGCCGGGGAAGGGCGCTCAACGCGGGCAGGGGGACAGGGGCATTTCGCATGGTCCACACGTTTTTTGCCAGCATGACAAATTTTTTTGACAGGTGGTGAAAGATTTTGAGGGTGGCGGGCGAGTATTTGAGTGAAGGGCGGAACGGACACGGTGTCCGGCCAAAAGGATAATGGAGGACGGGAAAACCGACATCTGCAAAGCGAAAATTCATTGCCCCACTCCAGAAGAGATAAAACACAATACGGGTTTCCATCACGAACTTGGAAAATCGAGAACACAGGAGTCAAAACATGGACAACGAAACGAAAGAAAAAGCGGCGGAGCTTGCGGGCGAGGCCAAGAAAAAGACGGCCGGCATCTGGGCGAAGATTGCCGGACTCTGGAAGAGCGGCACCAAAGGCAAGGCGATTTGCATCGTGGGCGTGCTGGTGATTCTGGGAATCATCGGGGCGTTTGTCGGTGACGGGGAGGGGGGCGGCGGAGGGGGCGGCGACTGGACATACACGGGGAAGGATTTCCTCAGCGTGTTCGATGGCTTTCCAAAAGACGAAGGGGAAGTATATTTCAACAACGGTCATTTTGTTAGAGTGATGCAAGCCACGAAGAAAGGCAATTTGGTGGAATACGCATTCGGTTCTCGCGACCGCGTGATCTGGGTGGAGACGACCAGGCGTTACGAGGATGGCGAGTTTTTGGACGAAGGGTACTATATCCGTCGTGGTTCGATGGAGTACGAAACCGCCATGGGCGCCGAAAAAAGGGTCGCACGCTATGTCGAAGTGAGTGGCAGCTTGTTGGAGAAAGTCAAAAAACAAATCGCAGACGAAAAGGCGGCCGCAGAAGCCAAGGCAAAAGCCGAAGCCGAGGCCGCAGCCAAAGCGAAAGCCGAAATTGTGGCAATGCAAGCTGGAAAGAAACCCGGAGAGACGAAGACCATCACGTTGCCGGGGGGAGTGCAGATGGAGATGGCGTGGTGCCCGGCGGGAACGTTCATGATGGGGAGCAACGATGGCGACAGCGACGAGCGGCCCGTCCACGAAGTGACGTTGACGAAGGGGTTCTGGATGGCGAAGTCGGAGGTGACGCAGGCGCAGTGGAAGAGCGTGATGGGGAACAATCCGTCAGTTTTCGAGGGGGACGACCTGCCGGTGGAAAATGTGAGTTGGGACGATTGCCAGGAGTTTTGCGAGAAAACGGGCTTGCAGTTGCCAACGGAGGCGCAGTGGGAGTATGCGTGCCGTGCGGGGAGCACGGGGGAGTATGCGGGGACGGGGAATCTGGACGACATGGGGTGGTATGACGGCAACAGCGGGAACAGGACGCATCCGGTGGGGCAAAAACAGCCGAATGCGTGGGGGCTTTACGACATGCACGGGAACGTGTGGGAGTGGTGCGCGGACTGGTATGGGGATTATCCGGACGGCTCGGTGACGGATCCGAAGGGGGCTTCGTCCGGGTCGGGCCGCGTGTACCGGGGCGGGTGTTGGGGCCACTTTGCGGACTACTGCCGGTCGGCGTACCGCGGCGACGGCCACCCGTCCGTCCGCGACCGCAGCCTGGGCTTCCGCCCCGCCAGGGTCCTGTCGGAATGAAAAACAACAAGAAACCGGACCTGCTTCGAGTTCATGAAAACAACCACAACAACCACAACGAATTGAAATAGACACAAGATTACGAACAACGGAGAGCATATTATGATAACGGAAGACACATACGCCGTCATGAAAGAGAAGTATGGCAAATTCGGCAGTTGGGCGGTATGGGAACGAGCTGGCGGAACACCAAGTTCGAATACGGGCTCCATGGATTGGGTCAATGAAGCCGGGCTTCTTCGCATTCTCAAGGCCAAGTTTGTGTTTGTCGGCTTGAATGTCTCCAACACTCGGGGGAATCAGAAGGGAGGGTTCAAGGAAGACTGGAAGAATTTCCACAGCGACTATAGCCGCCAGAAAGATTTCAAGTTGAGATTCGCCTTGCAGGATACACCATACTGGGGATCGTACCTCACCGACGTCATCAAAGAGCATGTGGAAGGCAATTCTCGTGAGGTGATGAAACACTTGAGGGAGCATCCCGAAAAAGCAAAAAGGAACATACGCAGATTTGAAGAAGAACTGTCGTTTCTGGGAAAACATCCCGTGCTTGTTGCCATGGGCGACAATGCATACGACATCCTTCGGAAATATCTTGGCAAGGACGGGAAGTATCCAATCATCAAGATTCCTCATTATGCGGCTCGCAATATGGGCAAAGAAAAGTACCGTGAAAAGGTGCTGAAAGCGCTCAAGGGCCAATAGGATGGTCCCAGTGGGGCAAAGGGGAGGGGTTCCACGGTTTTCCTACAGATGGAAAGAGGTTGCGTGGGGTTTTCCACACAATGGAAACATGTTTCGGAAAAGTTTCCAGACAATGGAAGCATGTTTCGGCATGTTTTCCACACAATGGAAACGTGTTTCGCGGCGGTTTTCCACAGTGTGGAAAACCCGCGGCCGGCCCGGCTTGTCGGGGGGTGGGCGCCGCGTGCGGCAGGGGCGGGGGTCGGGGCATCGCGGGACGGGGAAAACGTGGAAATCCGGGAAGAGGTCGGGGCGGAGAACTTCTTCCTGTTCGGCAAGACCGTGGAGGAAGTGGCGGCGACGGTGCGGGCGGGGTACAACCCGTGGGACGAGTACCGGGCGAACGCGGATTTGCGGCGCGTGCTCGACGCCATCCGCGACAATTTCTTCAACCTCGACCAGCCGGGGCTCTACCAGCCCATCGTCGACACGCTGCTGACGCATGGCGACCGCTATCTGGTGCTGTCCGACTTCGCCGCCTACGTGGAGGGGCAGGCGCGGGTCTCGGCGGCCTTCCTGGACAAGGAAGAGTGGGCCCGGAAGTGCCTGATGAACATCGCCAACAGCGGAAAATTCAGCACGGACCGGACGATCCGGGAGTACGCAGAGGAGATTTGGGGCATCCGGGCGTGCCCGATTCCGCTGGATTGACCGGTGGTCGCGGGCTGGCTGGAGCGGTGGGGCCGGGCGTGGCGGAGGGCGGTCGCCGCGGCCG
This sequence comes from Kiritimatiellia bacterium, assembly GCA_017458625.1. GTDB lineage: Bacteria > Verrucomicrobiota > Kiritimatiellia > CAIQIC01 > Lenti-01 > RGIG3636. The sequence continues at coordinate 8,119 of JAFTAH010000072.1, read as the reverse complement.
GGGGCGGCACCCCGAACCAGGTGCTCGGACGCTGGGGCGAGCTGGAGGCGGCCGCGTTTTTGCGCCGCAAGGGGTGGAAAATCCTGGCGCGCAACGTGCGCTACGGCGGACGGCTTGAGCTGGATTTGGTGGCGCGGCAGCCGAAGCCGGACACGCTGGTGTTTGTCGAGGTCAAAACCTCGGAAAACGAGCGCTTCGGGCGCCCCTTGAGCCGCGTGGACGCCGTGAAGCGCAAGACGATGGCGAAAGCGGCGTGGCGGTATCTGAAGCGGGTGCGGCGGGGGGCGGGGTTGCGGCGGTTCGACGTGGTGGAGGTGGTGGGACGGATGGACGGGCGGGAGGCACCGACGATTCGGCACATTGAGAACGCCTTTCAGCCGGACGGGTGGTAGGCGGCGCGTGGGGGCAAGTGAAAAGTGGGAAGGGAGTGGGGCAGGGCGGCCGACGGGACGGCCGGGGGCAAAACTTGTAGGGCGGGATGGGTGTGTTTTCGGGCTTGATGGGGGAGGGGCGGCACGGGGACCGCCCGGCGGGACTCGGACGAGAGGGGCACGCCGGCCTTGGCACCCCGGGGAGCAAACAACCCAGATGCGCGGGGAGGCGCGGTTTGGGCTTGGCACGGGTGGCGGGGCGGGGTATAAACGGGGGTCAAACGGCTTTTCGGAGAAGGAGCGAGAGATGAGAACATTTCGACTGACGACCGGGGCAGTGGCCTTTTGCCTTTTGTTTGCCGGGGCGGCGTGGGGCACTTGTTCGTTTTGCGGGTCGGGAAGTTATGGGTCGTGTGCGTATGGCAAGGTGCACAAGCATACGGACAGCGGGGCGGACAAGTGCATGTATTGCGGGTCATCGGCCTATGGAACATGCAGCCTGGCGCCGCACGGGAAGCACGAACATGGCTTCGGGCAGGGGAAGTGCCGGTTTTGCGGGTCGTCCAGCTTCGGCTCGTGCGGGCTGTCGCCAAGCGGGGTGCACGAGCATTGAGGGGCGGGGCGGCCCGGTGGCCGCCCGGCGAGACTCTTATGAGGGGGGGACGGGAGGAGGAGAGGGAAAACGGGAAAAAAAAGCCTTTACAAGTTCGGGAGGCGGGTGGGATCGGCGAGGAGGAAGTCGGGGACGCGGAGGTGGCGGATGCCGTCGAAGTCGTCGGGTTGGACGGTGTCGAGGGTGAGGAGCAACTTGGGGAAGTCGTCGCCGGTGGCGCGGAGGGGGGCGAGTTCGCGGGCGAGGGTGGACGGGTCGAGGGCGGTGGCGGCGACTTGGAGGTAGAGGCGTCCGCGGGGGCTTTCGGCCACGAAGTCGATTTCACGGCCGTCGGGAAGCCGGCCGACGCTGATGCGCCACCCGCCGCGGAGGAGGTGGAGGCAGACGAGGTTTTCGAGGAGTCCGGCGATGTCGGCGGGACGGTAGCCGAGGAGGGCGTGGCGGAGACCGAGATCGGTGGCATAGTATTTTTCGGCGACTTCGAGGTGCCGCTTGCCTCGGACGTCCCAGCGGAGGAGCTTGACGACGAGGTTCGCGTCGGTGATTTGGCCGAGATAGCCCAGGAGGGTGGTGACGGAGGCGTTGCGTCGCTGGGATTTGAGGAAGTCGGCGAGGCGCGAGGCGGAGGTGAGGTTGCCGATGTTGTCGAAGAGGTAGCGGATGACATCCTGCGCGAGGCGGACGTTGCGGATTTTGTTGCGTTCGAGGATGTCCTTGACGAGGATGGTGTCGTAGACGGAGCGGAGGTAGGGGAACACGGTTTCGTCGGAGAGTTCCCGAAAGTCGTGGATTCCGGGAAGGGACCCGTAGCGGAGGTAGGCGGGGAAGGCATCGGCGGGGGTGGCGATGCCGGAGAAGCGCATGAATTCGCCTAGGGAAAGCGGTAGCATCGGGAACTCGACGAAGCGGCCCGACAGGCGCGTGGACAATTCGCCGGAGAAAAGTTTTGCGCTCGACCCGGAAAGGAAGACTTCGTAATTCGACGACCCGCCGGCGAAGGCGGCGACGGCGCGCTCCCACTCTTCGGCATATTGGACTTCGTCCAGAAAGAGGAGTGTCGGACGGTCCGGGTGTTTGGTGAGTGCTTTGACGCGGGCGGCCAAGTCCGCGGCAGTGCGGATGTCGGTGTTTTCAATGGCTTCCAAATCGACGTGGACGATTTCATCGGAGGTCTTGATTCCCTGCTCGACCAAGTGCCGCATGAACATCCGAAGGAAGGAGCTTTTGCCGCAACGGCGCATACCGGTCACGACCTTGATGACGCGGCTTCCAAGGAAAGGCATCATGCGGTCGATGTAGATGGGGCGGAAAATCAGGTCTTTCATGGGAGGGAGTCCTTTCGTTTGGTACGATGAACGAAAACAGGAGAGACGTCAATTATTTTCATCGTAATAGATGAATTTTGTTTGAATTGGAAAATTTCCAGCATAAAAGACAGGGCGGTACGGAGCGCCGCAGTAAAGTGGGAGGCGGAAAGAGGTGGGGAAACTCCGATTGAACCGAGCCTACGCTAACGCTACGGTGGGGAGGGGGGATTTTAACGCAGAAGCGCAGGGGCGCGGAGGGGGGGGAAGATGGAGGGCGGGCGGCCGACGGGATGGCTGCGGCAAAACTTGTAGGCGGGAGGGGGAAAAAGGGGGAGGAGGGGCGGCATGGAGACCGTCCGAAAGGACGGGGACGGGGGGGGGGAATCAGCGCTGCCGGCGGATGACGAGGAAGGCGGCGAGGGACCAGAGCAGGGTCATGGCGAGGCTGATGAGCCAGACGCGGAACCATCCGATGGCGTAGACGAGGGTCAGCGCGAAGGCGGTCCAGAGGCCACCGCCCATGAAGGGTTCGTGGAGGAGCTGCTTGTAGCCGAAGGAGGCGGCGGCGATGGTCCGGTTTTCGGGGTCGACGGTGCGGAGGAGGAGGAGTCCTGTGGCGGTGACGCCGGTGGATTGTCCGAATTCGGCGATGGCGCGCTCGAACCACGCCTCGCGGAAGAGGCGCGGGGCCAGGAAGACGACGAGGAGGACGCTCAGGAGGGTGCCCGCGAGGCAGAGGGCGAGCAGGGGCATCCAGTTGGCGGCGACGACGGAGAGCTTGATGGTGGTGACGGCGGAGAGGACGAGGTAGTCGAGGGCGGCGCCGGAGATGCGCTGCATCTGGCCGTGGTCGACGAGCAGGGTGTGGTGGCAGGCGCGGGCGGTGGATTGGAGGAGTACGCCGCCGATCATGCAGAGAGGGAACAGCGGGAAGGCCTGGAAGAGGCGGTGGGTGGCGTCGGGGAAGAGGGCGGTTTCGGCGGCGCGGAGGCCGAGGAGGGCGAGGTAGCCGATGCCCACGGAGAGGCCCACGACGGCGATGTGCCAGGCGAGGGAGTCGATGGAGTCGCTGTAGACGGTCTGGCGGCCGGCGTCGGGGCGCTCGTGGGGGAGGTGGACGCCGCGCCGCTCGTGGAGGGGACGCTCTTCGAAGGAGCGGACCTCCTTGACGGCGCCCTTGCGGTGGGCCCAGTTCACGAGCGCCATGCCCAGGACGACGCCGACGACCATGCCGACGGTGGCGACGGTGAGGCCTAGGTCGATGCCGTCGGACCAGCCGTAGGCGCGGAAGGCGTCGGCCATGCCGCCGACGGTGCCGTGTCCGCCCTGGAAGCCGATTTCGAGGAGGTTGCCGAAGGCCGGGGGCACGCCGAACAGGGGCACGAGGACGAAGCCCGCCAGCCCCAAGCCGAGGACGTACTGGCCCCAGGCGAGGAGCTGTCCGAAGCACAGCTGCGGGAAGGCGATGCGCACGACCTTGGAGAACGCCGAGGTTGCCACGCCGAGGAAGAGCGTTGCGAAGATGACGTTGATCAGGAAGCCCGGGAAGCGCTGCGCGGCGGCCACCCAGTCGGACGGCACGAGGTCCGGGCAGAGCGTGAGGATGGCGAGCCCGACGAAGCCGCCGATGACCGAGCTGGGCAGGTAGAGCCGCTGGAGCAGGGGAATGGCGATTCGCAGGAGCTTCCCGCAGACCAGGAGCAGCGAAAGCGCGGCGAAAACGGAGACGGCCGTCATGCCGCATCTCCGATGCAGTGACGGGAGGCGGAAGAGGTCAGGAAGTTGTAAGTTGCAAACATGGGGGGGGAATCTAGCATGGAGGGGCCGCCCGGAAAAAGCGAAAAGACGAGCGGGGCGGAAGGGGAAGCGGAAGAAGGAAGGGCGGCCCGGTGACCGCCCGGCCAGACTCGGATGGAGCGGGAGGGCAGGGGGAGTGAAAAGAGAAGAGGGGGGAGGGAGAGATGAAAACATCGCAGACAATGCCCACGCCGGAAACAAGGAAGGAAACATGACGGTATTCAGATTGGTCGTTTTCGGGCTGGCCCTGGCGTTGACGCCCGCCGGGGCGGCACGGGCCAAGGGTTTGGCTACACAATTTCTGAATTTGCTCTATCCCTGATTCTCTGGTGCCAGCGCGCGGATGAGGGAGAGGTCGGGGGAGGTGAGGGCGGCCCAGTTGCGTTCGATTTTCTCGATGGGCCAGTCCCACCAGCGGAGGCGGAGGAGCAGGGCGGTCAGGTCCTCGTCGAAGCGGTTTTTCACTACGCGGCAGGGATTGCCGGCGGCGACGGTGTACGGAGGGATGTCGCTGGCGACGACGGAGTTGGCGCCGATGATGGCGCCGTCGCCGATGTGCACGCCGGGCAGGAGGGTGACGTCTTGGCCAATCCATACGTCGTTGCCCACCACCGTGTCGCCCTTGAGCGGCAGCTCGTTCCTGGTGGGCATTCCGGCATGAGTCCAGTCTCCGCCGAAAATGTAGAACGGGTAGGTTGTCACGCAGTCCATGCGGTGGTTGGCACCGTTCATGACGAACTCCACGCCTTTGGCGATGGCGCAGAACTTGCCGATGACGAGGCGGTCGCCGATGAAGTCGTAGAAGTGCGTGACGTGCTTTTCGAATTGGTCTGCACCGTCCGGATCCTCGTAGTAGGTGTAGTCCCCGATGGAAATCCGGGGATTCTTGACCACGTTTTTGATGAAGCAGACGCTGTGAATCTGCGGATTCGGGAAGGCCTGGTCAGGGGCGGGTCTCATCGTTCGTCTCCGGCGGGGGCAAGGACATGTGGCCTACGACAACACATAATGGACAGGAGGGCGGGCACAAACCAATCATGCCGCCGGAATTACCGGCGGGGTGCAATCCAGATTGAGCCCAAGTGCCTGGCCACTCGGGCGAAGAACTACGGCCGAGGGGCGGGTGGGGCCTTCTTGGGGGCCTCGGCGGGAGCGCTGGGGCGGCGACCCTTGGAGTAGGGGGCGATCACCATCAGGATGTTGCGGCCAATCAGCTTGGGGGCCTGCTCGACGACGCCGGCCTCGCGGCAGTCGTTGATGACGCGGGTCATCAGCTCGTGGCCGAGCTCCTTGTGGGCGTTTTCGCGGCCGCGGAAGCTGAGGGCGACCTTGACGCGGTGGCCTTCGCCCAGAAACTCGACGAGCTTGCGGAGCTTGACGGCGTAGTCGTTGTCGCCGACGCTGGGGTGGAACTGCACTTCCTTGACCTTGGTCACGGCCGCGTTGCGCTTGTTCTGCTTGTCCTTCTTGGACTGTTCGTAGCGGAACTTGCCAAAATCCATGATCTTGCAGACCGGGGGGCGCGAGGCGGGCGAAATCTCGACGAGGTCCAGGCCGGCGGCCCGGGCCCTTTCCTGGGCATCGCGGGTGGGGACGATCCCGAGCTGGGCGCCATCGGGGCCGATGAGGCGGACTTCGGGGACACGGATTCGCTGGTTGATGCGGGTGGTAGGCCCGCCGCGGTCTCTTGGGTTTCTTGCTTGTATGGCTTTTCTCCTGGTTGCCGGGGCTGCTCCCCGAGGTTGTTTGCTGGGCTTGACTGAGCCTAAGGAGTCGTCATCCAAAAACATGACACATCTTGCTTGTCTTTTCCACCGGACTCGTCGTTGGAAAAACTTGCCGATGCACCACATCGCCTTCGTTTTTCCTCCTTGATTCCGGTAAAAAAATCCTGCGCAACAGGTTATGTTTTTTGTTTGACAACACCTAAGAGGTGGGTGGGATGGGTTTGCCTATTGCTTGGCGGCCGTGGGTGCGGCGGCCGGGTTGTCGCGCTCCTGCTCGAGGCGGGCGAGGAGGTCGGCGGGAGTCATGGGGCCGAGGTCGCCTTCGGCGCGGTGGCGGACGGCGACGGTGCCCTGCTCCGCCTCGCGGCGGCCGAGGACGAGCATATAGGGGACCTTCTGGGTCTGGGCGTCGCGGATCTTCGCGCCCATCTTCTCGGGACGGGCGTCGACGTCGACGCGGAAGCCGTGGTCGCGGAGTTTTTCGGCGAGGGCTTCGGCGGCGGGCAGCTGGGCGTCGGTGATGGGGATGACGACGGCCTGGACGGGCGCGAGCCAGAGGGGGAAGGCGCCGGCATACTGCTCGATGAGGATGCCGATGAAGCGCTCGAGGGAGCCGAGGACGGCGCGGTGGAGCATGACGGGGTGGTGCTTCTGGCCGTCGGGGCCGGTGTATTCGGCGTTGAGGCGTTCGGCGCTGGGGAGCTGGTAGTCGAGCTGGATTGTGCCGCACTGCCAGGGGCGGTTGAGGGCGTCGATGAGGGTGAACTCGAGCTTGGGGCCGTAGAAGGCGCCTTCGCCCTTCTGGATGACGTAGTCCATGCCGGTGGCCTTGCAGGCGGCGGCGAGGGCCTCCTCGGCGTGGCGCCAGGTGGCCTCGTCGCCCACGTGGTCGGCGGGCATGGTGCTAAGCTTCACCAGCAGGTTCTTGTCGAAGCCGAAGTCCTTGTAGACGTCGACGAGCAGGCGGCAGAACTTGGCGACCTCGGCCTCGATCTGCTCCTCGGTGCAAAGGATGTGGGCGTCGTCCTGGACGAAGCCGCGGACGCGCATGATGCCGTGGAGGGTGCCGCTGGGCTCGTTGCGGACGCAGTGGCCGAACTCGGCCAGGCGCAGGGGCAGGTCCTTGTAGCTGCGGGTACGGCTCTTGAAGATCTCGAGGGCGCCGGGGCAGTTCATGGGCTTGACGGCGAAGATGCGCTTTTCGCTCTCGGTGATGAACATGTTGGACTGGTAGTGGTCCCAGTGGCCGCTCCGCTCCCAGAGGCTGCGGGGCATGATGGCGGGGGTGTTGACCTCCTGATAGCCGTCCGCGACGAGCTTCTTGCGCATGTAGTCCTGGAGCGTGACGTAGATGCTCCAGCCCTTCGGGTGCCAGAAGATCTGGCCGGGGTCCTCGGGGTCGAGGTGGAAGAGGTCGAGTTCGCGGCCGAGGACGCGGTGGTCGCGCTTCTTGGCTTCCTCGCGGCGCTGCAGGAACGCGTCGAGGTCCGCTTGCGAGCCGAAGGCGGTGCCGTAGAGGCGCTGGAGCATGGGATTGCGCTCGTCGCCGCGGAAATACGACCCGGCCACCGACAGCACCTTGAACGCCTTGATGGCGCTGCTCGACGCCACGTGGGGGCCGCGGCAGAGGTCCGTGAAGTCGCCGCTATGGTAGAGCGTGATGGTCTCGCCCTCCGGGATGTCCGCGAGGCGCTCCAGCTTGTAGGTCTGCCCCAGCCCCTGCATCAGGTCCATGACCTCGTTGCGGGTCTTCTCCTCGCGGACGAAGGGGACATCCTCGGCGACGATCTTGGCCATTTCGGCCTCGATGGCAGGAAAATCCTCGGTGGTGAGGCGGTGCTCCATGTCGAAATCGTAGTAGAAGCCATCCTCCGTGGAGGGTCCGATGTCGAACTTGGTGTCGGGCCAGAGATGCCGGACCGCCGCCGCCATCACATGGGCGCAGCTGTGTCGCATCGTCGGCAGTTCGATTTCGGTCGTATTCATTGCCAATCCTCTCTTGTCTTGGAACGCGGAAAATCTACGCTCCCCCCTACGCAAAGTCAACATTCTTCGCCATCATTGCGAGGATTACGTGCGCGTGCGATGCCAAGTCACCATGTCGTAGGGCGAGGGCAAAATGAGGCCGGAGGCGGGCGGACACGGAGGTGGCAAAACTGGGACGAAACATGGTTCCATTCCATGGAAAACTCGCGGAAACATGGTTCCATTCCGTGGAAAAATGGGCAAAACATGGTTCCATTCCCTGGAAAAGCCGGGAAACGTGGTCGGATTCCTCCGCGTCGCGCCGCACCACCTGTTCCT
>JAFTAH010000071.1 GCA_017458625.1 Kiritimatiellia bacterium | reverse complement strand
AGCCATCGCCGCGCTCATCGGCCCCCAGTCCCTGCTGGACCTCGAAGGCGGGGAAATCCGCGTCAAAGTCTCCATCGCGCAGTTCCACGGCATCGAAATCAACGACTTCGCCGTATCCGTCGCCCGCACGGCCCTCTGGATTGCCGAATCCCAGATGCTCGCGCAGACCGCCGTCCTCCTCCACCGCGACCTCGACTTCCTCCCCTTGAAATCCTACGGCAACATCCTCGAAGGCAACGCCCTGCGCCTCGACTGGGCGGATTTGTTGGGCTCACGCGGAGGCGCGGAGACGCGGAGAGGGTTCGACTACATCATCGGCAACCCGCCCTTCGTCGGCGCCATGTGGACCACGCCAGAGCAAAAAGAAGACATGGTTTCCGTGTTCGGCAAGGATTGGAAGGGGCTTGGCGAAATCGACTACGTGGCCGGATGGTACAAAAAAGCCTTCGATTTCATGCACGAACACCCGACCACCCGCACCGCGCTTGTTTCGACCAATTCCATTTGCCAAGGCCAGTCCGTTTCCACATTGCTCGGCCCCCTCGTGCGCGACGGCCTTTCCATCGACTTCGCCCACCGCACCTTCCGCTGGGACAGCGAATCCACCGAAAAAGCCCACGTCCACTGCGTCATCGTCGGCTTCTCCGTTAGGCCCTCCAGCCCCTCCCTCCACCCCCTCTACGACGGCGACCGCCACACCCTCGTCCCCCACATCAACGCCTATCTTCTCCCTGCACCCGACGTTTTCGTCACAAGCCGTTCCGCGCCACTCTGCGACGTCCCGCCCATGCATTACGGCAATATGCCGCGCGACGGCGGGGCCTTGCTCCTTTCCCCCGAAGAACGCGATGAACTCCTTGCCGCCGAACCGCAGGCCGCCCCTCTCATACGCCCAATTCTCGGCGCCGAAGAATTTATCCGCGGTCTCAAGCGTTATTGCCTGTGGTTGGTTGGGGCCTCCCCTTCGCTCCTCAATCGCTGTCCGCATGTCCTCGCCCGCATCGCCCGTTGTCGAGATTTCCGCCTCGCCAGCAAAGCCGCCTCCACTCGCAAATTCGCAGAGACCCCTGCCCTCTTCTGCCAAATCACCCAGCCCGAAGGCAAAGACTTCATCGCTGTTCCCCGCGTTTCCTCCGAAACCCGTCGCTACATTCCAATGGGCTTCCTTTCGGCGGAAACCAAAGTCACCGACCTGCTTCAAATCATTCCCGATGCCACCCTCTACCACTTCGGCGTTCTGATCTCCAACGTCCATATGGCATGGATGCGCGTTGTCTGCGGTCGCTTGAAAAGCGACTACCGCTACAGCAAGGACATCGTCTACAACAACTTCCCTTGGCCTCTCTGCGTCTCCGCGTCTCTGCGTGAGAAAATTTCTTCTACGGCCCAAGCCATTCTCGACGCTCGCGCCGCCCATCCCGACAGCACGCTGAAAGACCTCTACAACCCGCTGACGATGCCGCCCGACCTCCTCGCGGCGCACCGCGCCAACGACCGCGCCGTCATGTTGGCCTACGGCTTCGACGTGAAAATGACCGAATCCAACTGCGTCGCCGAACTTTTCAAACTCTACCAACGCCTGACCACAACCAACTAACCCCCGACAACGACCATGTACGACACCTGTTTTTTCAAAGACAACCACAAACTGCTGGAATGGGCCAAATCCTACCTCGGCGTCTCCAAGCGCGCCCAGCCGTATGTAGGCTGGGATGGCGAAATCAATTATGTCCACATGGCGAGCGACCTTCTCCTGCTCTACCAGCTCGAACGCAAAGGCGAAGGGTTGGAGGTGGTCATGTTCCACATGCTTTTGTGGAGTAAACGCTGGAGTTTGCGCGAGAACGTGTTCAAAGTCCGCAAGTTCTTCAGGCCCCAAGGGGAAATCCTCTGGCATTCCGCGATTGCATACGAAGGCCGCCAGGACATTCCCTTCGCCGTCGTGAATGCCTGGCAGGAAGAGGAATACGCGAAGTATTCCGAAGGCGGATGCTTCGAAATGTCGTTTTCGGGAATCGCCAGTTGGCTGGAATGCAACAACGACAAGGGCAATATCCGTTTCTACGATGGGAATCCCGTGGAGATGGCGCGCGCGGAGAAGAACGACCCCACGATCGACCACGTGGACATGAGCATGGCGGAGTTGCGGATGCTGAATTCCGGCGACAATCCGGAAGAACCCGCCAGGGCGGAATTCGCCGCCATCGTGGAGGGGTGCGAAAGCATGACCATCTGCGGAGAAAAGTGCTATCGGCTCCGCCTTTGGTCCGGGCCGATGGACAGCCCCGCATCCTTCCCATGGACCCTCCTGGTGGCCGCCAACCGGATTGACGGGCGCTACGTGCCCCGCACCGGTGATATGGTGCACGGCAACGCCTTCCTGTTCGGAACCTTCATCGGGGACGCAAGGGAAGAGCCGACGGTGTTCGACGAAAAACCCAGTTTCCGCACCGCCGATGACACTGTGACGGACAACGACGAAGCCCCGGTCCCCCAGGATGACAACCCTGAGGAACAAGTGGAGGAGGAGTCTCCAACGGACGAATCCACCCCCGGCAAGAAAGGCTGGGAGTGGCTGCCGCGCAGTCCCGCCGAATACCCGGAATGCCAACACCACGGCAAGGGACTCCACGCCTCGGCGAAGAAAATCCACCCCAAGTTCGTCGTCTATGCCGACTACAGGCGGCACCTGAAAGGGGAGCTGACGCCCGTCAAACCTCCAAACCGCAAAGCCCTCAAAAGCATCATCGACAGCATCGACTATGTGCTGACCCAAGACAACAATGAACACTCGTTTGCGGATTGCTTCGATGCCATCGGCATCCGCCACATGGTTCGGGACGGGGAAACAGGCGAACTCCACCTGTGGTGTTGCCTGCCTTCCGGCGTTTACTGGGAACGTTATCGGACCAATCTCCTCATTGCCCTGGATCGTGACCTGTCCGTCCTGCGCTACACGTTCCACGCCGTAGAATGGAATTGGATGAAAATGGACCGGGGCATGGAAGTTTTCATCAATTTCCAATCATCCCGCAATCTGGTCCATTACGCCAACATTGCGGAGGCAATTCCACACCTCGCCGAAATGAAAAAGGATGACTACTTTATTGCGGCCCCCTGTGGGCCGACAGTCCTTCTCCAGGCTTGGTGCACTGAATCCGATGGCAAGGGCAACTTGCAGCTCACCATGGAATGGCATGTACACGGCTTGCCGTGGCAATTCTACGCAAAAAAGGGCACGCGGGAGCAGTTTGCCGCCATGCTCGAAGAATTCGACAAGCACGGCATAGAGCCCGTCCAGACCATGGCAAGGTGGCGCTGGTGCAAAATGAAGAAAAACTGGTGAATCGCTTTGCTGGCTGTTTTTGGGAAATGAAGAAGGGCGGCACGGGGGCCGCCGTGCCGGACGTGGACGCCGGGAAGGACGCGGACGGAGGAGGAACACATGGGTAGGTTGCCGGGACACGACTACCGGCGGCCGGACTATTACATGGTGACGCTGAAGAAACGCGCCGGAGTGCCCGATTTTTCAGCCCTCGCGCCGCCGGGCGCACCCCCGCCCCGCGACGCCGCCGGCCGCGAGTGCTGGCTGGCCCCCAACGCCGCCACCCGTGCCTTTTCGGAAGTGATTCGCGGCTTTGCGGGAAAGTGGCGCGGCATTGCCCCCGTCAAGTGTTTCGCCGTCATGCCCGACCACTTGCACCTGCTACTGAAAATCGAGGACACGCCCGACCGGCTTCCGCTTGGCACCTACGTTTTCAACCTCGAACGGGCTCTGGCGCGGGCGTTTTGGAAGGCGACGGGCGGCACGGGGACCGCCGTGCGGGACGCCGACGCCGTTGCAACCCCGTCCCCGTCCGGCAAGGCGGTCCCCGTGCCGCCCGTGTTCGAGCATGATTGGCACGACTGGATCGTGATGAAACGCGGCCAGCTCGCGGCCTTCACGCGCTACATTCTCGAAAACCCGCGCCGCGCCTGGCTCCGCCGCGAAAACCGGCAATTCTTCACCCGCCCAGGGAAAATGACCTTCGCCGGGCGCGAGTGGTTCTCCTACGGCAACCCGGCCCTGCTGGAGCTGCCGGTGCTGGAGCCCTTCCGCTGCTCCCGCTCGTGGACCGAGGACGGCCCCGAATGGCGCGAAGCCCTTTCCCGCGCCGCCCGCACCGGCCCCGGCGGCGCGGGCGTGGGAACCTTCCTCAGCCCCTGCGAAAAGGCCTGCGGAAACGCCATTTACAAGGCCGGCGGCTCCTTTGTCGTCCTCTCGCCGGAGGGTTTTCCCGACCGCTGGCACCCCTCCCGTGCCAAGGAAAAACTCTGCGCCGAAGGCCGCATGCTTTTCCTCTCCCTCTGGCCCCCGGAAAAAGCCCGCCTCGACAACGCCACCCTCCACCGCCGCTGCCACGAAATGGGCGACCTCCTCTTCTCCCCCGACTAAACCCCGTCACTCGCGTTTTCCAAACCTTTGGAGCAGGTTTTCTCCCCGTCCCCGTCTTGCCGGACGGTCTCCGTGCCACCCATTTTCTCCTTGAATTAGACACTAGGACACTAGGGACACTAGGGGACAGGCTATTAGGATGGAAAAGTCAAGTTAAAGGGGTAAAAATATGAAATTGTCAGAAAATTACACCCGTAAACGACTGAAATAGAAAAGATAGGTTTGGGCAGGAGTGTTTCGATTGCAGGCGGATGCAATCGACTTCAGTCGGAAGAAGGGGTTAGGTGCGGCGGCGGAGGGCGCCGAGGGCGCAGGCGAGGCCGAAGCAGGCGATGTCGGCGGCGACGATGGTGGCCCCGACGGGGGTGCCGCAGAGGATGGAGATGAGCAGGCCGATGACCGCGCATCCCGCCGAGACGCCCGCCGCGCCCCAGACGACGGCGCGGAAGCTGCGCCAGAGGCGCATGGCGCTGAGGGCCGGAAACACGACGAGCGCGGAGATCAGCAGCGCTCCGACCAGCCGCATCGATAGGACGATCACGATGGCGATGAGCACGGCCGCCCAGAGGTTCTGGGCGCGTACGCCGACGCCCGTCGCCGCGGCGAACTCCTCGTCGAAGGTGACCGCGAAGATGCGGTGGTGGAAGAATACGAAGCAGAGGATGACGAGGGCGGAGAGGATGGCGCAGGTGGCGACGTCGGCCGGAGAGAGCGTGAGGATGGAGACGGAGCCGAAGAGGGTGGTGCAGACGTCGCCGGAGACGTTGCCGGAACGGGGGAAGAGGTTCATGAGGAGGTAGCCGACGGCGAGGGCGCCGGCGGACATCATGGCGATGGCGGCGTCGCCACCCGTGCGCGCCCCGCGGCCCGCGCGGAGGAGGACGATCGCGCAGGCGATGGTGATGGCCAGGATGAGCGGCATGTCGTTGGTCAGGCCCACGACCGCCGCCACCGCCATCGCGCCGAAGGCGACGTGCGAGAGACCGTCGCCGAGCAGCGAGAAGCGGCGGAGCACCAGCGGCACGCCCAGCAGCGAGGCCGAGACGGCAATCATTACGCCCACCACCACGGCATTGCGCACGAAGGGGAGGGAGAAATACTGGGCCAACGGGTCGAGCAGGGCGTTCATCGCGCACCTCCGTCGTCGTGGGCGTGGTCGTGGGCGTGGGAGGCATGGCGGGGGGGCGGATGGAGCGGGCCGACGGCGCCGCAGTAGAGGGGGCGGGTGGCGCCGTGGCCGCCGTGGGCGTGGGCGGCATCGGCGTGGGCGTCGCAGCGGGAATCCGTGCCGGCGAGGCGCAGGACGTGGGAGGCTTCGCGCCCGGCCGTGTCGAGGTCGTGGGAGACCATCACCACGGCGACGCCGTCCTCCTGGTTGAGCTGCCGCACGAGCTCGTACATCTCTCTTGTGGCATCCGCGTCGAGGCCCGCGACGGGTTCGTCCAAAAACAGCATGCGACGCGCCGCGCAGAGCGCCCGCGCCAGCAGGGCCCGCTGCTGCTGGCCGCCCGAAAGCGCCCGGAAGCTACGCCACGCCAGGTCGGAAATCCCCATCCGCGCCATCATCGCCCGCGCCCGCTCGCGCTCCGCCCGCCGCCAGAAGGGTCGCCACCCCGCTCCGGCCACGAGCCCCGACTCCACAACCTCGGCGACCGACGCCGGGAAATCGCGCGGCACGTCGCTGCGCTGCGGCAGAAAACCGATGTCGCCGCCCCGCAGTTCGCGCCCGTGCGTCACGGCGCCGGCGATGGGGGCCAGCAGCCCCAGCATCGTCCGTAGCAGCGTGCTCTTGCCCGAGCCGTTGGCCCCGGCAACGCACCAGTATTCGCCGGGGTGGATCGCCAGCGTGATGCCTTCCGCCACGGCATGGCCGCCGTAGCCGACGGACAAATCCTGGCATGCGAGCAGAACGTCATTGTTCATCTGCCAAAGCCTCCCGCAGCACCGCCAGGTTCTGCTCCATGACCTCAAGGTAGGTCGTGCGTGCCGCCACGTCCGCCGGCACGCCTTGCATCGAGTTGAGGACGCGGATGTCCACGTCAGGACGCCCCGAGGCGGCGACGATGGTTTGGGCAAGACGAGGACGCGAATTCTCGAGGGTCAGGACGACAGGCAGGTTCTCGTCGCGCACCTCCTTCGCCAGGGCGGCGATGGTGGAGAAGCTGGCCTCCGATTCGGCACTGCACCCTGAAAAGGCGGCGACATAGCGGAGATCGTAGTCCGCCGCCAGGTCGCGGAAGGGGAAGCGGTCGGCGAAGACCAGCACGTCGCGGCGCGCCGAAGCCCGGAGCTCGGCATAGTGGCGGTCCAGATCGCGTAGGCGGTCGGCGTAGGCGGCGGCGTTGGCGCGGTAGGTCGGCGCTCCGTCCGGGTCCAGCGACGAAAGCTCGTTTGCGATGCGGTCCGTTAGCACGATGGCGTTGCGCAGGGAAAGCCAGACATGTTCGTCGAGCTCGTCTTCTTCCACGCATTTGTCGTGGCCGTCATGGTGATGGGGGGCGTGTTCCATGCACTCGCCGAGTTCTTCGGCATGGGCACGGTCACCCAAGGCTTCCCGCATCGAGACCGCGCGGCGGTTGGGCGCGTTGCGCGCGGTTGCCGCCAGCACGCCGGGCACCCATTCGTCCGACGCGCCGCCGACGTAGAGGAACAGGTCGCTGGCGCCGATCGTTCCCATGTCCCGGACCGACGGCTGGAAGCTGTGCATGTCCGTCCCGCTGGACAGGAGAAAGGTTGTCGCGTCGGCGGGAAGCCGCCCCCGCGCAATTTCGCGAACCCAGTCGTACAGCGGGAAGATGGTCGCCGTCACCCGCACGGCCGGGGCGGGCGCGGACGCCTCGGGTTCCGCCCATGCCATGCTCCCGCCGCCCGCGATGGCGAGAACCAGCACGGCCGCCAACCAAGCCATCGCCTGCCGGAGTGTTTTGCTGCGCGCCGTCATCATTTGCTCACCTCCCATGCACGTGTGGCTGGACTTTCAGCCCGTGCCCATGCCGATGGGGCCGGGCTTGGGGCCCCGTCCTCCGGCGACAATCCGCGCAGATTCCCTGGATCGACGTCCCGAGCTCGTCCACCTCGAACCCCGCCGCCGCCGCGACCGCCCGGCAGACCGCGCCGCTCGTCCGCTCGTCCACGTGAAACGTCCGCCCGCAGCGACCGCACGACAGATGCAGATGCGTTCCGCACCGCTCCCGGTCCGAAAACTCGTACCGCGCCTCGCCGCCCTCGCCCGCGCCCACCCGCCGCAGCTGCCCCTCCTTTTCCATCGCGGCGAGATTGCGATACACCGCGCTCAGGCTCACCCCCGCCCCGGCCAGCGCTTCCGCCGCCTCCCGCGCGCTGAACGCATGGTCCACGCGCCCCTCCAGCCACTCCGCCAGCGCCTGCCGCTGTCTCGTCCGATAGGTCCTCATGTCCGTCTCTCAATCCATGATTTGCAAATCATTCGCAAATCTTATAGCCCCGTTCCGCCCGCCTGTCAATGGCATTGTGCGAGCGGGCCCGGTTTGGTTCGCCTAGGCGGGCAGGGACTGGGCCAGGGAGGCGAAATGGTCGCCTCGCACCGCGTAGGACGCGAATTGGTCGAAGGCGGTGCAGGCAGGCGCCAGGAGGATCGTTTCGCCGGGCTGGGCTGCCGCCACGGCCTGGGCAAAGGCGGTGTCCAGGTCGCCGCAGAGCGTGCAGGGCACGGTGTCCGCCCAGGCGGTCTGGAAGGCGGGGGCCGCCTCGCCGATGAGGTAGCAGCTGGCCACCCGCGCCTTCAGTTCCGGGAGCGCCGCCGAGAAGTCCGTCTCCTTGGGCCGCCCCCCCGCGATGAGGCGGATGCGCGAGTCCGGTGGTTGCATCCGGAGTCCCGCGACGAGCGCGGCCAGATTCGTCGCCTTGGAGTCGTCCACCAGCCGCACGCCGCGCCACTCGCGGACGAGCGCATTGCGGTGGGGGAGGGGCTTGAAGGCCAGCAACGCTTGCTGGGCTTCTTCGGGCGTGCGTCCGGCGGCCTCGGCGGCGAGGAATAACGCTCCGGCGGCCGGACGGAGCACGGGATTATCGAAATACGAGCCCGGGATGGGCAAGGGGAGTTCGTTGGAGAACATGCGGACCTTCGGGCCATTGGGCGCGGGCGGCAGGCTGGGGGCCAGACAGGAAAGCTCGCGGGCATCTGCTGGGAAGATGGCCGTGTCGGCGGGCGTTTGGTTGGCGAAGAGACGCGACTTGAGGCGCATGTATTCTTCCATGGTGCCATGCCGGTCCAGATGGTTGGGAAGCAGATTGAGCAGGATGGCGATGTCGGGGTGTAGCGCCCGCGTGGTCTCCAACTGGAAGCTGGAAAGCTCGATGACGAGCCAACCTGGCGGGGGCGATTGCAAAACCGCTTCGGCCACAGGCAATCCATAATTGCCGCAAGCGACGGCGGGTGCTCCGGGCGCGTCCAGGAGTTCCGCCAGCGCTTTCACCAGCGAGGTCTTGCCGTTCGAACCCGTCAAGGCCAGCGTCCGGATACCAGCGGGCCGGTGACGCCAGCCAAAGTCGACCTCCGACTCCAGCGGAATGCCGCGTGCCCGGAGCGTGGCCAGCAGGGGGTGGTCCGGGGGCAGTCCCGGCGAAACGACCGCTTGGTCAAATTCGCCCTCCGGTATTTCCGTGGTGCCCAGCCGAACCTCTGCTCCCAAGGCCTCCAGGGCGGCGGCTTCGGTGCCCATGGCTTCCGACGTCCGCGTGTCCAGCGCCACCACGTCCAGCCCTAGATGCCGCGCCAGCCGCACCGATGCTGTGCCGGACTTGCCCAGCCCGCACACCAGAATCCGCCTGCCGTTTGCCATCGAAATACCTCCTGCGCCCTCGTCTGCCGGCGCGGGCCGCAGTATACCACGGCCGAGGTTGACTGCAATGCGGCATCTGGAGGCATTTGGCAGCGTTGTGCATGAGGTATTTCCAAAACATGTCACAACACCAGATGTCCTTGTTCCAACGGCAGAGGGATGCTGTACTTGCAGCACTTGCTTGCAGGGATGTCGAAAATGATTGGAAACGTTGCGGCAGACTCTGGGCAGGACGACAGGAAAAGGCACCATGAACCCAAATGATGACGTAGAAAACACCCATGAACCACTGACGGGTGCAGCGATTGACGACTCGTTCGTGCCCCCTGCGGAGGGTGCAGATTCTGCACAGGCCGAACCGGTGGCCGCAGAAAGCGCGGCGGCGGGACCAGGTGCTGATGGTGTCGACGACGAGCCCGCAGAAGAGCACAAAAATCTTTTTGACATCATTGGCGACTTCTTCTATCGGATGGTCAAGGGGATTTTCATCTTCGCGTTTTGGAAGCTACCGAAGTTGATTTGGAAGATTGTGTTCAATATCGAGTTCATAAAACGCTGTCTGAAGTACGCGAAGAGCATTGTCCGGGCCATCTTTTGGGGCGTCTTGTGGGTGGCAATCGTTTTTGCTGCCTGGATGGCGTTTGGGTGGCAGAAGTTTGTGGACTTTTGGACGGCGGTGGGGAATTGGCTTTGGCACGTGCTTTTGCACATCGGGGTGTTCTTTGCCAATAATTTTGGGGTTATTTGGATGGTTGTCGCCCTCATGGGATCCGTCTATGGCCTGATCTTTGTCACGTTGCGGCGACGCAAGAAGCGGCGTTTGAAGCAAGCGGAAAGCCAGGCGAAAGGTCAGGGCGGGCAAGCATAGCCGGGGCCTTTCGGGCGCACAGGCAAATCCAGTTGCCTGCCGAAGAAACCCATGTGTGCTTTGCGCGGCTGAAGATGTGCAGAGGGGGGGGGAGGAGGCAGGACCGATTGTCGACAAGCGCCGGTCGACAGTCGGGAAGGAGGGCAGAGAGGACGATGGGGACGAGACGCGAGCGGGGGAGGGGAGGCGGGACACAAAAAGCCCGGGAATGACTCCCGGGCAGGTTTAGGGATTCAGTGCAAACGCAAGGCTAGTGTCCTGAATTCAAAATTCCTTGTCCAAACTTGCCCTGATGTTCCCCCACGTCGTTGCCGGATTTCGACGCAGGAAACTGCGCCTTCAATCCGGCGCCTCGTCGGGAAACACCATGCCGTCGTTTGAACAAGTTT
>JAFTAH010000011.1 GCA_017458625.1 Kiritimatiellia bacterium | reverse complement strand
GGATTGGCCAGCTGCTGCGTCATCTCGACGACGAGACGGTGGCCGATCAAGTTCGCAACGAAGTTCTCGCTCTCACCGACAAGTTCCCCGTGCCCTAGTGTCCTGACTTCAAAATTCCTTGTCCAAACTTGCCCTGATGTTCCCCCACGTCGTTGCCGGATTTCGACGCAGGAAACTGCGCCTTCAAACCGGCGCCTCGGCGGGAAACACCATGCCGTCGTTTGAACAAGTTTTTATAAACCAGGACACAATATCGGTTTTCGAAAAAGTGTGGCCGCAAGGTTCGGAGTTGCGACATCCTGTCGCGCACCAATTAATTGCGCGGCTGGAAGCCGCACCTCCGGAAGCCGCCCGCCAAATGGCTACAGTCATTTGAAAATCGCTTTAGAGCGAATTAAGAAAAGATGGCGGGCCGTGCGCGGCTGGAAGCCGCACCTCCGGAAGTGGAAATGTGCCTTTTATTGGGAGGTGCGGCATCTTGCCGCGCTGGAAAAAGATGTGCGGCTGGAGTACGGCTGGAAGCCCCATCTCCCAGAACGGGGCGCCCGGCGGTCGGCCCCAACCGTATATGGCTACGTCATTTTTGAAACAGCTCTAGGTGCGGCTGTGGCGCCCTTTCTCAATGGCCCACTTCCAAAGGGCGCAATCTGCTGCCAGGCGCGCATCGACGTTCACTCGCGGCAGCCTCCAGCGGTCTTCCGGCCAATCGGCATGGGCGATGCCGGGGTGTGTCGACAATCCGCCTTCTAGGCCCAAGCCTGCCATCTCAATCGACAAATCCTCGCGCACATTCCCGTTCGGCCAGCAGAAAAATGGCGAGCGGGCCGCTTCCGGAACATGCGCATTCACCAGTCGCCAGCAGGTCTCCACATCCTCCAGGGCGTCCGCCCGGCGCATCGAATCCATCAGTTCGTGCCGATGACCATGAAGTCCAAAACGCACCCCGCCTTGCTGGGCCCAATCCACCACCTGCTCCCACGTCAGGAATTGCTCCGCCGCCGCCCGGCGAACCTCTGGCGTTCCCGCCGTCGCGAAGCGTTCCGGCAGTCCGGCGGGCTCCTCGCGCTTCAGGCGTTCGATTGCCGCATCGTCGAGCCCGGCCACCTGCCACCAGAACGGCTGTCGTTGTTCCACCGCCCCCGTGCACAAAAAGACCGTCGCCGGAACGCCCAGTTCCCGCAAAATGGGCCCCGCCACCGTTGCATTGTCGGCCCATCCGTCGTCGAACGTGACCACGAAGAACCCCCGCGCTCCCTTCCGTGCCTGGCGATGTCCCCCGTCCCGCCACCAGTCCTCCAGCGCAATGGGTTCGGCCACCTCGCACAGCCACGTCAGCAAGTTCCGGAATGCCTCCGCGTCCGCCACGAGATTTCCCATGGGCTCCCCTTCGGCTGCTCCGCCTGCCCGCACGCGGTGGAACGTCAGGATCAGTGCGCCCCCGTCCTTCCGCCATCCGGTGAACGGCCACCCCCACGCCCCCAACGTCCGCTTGACCAGTCGTCTCATGTCGTTGTCTTTCTGCTATTCCATTGTCTCTGCCGGAAACGAGGCCGCATCCTACCCTCCCGACTCCATGGCGTCAACCGCGCCTCGCTGGCGGCTGGGGCTGGGACTGGGATTGCGCCCCAGACGGCGTCAGCTTTTCCAGGACACGTAGGATTTCGGCGAGGCGTTCGTCGGGGTCGTGACGGTGGAGGCGCGGGTGGCGGTGGTTGGGCATGAGGTAGTGGCCGGTGACGGTCGCGAGCACCAGGCGGTCGCCCTCCACGATGACGGACTTGACCCCCAGCGCCGCCGCCCGCACCCGCAGCCGCGCCACGTCCAGCGTACGGCGCACGGCCGGCGGCAGGGGCCCGAAGCGGTCGCGCCACTCGGCCTCCAGGGCATCGACCTCGGGCAGGAAGGCCAGCGACGACAGCCGCCGGTACATCTCGATGCGGATGGCCTCGTCGGTCACGAAATCGCGCGGAATGGCCGCCGGCGGTGGCGCGTGCGCCTCGTCGTTCCCGCCCTCTTCCGGCACGGGCGCAGGCGAGAGGCTCAGGAACGGCAACCGCACGCGCACGTCGACGATAGGCCGCGGCTTGCGCCCCTGCATCTGCGCCACGGTCCGCTCCAGCAGCTGGCAGTAGAGCCCAAAGCCTACCGCCGCGATGTGTCCGCTTTGCGCCGCGCCCAGGACATTCCCCGCTCCGCGAATCTCCAGGTCGCGCAACGCCAGCTTGTAGCCCGCTCCCAGCGACGAATGCCGCCGGATGGCCGCAATGCGCTCCCGGGCCTCCCGGAACAACGAAAGGTGGCGCGGCAGCAGCAGATAGGCGTAGGCCTGCACGGGAGACCGTCCCACGCGGCCGCGGATCTGGTAGAGGTCGGCCATGCCGAAGCGGTCCGCCCGGTCAATCAGAATCGTGTTGACGTTGGGCATGTCCACGCCACTCTCGATGATGGTCGTACAGAGCAGCAGGTCCGCCTTTCGCTGCGCGAAGTCCCGGATGATGGCTGCCAGCCGCGTCTCCGGCATCTGCCCGTGCGCCACCAGGATGCGTAGCGACGGCACCAGCGCCTTTAGCCGCCCCCGCATCGCATCCAGCGTCTGCACCCGGTTGTGCAGGAAGAACACCTGGCCGCCGCGGCTCAGTTCCCGCAGGATCGCCTCCCGCACCAGGCCGTCGTCGTCCTGCGCCACGTAGGTCTCGATGGCGAGCCGCTCGCGCGGTGCCGTCTGGATCACCGACAGGTCCCGCGCTCCCACCAGCGAGAGGTACAGCGTACGCGGGATTGGCGTGGCCGTCAGGGTCAGCACATCCACCGACGCCCGCATTCGCTTGAGGTGCTCCTTGGCCTCCACCCCGAACCGCTGTTCCTCGTCGATGATGACCAAGCCTAGGCGCGGCAGACTGACGTCCCGCTGCAACAGGCGATGCGTCCCGACCAGCACGTCCACCTTCCCCTCGGCCGCCCGCTTCAGCACCTCCGCCGCCTCCAGGCGCGACCGTGCCCGGCTCAGCAGCTCCACGCTGATGGGGAACCGTCCCATCCGTGCCAGAAACGTCTCGTAGTGCTGCTGCGCCAGCACCGTCGTCGGCACCAGCACCGCCACCTGCCGTCCGTCCATGACCGCCTTGAATGCCGCCCGCATCGCCACCTCGGTCTTGCCATAGCCCGTGTCCCCGCAGACGAGCCGGTCCATCGGCCTCGGCGCCTCCATGTCGCGCTTGACGGCCGCAATGGCGGCGGCCTGGTCCGGCGTCTCCACGTACGGGAATGCATCCTCGAAGTCGCGTTGCCAGGGCGTATCCGCCGCAAATGCGTGCCCGGGCATCGCGGCTCGTTTCGCCTGCGTCTGGAGCATCTGGGCGGCGAGGTCCGAGGCCGCGCGTTCGGCCGCCTTCCGCTCCCGCAGCCACCGGTGTCCGCCGAGCGCATGCAGCGGCGGCTTCGCGTGTCCCACTCCCACGTAGCGGCTCAGCAGATGGGCCTGGTCCGCCGGCACATAGAGCCGCGCCCCCTCCGCGTACTCCACCGCCAGCACCTCCTGCAGCTCCCCGTCGAACCGGATTTCGAACAACCCCAGATACTTCCCGATGCCGTGCTGCACATGCACCACCAGCTCGCCGGGGCGCAGGTCCGTCCAGCTCGCCAGCCGCTCCCCCGTCGCATCCACCGCCACCGCCCGCGACGACCCTTGCCGCCGTCCCGACGTATCCTTCCGTGTCCCGTAGACGTCTGCTTCCGCCACCCAGAGCGTCCGCTGGTGCGTCCATTCCGCGCTGCCGCTGACGCCGCCCACCGCGAGCTCCAGCCCTCCGCCACCCGCCCCGTCCCCGTACACCTTCGCAAACCGCCGCGCCCCGGCCTCCGTCTCGAACCGCACCACCACCCGCCAGCCTGCCGCCACTCGCGCCCGCAACTCCTCCACCAGCTCCTGCCGCTCCCGCTCCAGCACATCCACCGGCAGCGACCGCCCGGCCAATGCCGGAATTCCCGCGAATGGCTCGATGCCCAGGTCACGCCCCCCGTGCGGCATCTCCGCCGTCCCGGGCGCGGCCGCCGCGAAACCACCCACGTCCTCCCGCCCTCCGACGTCCAGCTGCCCGCCCGTGAACCGCTGTCGAATCCCCATCCGCCAGTTCGTGAACCCCCTCCAGACGCTCTCCTCTTCCTCCCCCTTCTCTGCGCCTGAGCCTCTGCCCCCGACGCCTTTCGCCAGCTCCTGGCTCATCGCGAAATACCGCAACAGCCCGTCCGGATCCAGCCACACGAACGCCGCGTCCTTCGGCAGATACGCCAACACGTCCCCCGGCTCGCCCGTCCCGGTTTCCGTTCCGAGTCCCGCAGGCGCAATCTCCACCGCCTCCTCGCGACTTACGCTCCGCTGCGTCGCCGGATCGAACCGCCGCATCCCATCGATGACATCCCCGAAGAACTCCAGCCGCATCGGCCACTCGTCCGCCGGCACCCACACGTCCAGCACGCCGCCCCGCCGGCTCGCCTGCCCCTTCACCAGCACCTCCGCCTCGAACGAGTACCCCATTGCCGCCAGCCGCTCGCATAGCGTTTCCAGGTCGTGCTCCTCCCCCAGCCGCAGCCGCTGGCATTCCTTGCGCAGTCCCTCCGGTCGCGGTGCCGGCTCCAGCAGCGACTGCACACACGTCAGCAGCAACCCCTTCCCCTGCCAGTCCAGACACGCCTTCAACCCCACCATCCGCGCCCCCTCCGCCTCGCCCCGACCTGCTCGGGAGCGCGCCCGTAGCCCCAGACCATCCCCGTTCACCGCTGGCAAGACCGTCGTCCGCACCCCGCGCCCCGCGCCCACCGATGCCACATCCGACGCCAGCACCTCCAGCGCCCGTGAGCTTTCCGCGACGACGACGACCATTCCCCGCGCCAGCCCCGCCAGCTCCACCGCCAGCCACGCCTCCGCCACCCCGGGCATCCCACGCACGGCTCCCACCTCCCCGTGCTGCAATAATCCCGCCAACGCCGACCGATCCTGCCCGGCCAGCGTCACGTTCCCCACCTTCGACTGTCTCTTCCCGTCCACGCCCCTCATCCTACCTTCCCCACCCCCACCCCCGCAATCCCCTTCTGCCCCCCTGAATGCACCTGAATGCGCATGACAATTGGCAAAAGGCGAGGCGAGGGTAGGCGGGGGGGGAGAGGAAACATGAGAGGACTCTGCTGCTAGAATCCTAGAGTTCTAGATTTCTAGTGTTTGCACGAAACAGACTCTGCTTTTTCCGCCGTCCATCCGCTGTCGTCCGCGCGCCTTGGCCTCTCATCTCCACGCTGGCCATCATGCTGTGATATTTCGTGAAAAGCATTGATTTTTTGCTGGTTTTGAGTGTGGATTAGGCCATCTTGCCGGCCTTGCGGAGCTCGTTGCGGAGGACGCCCCGGAGGCCGCGCTGGCTGGGATGGAAGTCGAGCAGGGCCCCCACGTATTCTCGGGTGCGGCGAATTTCCGGGGCGTCGGGACCGCGCACCCGGGGGCCATCTGGCAGCACGTAGTCCACGACGGCGCCGGCGTTGTCGCCCTCGACGTCGAGCAGCTGCAGCAGCAGGCTGGCGAGCTTGCGGTAGCGGCAGGCCGTGGTGTAGTTGACGGAAGGGCAGTATTCCGCCAGCCAGGCCTTGAGGCCGCCGCGCCGCCCCACCATGCGTCCCTTGTCGTTGAGGATGGGCGACGCATCGAGGACGGTGGTGATGCGCAGGAGCGTGCCGCCGAGGCGGAGGGCCTCCGTCAGCGTACGCTTGCGGCCCGGGTGGCGAGTCCAGGCCGTCTCCAGCTCGGCGGGCGTGGGGAGGCCCTTGCCCGCCATGTCGCGGTTCATCTGGCGCCGGTTGGCCTTGGCGATTTGCCGCCCGATGGC
>JAFTAH010000070.1 GCA_017458625.1 Kiritimatiellia bacterium | reverse complement strand
TGAGGGGCGGGGCTGGACGGCGTAGGCGGGGAGGGCGGCGGCGAGGGCGGGCCAGAGGGTGGCGGCGACGGCGTCGGGAAGGGGCGCGGTCCAGCGTTCGCGTTCAAGGGCGAGGAGAATGTCCGGGTCGTCGGGGGAGACGACGGAGATTTGGGGGCGGTCGAGGTGGTGGGGGATTTCGACGGGAAGGAGGTAGAGGGGGGTGGCGCCGGGGGCGGGCTCGGGAAGGGGCGCGGGGGCGGAGAGGGGGGCCAGGGAATGGAGGGTGGGCCGGGGGGAGGGCGCGCCGAGGCAGCCGGCAAGCAGGGCGAGGGCGGGGAGGAGGGCGGGGAAGACGTTCTTTTTCATGGATAGGCCTTTCAGATCAGTCGCTGCTCTTGCCGCGGAGGAGGGATTCGGGGTTTTGTTCGAGGGTGTCGAGGAAGAGGCGCAGGGAAGTGGCGGCTTCCTGGATGTCTTCGATGGCGTCGGAGAGGAGGCGGTAGTAGGGGGAGTCGGCGGAGAGGGTGGTGGTTACGGAGTCGGCGGCGGAGGAAACGGAGCCGCTGGCGGTGGAAAGGTTGTCGAGGAGAGGCGGGAGGCGGTCGCGGAGGAGGTCCAGGGTGGCGGTGGCGGCGGAGAGGGCGTCGGTGGCGGCGGCGAGGGTGGCGGGGAGGCGGGATACGGTGTCGGCGACTTCCGGGGAGTTG
The DNA here is from genome assembly GCA_017458625.1 of Kiritimatiellia bacterium. GTDB lineage: Bacteria > Verrucomicrobiota > Kiritimatiellia > CAIQIC01 > Lenti-01 > RGIG3636. Next base: position 2,660 of record JAFTAH010000070.1, on the reverse strand, counting down.
ACGATGGCGGAGACGCCGGCGAGGGAGGAGCGGAGTTCGGCGACGACTTCGGGGAAGGGGAGGTCGGAGAGTTTCTTTGCGGCGGCGGAGAGGGGGGAGGGGATGGTGGGGATTTCGATGGCGTCGTTGTCGTCGTCGCGGTTGGCGAGGACGATGGGGGTGTCGGGGGCGTGGGTGAGGGTGATCTTGAGTTTGCCGGTGAGGAGGGACTGGGAGGCGAGCTGGGCGCGGAGGCCCTGGGAGCGGACGAGGGCGTTGTAGAACTCCGCGTCGTCGTCGCCGGAGGTGCCGGAGTAGTGGATGGAGCGGGAGGAGAGTTCGAAGCGGACGGGGCGGACGAACTGGACGGTGGAGAGGTCGCATTCGAGGTGGATGTCGGTGACGGAGCCGACCTTGACGCCCTGGTATTCGACGGGGGCGCCGACGTCGAGGCCGGAGACGTTGTCTTCGAAGTAGGCGATGCAGGAGCTCTTTTCCTCGAAGAAGGCGGGGCCGCCGAGGGTGAACACGGCGGCGATGGCGATGGCGAGGGCGCCGAGGACGAAGGCTCCGAGGAGGGCGGGGTGTTTCATGGCGGTCAGGGTTCCGGGGTTGATGGGGTGGTTGTCGGGGTTTGGGGAAGGACGCCGCGGCGGAGGAAGCGCTGTACGGTGGGGAGGGGGCAGTTGTCGAGGAGGTCGCGGGGGTTGCCGGCGGCGATTTGGGTGCGGGTGGCGGCGTCGAGGAAGACGGAGTTGGTGGCAATCGCGAAGATGGAGGCGAGTTCGTGGGTGACGACGACGACGGTGGCGCCCAGGGAGTCGCGGAGCTGGAGGATGAGGTCGTCGAGGAGCTTGGCGGAGACGGGGTCGAGGCCGGCGGAGGGCTCGTCGAAGAAAAGGATGTCGGGGTCGAGGGCGATGGCGCGGGCGAGGCCGGCGCGCTTGCGCATTCCGCCGGAGATTTCGGCGGGGTAGTGGTTGCCGAAGCCGTCGAGGCCGACGAGGGCCAGCTTGAGGGAGACGAGGCGCGAGATTTCGTCGGCGGGGAGGTCGGTCCAGGACTGGAGGGGAAGGGCGACGTTTTCGGCGAGGGTCATGGAAGACCAGAGGGCGCCGCCCTGGTAGAGGATGCCCATGCGGCGGAGGAGGGCGGCGCGGGTGGCGGGGGGGGCGGCCCAGAAGTCGGTGCCGCGGACGAGGACGCGCCCGGCGGCGGGGGCCTGGAGGCCGACGAGGTGGCGCAAAAGCGTGGATTTGCCGCATCCGGAGCCGCCCATGATGACGAAGATGTCGCCTTCGGAGACGGTGAAGGAGAGGTCGCGCTGGACGACGCGGGTGCCGTAGGCCATGGAGAGGCCTTCGACGCGGATGGGGGGCGGGGCGGGGTCAGAAGAGGACATAGAGCACCGAGATGATGGAGTCGGCCACGACCAGGCCCACGAGCGACTGGACGACGGCGGAGGTGGTGGCGGTGCCGACGGCTTCGGCGGAGCGGCCGCAGCGGAGGCCCTGCCGGCAGCCGCAGACGGCGATGACGAAGGCGAAGGCGACGACTTTCACGAGGCCGTCGCGGATGCCGCCGAGGGAGAGGGAGGCAATCGTTTGGTGTAGGTATTGGGCGGGGGCGATGCCTAGGAGCCCCACGCCGATGAAGGCGCCGCCGAGGATGCCCATGAGCATGGCGTAGAGGGCCAGGAGGGGCAGCATCAGGAGCAGGGCCAGGGTGCGGGGCAGGACCAGGAAGTCCATCGGGGAGAAGCCCATGGTGAGGAGGGCGTCGATTTCCTCGTTGACCTGCATGGTGCCCAGGCGCGCGGCGAAGGAGGCGGCGGTGCGGCCCGCCATCAGGATGCCCGTGATGAGGCCGCCCATTTCGCAGGTCATGCCGATGGCGACGGCGTTGGCGACGTAGAGTTCCGCGCCGAAGAGCTTGAGCTGCACGGAGCCCAGGAACGAAAGGATGACCCCGATGAGGAACGCCAGGAGCGAGAGGATGGGCAGGGCGGAGGGGCCGCAGTCGTGGAGGAGCGCCCAGAAGTCTTCGCGGCGGAAGCGGGCGCGTCCGGCGAAGAAGCGGGCGAAGGAGCGGACGAGGTCGTCGGCGAAGCGCAGGGAAGCGCCCAGCTGGGTGAAGGAGGCGTGGGCGGCGAGGCCGACGCGCGCGAGGAAGGACGGGGGCGCGGCGGGCGGCGGCGGGGCGCCGGAGGGCGAGGGGGCGGCGGCCAGGTCGAGCAGGGTGCGGGCGCCGGCGGGCAGCGAGGAGAGGTCGAGCGTCACGGGCGGCGTGGCGGCGGCGGCGCGGGAGGAGAGGGCGCGCAGAAAGACGAGGAGGGAACTGTCCCAGCGTCCGAGGGCCGCAGCGTCGATGCGGGCGCGGGTGGCGGTGCCGAAGGGGGAGGGGGCGGCGAGGAGGCGGTCGGCGTCGGGGTGCGGGGCGGCGAGGATCCAGTCGCCGGAGAGGGTGACGACGACGACAGAAGGGCCGTCGGGACGGACGGCCAAAGCGGGCGGAGTCGGAGATGAGAGGGGGGAAGACATCGGCGAAAAGTATATACGAAAAGGAGAGGAACGGGGCAAGGGAAAAGGGGGCGGGCGGCGCGAGCGCTGCAGTGAAAAGTGAAATGAGAAAAGAGGGGGGGCTGACGCGCCAGGAGCGAGAAAAGGGGGCGGCTGAAGGGG
>JAFTAH010000069.1 GCA_017458625.1 Kiritimatiellia bacterium | reverse complement strand
TAGAGCATTTTGCGAAAATGTGTGGCCGCAAGGTTCGGAGGTGCGACATCCTGTCGCGCCCAAATTAATTGCGCGGCTGGAAGCCGCACCTCCGGAAGCCGCCCGCCAAATGGCTACAGTAATTTGAAAACCGCTCTAGCCCGCCAGAAACCAGAAATCTAGAATCCTAGGATTCTAGGCCAGAGGTGGCTAGAGCGGGGCCGAGCGCCACTCCCGTCTGGGAAAACGCGGCTAAGGAATCGCGTCGAGGAGGGTCTGGAGCTTCTGGAGCTTCTCCTCCAGGGCCTGGCGACGTTCGCGGACCTGCTGGACAACGGCGGCCGGCGCACGCGCGACGAAGTCGGCATTGTCGAGGCGACGGCTGACCCCCAGGATGTCGGCCTGGGCCTTGGCGATCTGCTCGGAAAGACGCTTCTTCTCGGCCTCGGCGTCGATGTGGCCCTCGAGCGACATGAACAGGGTGCCGAGCGGAGTGATGACGGAGGGGAGAGGGTGCGGCGGGGTGTAGCTGGTCTCTACCTGGAGAGAAGCGGCGCGCAGGACGGAAAGGTAGTCGGCGCGGTCGGCCTGGACGCGGGCGGCGGTGTCGGGGTCGAGGGGACGCAGGACGAAGTCGGCGGTCTGGGCCGGAGACAAGCCGTAGTCGGCGCGCAGGTTGCGGGCGAGGGTCATGGCGGCGTGCTTCGCGGAGACGTAGGCGACGGCGGCGGACTGGACACCCCAGGCGGCGAGCTCGTCGTCGTCGAGAGGCGTAGGCCAGGGGGCGTTCACGATGGACTCGGCAATGGTGGTGTAGCCAAGGCCGTGCCAGAGTTCCTCGGTGAGGAACGGCATGATGGGATGGAGTAGGCAGAGGGAACGGCTGAAGACGTAGTTCATGACCTTTAGCACCTCGGCCTTGCGCGCGGCATCGGCCCCGTTGAGGGGCTGCTTGGCGTATTCGACATACCAGTCGCAGAACTCGTGCCAGCAGAACTCGTAGACGGCCTTGGCGTAGTCGTTGAAGCGGCAGCGCTCGATATGCTCGTCGCAGGCGCGGATGGTGCGGTGGAGCTGGGCGAGAATGTACTGGTCGTCCGGGGTGAGCAGGGCGGGGTCGAAGACGGGGCTGGCCACGTCGACGGCAGCACCATGCTGGTTCATCTGCATGAAGCGGGCGGCATTCCAGAGCTTGGTGCCGAAGTTGCGCCCGAGCTCGAACTTCTCCTTGGAGATGTAGACGTCCTGCCCGGTGGCGGTGAGGGCGACGAGGGAGAAGCGGAGGGCGTCGGCGGAGAAGTCGCGGACGATGTCCAGCGGGTCGATGGAGTTGCCGAGCGACTTGGACATCTTGCGGCCCTGGTTGTCGCGGACGGTCCCGTGGAGGTAGACGCGACGGAAGGGGACGTCGCCCATGAACTCGAGGCCGGCCATGATCATGCGGGCGACCCAGAAGAAGATGATGTCGGGAGCGGTGACGAGGTCGGTGGTGGGGTAGTAGAAGGAGAGGTCGGCGCCTTCGCGGGGCCACCCGAAGGTGGAGAACGGCCAGAGCCACGAGCTGAACCACGTGTCCAGCACGTCGGGATCCTGATGGAAGGCGGTGCCGTGGCATTCGGGGCACTCGGCAGGGGCGGTGCGGGCGGCCCACTCGTGGCGGCAGGCGGGATTGTCGCAGTAGTAGACGGGAATGCGGTGGCCCCACCAGATCTGGCGGGAGATGCACCAGTCGCGGATGTTCTCCATCCATTCGAGGTAGACCTTGGTCCAGCGCTCGGGGACGAAGCGGACGCGGCCATCCTTGGCGGCCTCGATGGCGGCGCGGGCGAGGGGCTTCATCCGGACGAACCACTGGGGAGACAGGCGCGGCTCGACCGCGGTATGGCAGCGGTAGCAGTGGCCGACGGCATGGCGGTGGGACTCGACCTTGACGAGGAATCCCTGGGTCTGGAGGTCGGCGACGATGCGGGTGCGGCACTCGAAGCGGTCGAGGCCGGCATAGGCACCGGCGGCCTCGTTCATGTGCGCGTCGTCGGTCATGACGTTGATGACAGGAAGGTCGTGGCGGCGGCCCATCTCGAAGTCGTTGGGGTCGTGGGCGGGGGTGACCTTGACCGCGCCGGTGCCGAAGGTGGGATCGCAATAGTCGTCCTCGATGAGTGGAATCTCGCGGCCGACGAGGGGAAGGATGAGGGTCTTGCCGCGGAAGCGGGCGTAGCGTTCGTCGCGGGGGTTGACGGCGACAGCGGTGTCGCCCAGAAGGGTTTCGGGGCGGGTGGTGGCGACGATGACGCATTCGCCGGCTCGGCCGTCCTTGACCGGATAGCGGATGTGCCAGAGGTGGCCCTCCTCGTCCTCATGCTCACTTTCCTCGTCCGAGAGGGCGGTGCAGCAGCGGGGGCACCAGTTGATGATGTACTCGCCGCGGTAGATCAGCTTCTTGTCGTAGAGGCGGCAGAAGACCTCGGCGACTGCCTCGCTGAGCCCTTCGTCCATGGTGAAGCGGGTGCGATCCCAGTCGCAGGAGATGCCGAGCGTCTGCATCTGGCGGAGGATGGTGCCGCCATACTGCTCCCGCCAGGCCCAGACGCGCTTCAGGAACTCGTCGCGGCCAAGATCCCAGCGGGACTTGCCCTCCTTCTTGAGCTGGCGCTCGACGACGTTCTGGGTGGCGATGCCGGCGTGGTCGGTGCCGGGAACCCAGACGGTGTTGTAGCCCTGCATGCGACGGCGACGGACGAGGACGTCCTGGATCGTCTCGTTGAGGGCATGGCCCATGTGCAGGATGCCGGTCACGTTCGGAGGAGGAATGACCACGGAGTAGGGCTTGCCCCCGCGCGTCGCGTCCGAATGGAAAAGACCGTGGTCCTTCCACCAGGCGTACCACTTGGGTTCGATGGCCTTGGCGTCATAGGTTTTTGGAAGCTCGTTCATGGTCAAACCTCTGGTTCTGGAAAAATGCGGGAGAAAGTATGCACCTGCGGCGCGGCGGGTGCAAGTCCGAATGGCCCGCAGAGTTCACCGGGGGCCAATCTGCGGACATCCGGCGGCCTATTTCCAGTTGATGTACCCGCTCACCGGGGTCAGGTACGCCTTGTCGTCGTCGACGGGCTGGTAGCGCTGGCCGTCATACCAGTCGCTGAAGCCGTTCTCGGCGCGGTAGTAGTCCCCGGTTTCCGTGTCCAGCACCCGTTCGTAGCCTAGCGTGGCGTCGCTGCGCTTCTGCGACAGCACGTCGTAGGTCGCATTCCGCCGCTCATACGAATCCATGATCATGCCGCTGATTGCGTCCGCCGTATGCATCTGATACGCGACCGTCCCCATCAGCTGCGCCCACGCCTGCTGCCGCTGCCGCTGGAACGCCGCCGTGAACACGATGCTCCCCAGGCAGTGGTCCAGCACCGGCTGCCAGTCCACGAACTCCTCCTCCGGCGTGACCTCCGACAGGATGACGTACTCCGACAACGGCCCCGCGTCCACCATCGGCCCGCCCAGCTGCATCGGATTCTGTTGCACCAGATAGGACATGCTCGTGACCACCGCGTGGAACAGCCCCTGCAGCGCCGCTCCCGACCTCTGCGAGACGCACCGCGCCACCACCGCCTCGCCGCCCATCGGCGTCTTGCCCAGGCGCTCCATCACGTGGAAGTCCCGATAGCCGTACAGCGGCCCCATCGCCGCGAAGAACCCCGCCGTGGACGGCTCCGCCACCACCGGCATCTGCGCAAACATGTTCGCCGGGCCATACGCCCGCACATACCAGTCATGCGCTGCCTGCGACTTCACCCCCAGCGCCGCGTTCAGGTTGAAGTACAGCTCCCGGTCCGGCTTCTTCGGGTCAAACACCGAAATCGCATAGCTGATCAGGTCCAACTCCCCACGCGGCTTGAGCCCCGTCCGCACTCGCCACCCCTTCGGAATCTCCATCGTGAAATAGCCGCTCGGGTCGGCATACCGCTCATACGTCACGCTCGCCGCCTCTGCAGGCTTGATGTCCAGCCGCCCGCGCCCCGCCGCCGTCTTGCCCGCCGCCGCCTTCCCCGCCGGCTGCTCCAGCTTGTCCGTCCCCGCCGGACCCGCCGCCGTTCCCTCGGTCGTCCGGTAATTCTCCACCGCCGCCTTCAGCACGTCCATCGTGCTGTGCGCATACGCGCTCCCATCCACATATTTCGCGTTGAACAGGACCAGGTCGTCGCCCTGCCGCAACGCCAGCCGCTGCGACTTCACGACCGCATCCCCCACCTTGTAGGTGAACAGCACCCCTGGCACCGTCTGCTCCCCGTACGTGTGCATCTTCAGCTCGCCGGACTCGAGCAGATTCTCGCCATACTGCTCTGCCATCTCCCGCCGCAGCTGTCCATCCAGGTACTTCGCCGGATCCACTCGCACCCCCTTGTTCCGCCAAATCAGCACATACGGAATGCCTGTCCCCTTGCCGACGTAGATATAGAACCCGTCCCCGTCCACCCATCCCGACTCATAGCAGTCCAGGCACTTCGTCGCAAACCCCTGCTCCGCGCAAACCACCTCCTGGTAGCCCGTGGCGACGCGCGTATCGCTTCCGTTCTGGATGATGATCTTCCCCTCCCCCGGCCCGCACCCCACCAGACATGCCGCCACCGCCATCATCCAACATCGTGCCATCTTCATGCTTTTCTCCTTCCACGTACCCCCAACCCCTTTTTTCTTATGTTCCCCACCCCCCAAAGTCAAGCCATCAATTCCTCTTCCCCCACCCTCTTTTGCCGAGGGGCTTCACCAGAGTAAACGCACCGCATCCGTTGCCAAGAGTCGTGCAATGGGGGAAGAGCAAAAAGTTCCCCGCGCCATCGTTTTTTGCTTGCCTTGGCGGGGTCTAGCCCGGATGATACGCGCCTGTCCAAGCTTTTCGGCGCGGGTGTAGCTCAACGGTAGAGCGTCAGCCTTCCAAGCTGATCACGAGGGTTCGACTCCCTTCACCCGCTCCATCTGCCTGGTGCGGAGAGATGGCTGAGTGGTCAAAGGCACCTGACTCGAAATCAGGCGAGGTGAATAGCCTCCGTGGGTTCGAATCCCACTCTCTCCGCCATTCCTTTTAGACGCGAATTCCTTGGAGAATTTCGCGTTTTCTTTCTCCCGCCCAGACGAAAAATCCCGCTCTCCGGAAGTCGGACGCCGGAAGTCGGACGTCGGAAGTCGGATGTCCCCCCCAAAATTGCCCTAGCCCTCGTTCTCCTTTTCGACCAGCCGGTCGGCCCCGTATTGCGCCCGCAGCCGCGGCTTCTCGATCTTGCCGGTCGCGTTGCGCGGAATATCCGCGAAAATGATCTCCTTGGGCCGCTTGTAGCGCGGCAGCTCCAGGCAGAAGTCCTCCAGCTCCTCCTTGGTCGCGACCATCCCCTCCTTGATTTCCACGATGGCGGCCGCCTTCTCGCCGAGCCGCCGGTCGGGTAGCCCGATGACGGCCACGTCCTTGACCTTTTCGTTGCGCCGGATGAAGTTCTCGATCTCGACCGGATACAGGTTCTCGCCGCCGCTGACGATCACGTCCTTCTTGCGGTCCACGAGGAAGTAGAAGCCGTCCGGATCCTGCCGCGCCATGTCGCCGGTGAAGAGCCAGCCCTCGCGAAGCGTCTCCGCCGTGGCCTCGGGATTGTTGAAGTAGCACGTCATGACCCCGGGCCCCTTCACGCAGAGCTCGCCAATCTCGCCGGGGGCGACTTCCTGCCCATTTTCGTCGACGATCTTGGCCTGCCAGCGGTAGCCGGGCACCCCGATGGCCCCCACCTTGGCCACGTTCTCGACCCCCAGATGCACGCACCCCGGCCCCGTCGACTCGCTCAGCCCATAGTTCGTGTCGTACTGGTGATGCGGAAAGTATTCCAGCCAGTGCTTGATCAGCGACGGCGGCACCGGCTGCGCCCCGATGTGCATCAGCCGCCACTGTGCCAGATGGTAGTCGGCCAGCTTGAGGTCGCCCCGGTCCAGCGCATCGAGGATGTCCTGCGCCCACGGCACCAGCAGCCACACGATGGTGCACCGTTCGTCCGAGACTGCCGACAGGATCGTCGCCGGCTTGGCCCCCTTCAGCAGCACCGCCCGCGACCCCGCGACCAGCGACCCCATCCAGTGGAACTTGGCCCCCGTGTGATAGAGCGGCGGGATGCACAGGAACACGTCGTTGCGCCCCTGGCCGTGGTGCTTCTGCTCCATCTCGGCCGCCTGGGTCAGGCTGAGATGCTTGTGGAGGATGGCCTTCGGGAACCCCGTCGTGCCGCTGGAGAAGTAGATGGCCCCGAAGTCGTCGTCGGTGATCGTCACGTCCGGCCGCTCGCTGGAGCAGTCCGCCACCAGCTCGTGGTAGCTCTCCGCGAACAACGGACACCCGTCGCCGACATGGATGAGCAGCCGCCCCTTGCTCAGCCGCTCCGCATGCTGCTCGATGCGCCCGATGAACGGCGTGCCGAACACGATGACATCGACCTCCGCCAGTTCCGCGCAGTACAGGATCTCGTCCGCGTCATACCGGAAGTTGAACGGCACCGCGATCGCCCCCGCCTTGAGAATCCCGAAGTAGATGGGCAGCCACTCCAGGCAGTTGTACATCAGGATGGCCACCTTGTCGCCCTTCTTGACCCCGCGCCCGAGGAGCATGTTCGCGAAGCGGTTCGCCTTCTCGTCGAACACCCCCCACGTGATCTCGCGCCGATAGCCCTCCCGTCGCGGCGACTGCACCAAATCGAACTCCTTCCAGCTCATCCGCCGGGTTTCCGGCTCCTCCGGATTGAGCTCGACGAGGGCGACCTCGTGGCGGTACAGCTGGGCGTTGCGTTCCAGAAAATCGGTCACTGGCATGGTATATGGCTCCTTCGCGCCCGGTTGCTCCCGAGCGCGTCGCCCACTCTACTCCCCTCGCCCCCCCCGCTTCAATCCTCTTTCTCCGCAGAGCTCACGCGCCCCCACCTTTCCCCCCTTCTTCCCCCTTTATGTCCTTTGTGCCCTTTGTGGCTTCCCTCTCCCCCCTTTTCTCCCCCGTGCCTCCTTTTCTTCACTTTTCCCCCGTTCACTTTCCCCGATTCCCCCCTTCCTGAAGGCCGGTCGTCTGACGGCCGCCCAAAACGGCACGGGACGCGCTTCGAAGCGCGTCCCGTGCCGTTTTGGGCGGCC
>JAFTAH010000068.1 GCA_017458625.1 Kiritimatiellia bacterium | reverse complement strand
GCCGATGTATTCGGCCGTGGCCATTCTCGACATGTTGCTCATTCCTCCATTCTAACAGAGTGTCCAGTATTTGACCAACGGGCCCCGTCTCACTTCCGACCCATTCGCCAAAGAGTGTCCGTTACTATGACCAACTGCGCGATACGGGAAAGCGGAAAAGAGGGCTTGCCAGCGGGCGGGCGAGTTTCTAAGGTAGGTGAAAAAGGGCAGACATGGGACAGGCAGTGACCATAACGAGCATGGAGATTGCGGCGTTCGACGCGGCGGGGGCGTGGGAGCGGGCGCTGGCGGCCATGCCGTCGTGGCGGCGGGAGAAGGTCGAGCGGCTGCGCGGGGAGCAGGCGAGGCGGCTGTCGCTGGCGGTGGGGATGCTGCTCGACGAGGCGTTGCAGGGGGTGGGCCGGCGGCTGGCGACGACGGAGGTGGTGTTCGGGGAACAGGGCAAGCCGAGGTTTCGGGAGGCGGGACTTTTCCGGTTTTCGGCTACGCATTCGGGGACGACGGCGATGCTGGCGACGTGCGCGGGGGAAGTCGGGATGGATTTCGAGGCGTTTGGACGACGGGCACGAGCACGGGGGGACGCCCTGCTGAAGCGGATTGCCGGAGACGAGGAGGTGGCATTTGTCCGGGCCGGGGGCGGGGAGGAGGAGCGGGAGGTGCGCTTTTTGCGGCTCTGGACGGCCAAAGAGGCGTATCTGAAATGGCTGGGGGCGGGGCTGACGGTCGATCCGCGCGAGGTGGTGGTAGAGCTGGGGGAGGGGATGGCGGCACGAGTGGCGGGGCACCCGGAGGTGCGGCTGGGGGTTGAGGTGCTGGCGCAGGGGGTGCGGGCGGTTTGCACGGGAAGGTGAAATTTTTTAACAGAACCGTTTCTTTCTTTGAAAATCATTGGGAAAATCGCTTGATTTTCGAGGGCTGGATTTGGGGGCGAGGGGGGGGGCGGCATGGGGCCCGCCCTGCAAGTCTTGGACGGGGAGAAGGCGGGGGATGGGGCGACAGGGAACATTCGTTCTTTGAACGTGGGCGAAAATGGCGGGAGGAAAGTTTGGGCTGGACAGGGAGGGGGCGGCAGGGTAGAGTCGAGGGGACGGGACGGGCGGATGGTTGCCGTGGGTGCGGCGACCCCAAAAGCCCGGCCGAATGATGCAAGAAGGATCTCAGAGCATCCAGTTATTTCAGATTTGACATCATTTTTGTAGCGTAAACTGCTAAACGACGCCTGACCGGAAAACGTAGGACATTTTCCACGTCGTGAAAAGACAAGGCCGATGTGCCTTGTGTCGGACCGTAGCAGAGCGCGCCCTCAACCCGGGCGCGTTCTCTCCATGTGTTCGATACAGGCCAGTCCTACGGCCTCCGGTCAGGGCATGGATTGAGAACGCGCTTTTTCGTTGTCTCCATGCCGCCGCGATGCAGACGCTTCGCGGCCATGGAAAGACACGACAACAGTGAAATCATGCAGGAGGTCTCTGGGTGGAAGGGCGGCCCGCCATTTTTGTGTTTTCGACGGCGCTGAGTCCATGGATCGGCGTGAAAAGAGACTGTTTTGGGAACGGACAGATTGGCCGAAAACCCTATATATATAGGAAGGAAAGGAAGAAGATGAAGAGCGTACAGGTGTTGATGATGGTTGCGATGGCGTTGGCGTGCGGGTGGGGGTGCTCTATGGCGGATGACTACATGGAGGAGCGGAAGGCGGCGCGGGAGGAGAAGGCCGCGAAGGCGAAGCTGGAGGCGGAGGAGGCGGAACGGGCGCGGATTGCCGAGGAACGGGACGCGCGGCGGGAGGCGCAGGGTCGCGAGGACACGGTCAAGGACGAGGTGCCCCTGCACGCGGCGAATCCATCGGCGTGGTTCCACGAGACGGACGAAACGATGAAGGAAATCCGTCAGCGTTTGGTGGCGGCGATTTCGAAGATGGACCAGTTCGTGGCTCGCTACGAGGGGAAGGCGGCGGACGCGGCGGGGAAGCAGGAGGGGTATCCGAAGCTGCTGGAGCAGCTGGAGGCGGCCAAGGCGGCGGGGAAATGGCCCGTTGCGGTGGGCAAGTTCTTCCTGGACAGCGAGGAGAAGTGCGACGCGAAGATTGCGGACGTGAAGGCGGCGGCGGAGAAGACGTCGGTGGCGTCGGTGAAGGACGAGGCGGTTCTGAACGGGGTGAAGGAGGGGGCGAAGCTGGCACGCGAGCGGCTGAAGGCGTTCGACGACGACTACGCGGAGTTCACGCGGCGGTGGGACATGTTCCGGGCGGGGCGGCTGACGGGGGTGCCGAAGGAGCTCGACGGGCAGGTGCAGGACGCGATGGCCGTGACGAAGCGGTTCCTCGAAGAGTGGGAAAACGTGGAGTAGTCGCGATGGAACGGCGGACGACGGGTCGGGAGGGGGGCGTGCTGGTGCTGGTGTTGATCGTGGTGCTGGCGGTGGCGTGTTTCGTCCTGTGGGGACGGGCGAAGTCGGCGGAAGAGGCGCAAGAGGAGGCGGCCGCGGCGGCGGAGGAAGCGAAGGAAAAAGCGGCGGCGGAGAAGGCATCGCCGTTTTCCGGGGTGGACGCGGCGCTGGGGGACGAAGGGGGGACGAAGGCGGCGGACCGGCGCGGGGAGACGGTGAAGATGAAGCTTTCCGAGATGAAAGCGGAGCGCAACAAGGTGGATGCGGCGGTACGGGAGGCCGCGGCGTCGCAGCGGCAATGCGAGCAGGATTTGTCGAGAATCCGCTCGGACATCAGCGCGGCCAAGACGCGGATCGCGCGGCTCAAGGCGGAGTGGGAGGAGGACCCCTCGGACGAGGCGCTGAAGACGAGGCTGTACGAGGCGGCGGTGAAGTTGCGCGGCGGGGAAGGCGTCGAGGGGCTGGAAACGCGGTTGCTGCGGGCGACGGCGGATTTGGAGGCGGCGCGGGCGCGGGCGGACGCGTTGCGGCGTCGGCTGGGGGCGCTGGATTCGGCCATCGCCACGGCGGAAACGCAGGGGCGGACGGTGGTGGATTTCGTGCGTTTCGAGGAGGCGGAGGGCGCAATGGAAGCGGCGCGGGGCCATGGGAAGGCGGTGGCGGGGCTCGCGGAATCGACGGAGAGGGCGGCGACGGACGTTGCCGCGGAGGACGAGTCCGCGCGGGCGCGGCGGGATGCTTCGTTGGATGCGCTGTTGGAGGGATTGTGATGAAGCGGATGGGCGTTTTGCGCGGCAGGATGCCGCACCTCCGGAAGTGGGGGCGTGGGTTCGTGGCGATGGCGGCGTTGCTGGCGCTAGCGGGGTGCGGGGGGGCGGACGAGGGGGCGGCGAGGAGAGAGGCGGAGAGCTCGCGGACGGAACGGGAGGCGGCGAAGCCGCAGCGGCCACCGACGCCGGAAGAGGCGATGGAGCTGGACTTGGCGACGCCGTTGGCGGCGTCGGTGGAGAACTGGATTGCGGACACGGATGTCGGGGACGCCTGGGTGCAGGCGAAGGAGAATGTGGCGGACTTGAGGGCGCGGCTGGTGGCGGACTGGAATGCGCGGCAGGAATCGCAGGTGGGGGAGACGGCGGCGAGCCTGGCGTTGCGGAAGGATTACGACAGGTGGTTGCGAATCCACGACCGGCTCAAGGCGTTCGTGCTGGATTGCCGGGCATCCGGGGAATTGCGGGAGTTGCCGCCGGAGTTGGCGAAAGAGTTCAAGAATTGGTCCAAGTTGCGGCGGGAACTGCTGCGCGACGCGCCGGGGGCGATGGACGCGCTGGAGGCGGATTTCGCGGCGATGCGGGAGGAGTACGCGGCGTTGAAGGCGGGCGGCGGGAACGACGCGGAGCGGTTGGCGTCGGTGGAGGCGCTGGCGGGACGGTTCGCGGCGCGTCGGGCGGAGGCCGAAGGGCTGAAAGGGGATGCGGAGGCCGTGGCGCGGCACCACGCGACGGATGACGCCGTGGCGGGTATCGCAGAACGGGCGGGGGATGTCGCGGCAATGGCCAAGTCGCTGGGCGACCGGATGGATGCCTTGCGGGTGGAGTTGCACGACGGGGAGGCGGTGCGGGCGTTCGAAGCGAAGACTCTGGCATTTGTGGATGGCGTGAAACGGATGGATTCGCTTGCCGCCGGGAAGGCGGAACGGGAGGGGGCGGTGCGGGCACTGACGGCGGAGATGGTGGAGGACATCCGCGCGAAAGATTTTTCGCGACTGGCGGAATACCGGGGGCGGCTGGCTGAGCTGAAAGCGGCGTCGGAGGAGGCGCGGGGGGACGAATTGGCATGCGCGCGGGCGGTCAAGGAGGTCGCAAAGAATTTCGCCGGGACGCTGGGGGCGAAGGCGGTGAGGGCGATGCGGCACGAGTTGGCGTCGGAGGCGTCGGTGGCTCGACTGGAGGCGCTGTCGAAGGAGGCGGAGACCGAGGCGGCGCGCCATGGTAAGTCGCTGGAGGGGGCGCTGCTGAGTTTGCAGACGGCTGCGTTCAAGCTGGAGGACGGCGGAGGGGAGCGCGAGGCGTTCGCGGAGGCGGAGAAGCGGCTGGCGAGGCTGGAGGCGATGGCGGAGAGATGAGGGGTTTTAGCCGCAAAGGACGCAAAGGGTGCAAAGATTTGAAAACGGGGAAACCCACAAACCACAATAAAACAGACAGGAGAAAAAAATGAAGAAAATGCAAATTCTCGCCATCGCGGCGCTCGCGGCGGCGGTGACGTTCCAGACGGCGGCGAAGGCCGAGGACCCGGTGAGCCCGGTGCCGGGGGCTGTCTGCAACTTGTATTTAATGAACTGGGATGGAGTGGATGAATGCCAGAAGATTGCGGCCAGTCTTGCCAGCCAGCCTGCTGTCGCGACTTTTGTTGATTCTGCCATTAGTTTTTCGGCATTTCACAAGAAGGATGACTATAAATCCAATTTTGGGATGTGGACTGGTTGGATCAAACAAGAAAAGGCGGCAACATATACGTTTGTTTGCAAGCAAGATGTATGCGCTGCTTGGCGTATGTATTGGATTTGGATTAATGGGAAGAAATGCGTCCATGGGGCGATTGGTCAAACATCTTTTAATGTGGATATGTCGGCGGGATTTAATTCCGTTATAATCATTGACTCCGCTTTTTACGAAGAATCACCACTCATCATTACCTACAAAAAGGCCGGGTCACTGAAGGAGCCGGAGCCGTTCGGGCCTGGCGACATGTTCCACGACGACGAGGAGGATTGAGAAAAGAAGGCGCGCGTCCCGCCGTTGGGGGGGGCGGCGGAACGCGCGGCGTTGGAGGAGAGAGGGAAGAGGATGGAAGGGCGAGAGAGCAGAGGAGAGGGGCGAGGTTACCAGTGGAAGGGCGGCACGGCGAGCGTCCCGGCAAAACGAGGACAGAGGGAAGGCGGGAGGGAAGGCTTCGGAAGTTTCGGGGGCGGGTTGTCGCGGGCGGGCCGCCCGCGCCCCCAGGGGGACGCGGCTGGAAGCCACATCCCCGGAGACGGCCCGGACGGAGCCGGGCCCTCCCCGCAAGCGGGAGGACGGGCGAGGGATAAGGAGGAGTAGCGGATGGGTGGCGTGATGGGATATTTGTGGGGGGCGGTGGCGAGGACGGCGGCGGAGGGGTGGGCGCTGTTCGGAGGCGTGTTTGTTTTGGCGGTGGCGCTGTGGTTCGTGAGCCAGCGGTTGAGGGGGTACGGGAGCGGGTTGCTGGGGAGGAAGTATTATTGGCTGGTGGCGCCGGGGGTGGCGTGCCATGAGACGGGGCATGCGCTGGGGTGTCTGCTGACGGGGACGAAGATTTATGAGTTCGTGCCGTTCCGGCCGGAGGGGAACACGCTGGGGTACGTTTCGCACGAGACAAAGCCGGGGCTGGGGTGGCAGATCGGGCAGTTCTTCATCGCGACGGGGCCGGTGTGGTTCGGGTGCGCGGTGATTCTGCTGGCGGCGCATTTGTTCACGGGGGAGGAGTTCTGGGGGACGTTCGGCGCGCTGGCACCGAGGCCGGGGGAAGGGGTTTGGGTGCATCTCAAGGGGGTGTGGTACGGGGCGGTGTGGATGCTTCAGACGGTGTTCGCTCCGTGGCGGTGGGGGACACCGTTGTTCCCGGTGTTCGCGTATCTGGTGTTTTGCGTGGCGTCGGAAATCACGCTGAGCCCACCGGACTTGGCGGGGATGTGGAAGGGGCTGGCGGCGATTGCGGCGGGGTTGTTGCTGCTGAATCTGGTTCCGGGGGTGTCGGGGTGGGTGGCGCGTGGGGTGGAGGCACTGCGTCCGGGGCTGTTCGCGGCGCAGACGTTGCTGTTTTTCGTATTGCTGGCGGACTTGGCCTTCCTGGCCGCCGTGTGGCTCGCCTGGAAACTTTTGTCCCGGAGACGCCGGTGATTCTCGAAATTCCAACATCAAACCAGAAAGGACCCGACCCATGAAAACCACGATTGCCATTCTTCCGCTTTTCGCCGCCGTCGCGCTTCTCGCGGGGTGTTCGCGGGAAGACGCCGCCTCCGCCGTGAAAGACGCGCGGACAACCATCGGCGAACTCATCACGCCCGAGAGCGGGAACCCCGACAACATGCTGGTCGTGCGGGAGGCCAAGCTCAAGGAACGGCGCCGCCAGAACACGCGGTGGACGGCGGAAAACATTTCAGCCCATCCCGAGCTCTATCTCCAGCAGTGCCAGGAAGACGTGAAGGCGGCCATCGCCCAATACGACGCCCTCCTGCTTTCCCTGCGGAAGCTCCGCAACGAGAACGAGCGCAAGGCGAAAGAGGCCGGGGAGGAGGCCGCCCGCCTGAACCGCTTCATCGAAGAGGCCAAGCCCTTCTATGCCGATGAAAACACCGTCTATCCGGTCACGGTTTCCGGCTTTTCGTTCACGAAGGAGCAGTTCGTCAAGCAACTCCGCGCGGCCATCAAGGACCGCGACCGCCACCAAGCCGAAGCGGGTCCGGCCCGCCAGCGCGCGAAGGCGGCCGAAGCGAGAATCGGCCAAGTCGAGAAAGCGAAGGAATCCGCGGAGGACACGCTCCGGTCCCTGGACACGAAACTGGCGGATGTCAAGGCCAACAAGGCGTTGAGCGACGTCGGCGGCATCAAGGACAGCGTGGCGGGAATTCTCGATTTCGCGGACGGCATCCAGGACGGCGTCGACATTCCGCTGGATGTCTTGGGAGAACCTTCCGCGGCGGAATCGGACGATGCGTTCATCCGCAAGGCCCTAGGACTGTAGGGGGCCGCCATGGCGCGAAACACGGCATTTTTGCGCTTGATGGCGCTGGCGGCGTCGATGGCCGCCGTCCTTCCGTGCGGTTGTTCCCGTGAGGGGGCCGCCGTTCCGGACCGGTCCGCGGAGCAAGCGGCTTCCGTATCCGCGAAGGACTGGACGGCGGCGCAGATCAAGGCCGATCCCGCCGGGGCCGCCATGGCCGCCATCCGGGAGAAGGAGACCGAGGCCGCGCGCCTGCGCGAGCAGGAGACGAAGCTGGAAGTGGCCCGACAGAAGGCCGAGCGCGATTTGGCGGCCTTGGCGAAGGCCGAGGCCGAAGCGAGGGATTTCGGGCGGATGGGATTGCCGGCGTGCCGCGACGCGGGGACGGTGTATCCGGTCTCGGTCGCGGGGCGTTCGTTCCCGTCCCGGGAGGCGCTGTACGCCGAACTCAAGGAGGCGGACCGGACCTGCAACCTGTGTGCGAGCAACCGGGCCATCCTTGCCAACCAGTCCGCGAGGGACGCGGCGCTGCTGGCGAAAATCCGGGACCGGCTGTCGGCCAACGCCTCCGAGCGGTACGCGCTGGAGCGCAAGGCGGATGCGGCGCGGACGGCGATGGAGGAACGGGACTTCGACGCCCTCGTCGCCATCGCCAACGACCTTTCGGATTCTCTGGAAGCGGCGCTTCCATCCGACGAACTCTTCGCACCGCCCGTCCGCAATCTCGGTGAAGCGGGCATCGACGAGAAACTCGGGGAGCTCCATTTCTGAGACAGGCGGCCATGCAGACGGAAGAAAAGCATCCATCCCGAGTTGGAGCGGCGGCATGCGGGGCGGTCGGGCTTCTCCTGGCGGCGGCCGGTTGCCTGGAGCCGCCGATGCAGTCGACGGGATACAGGACGTATCGCGTGCCGTCGGTTGCCCGGCCCGCCTCTTCCCGGCCGGGGTCCACCGCCGCCAAGACCGTGACCCCGGAGAAGTCCTCGACAGCGGCCCGTGCCGCCGTTCCGAAGAGCATTTCGCCGGCGGGATTCGGGCAGTCCGGGCAGTTGGAGGACCTCGTTTCGCGGATCAAGACGAGGGAGGCCGACAAGGCCAAGGCCGAGGAGTCGCGGCGCCGGGAAGAGCGCGACCGGTGGCTGGGGGACCACGAAGGCGAATTCGCCGCGGTGCGGACGCGGCTCAAGTCGATGCGCGTTTTCGCGGTCACGGCATCGAACGAGGGGCTGAAGGCCCGGGTCAGAGAAGCCATCGGCGCGACGGAGGCCGAAATCGACGCATTGCGGGCGCGTGCCGGCGACGGCGCCATCGGCTTTTCGGAGGCGGCGGCAATCCGGACTGCACTGCAGAACAGGCACGAAGCGCTGGCCGCATCGTCGGAGGAATACCGCAAGATCGTAAAATAGGAAAACGCGAGGAGACTGGACGTGGAAAACAACTTCGGAAGGACGAGTGCCGGGAGAGCGGGGCGGTGGTTGCTGGGCCTTGCCGTCATTGGCGGGCTTGGCGGGGGCGGATATTGGCTTTGGGAAAACCGCTACGACGACGTGGTGGCATGGAAAGAACGGGGAACGGAGTGGGTTTCTTCGCTTGCGTCGAAAGCGAAAGGTTGGCTGGCGTCCGTTTCCCTGCCATCCGATGCGGAAAAGGGAGCCGGGACAGAATCCCCGGGCACGAAGGGGGACGCTTGGTGGAAGAAAGGCGAAAATTGGACGAGGACGAAAGCGGCGAATTTCGACAGTTTGAGCGATGCCGACAACGAACTCATCCTGTCGTGGGACGAACGCAAGCCGGAGATTGCCCGGATTCTCGAAACGGTCCGGGAAACCGTGGCGCAAATCACCTCCGCTCCGGCTTACTCCTACGACCGGAAGGCACTTGCCCGCGTGCAGGAGGACGTGGAGATCATGACCCGCTGCCTGGAAATCGGCGATCCATTGCGCCTTGCCGATCGGCAGCCGTCAATGGAGAACCATGTCAGGGCGTTCATGTCGGGCGTCCACTGGCGGGTGGGCATTCCCCATCCGACCGCACCGCACGTCCACAGCGGGGCAAAAGAGAACTCGTGGGAACCTGACGACGGATACGTTTGGAGTTCCCCGGCGCAGGGCGACGGCAACCTCGCCGTTTCATACCGGGGCCACGCCCACCGGTGCGGCCGGTGCAATGGAACGGGGACAATCATCGAACCGGCGAGCTGTCCGAAGTGCCAGGGGAAAGGACGGATACCGAATCCGGTGGTTCAAGCCGGGAACACGATTTCACATGCCGCCAACACCGTCAATCAAGTTCTCAGCATTTTTACCGGAGAGCCTCCTCCTCCTGCGCAACAGGTGGACGACCCGGGCATCCGGTGCAATCAATGCAACGGGCACGGCACCGTCCGGCTGGAGCAGGCGTGCCCGGATTGCGAAAACGGGACGGTTTGGCGTTGAGAGAGGAGTGGACGAAATGAGGACGACGGACCATTACGGGAGCGCAAGGTGGGCGGGGTCGGCGGAGCGGAAGGGGGAGGGGATTGCCGACATTCCGGCGGACCGGATGGGGAAGGGCGGCGAGGCGGGACGGAGGCTGCTGTTCGGGGAGGTCGGCGACACGGCGGACTTGCTAAAGGGAATTCGGCAGGAGACGGACGGGAGTTTTTCGAGGTTGGCGACGAAGCTGGGGGCGGCGCTGCCGGGCGGTCCGGGGGCGCAGTCGTTGCGGACCTTCCTGGGGTGGGGCGGTGACGGGCACGTGCTGACGGTGGCTCCGACGCGGTCGGGGAAGGGGGTGGGGCTGGTGGTGCCGAACCTTCTGAATTACGCGGGGTCGATGATGGTGGTGGACCCGAAGGGGGAGAACTGGGCGGTGACGCACCGGTGGCGGAAGGAGGGGTTGGGACAGCGGGTGGTGTGTCTGGACCCGTTCCACGCGGTGCTGCCGAAGGGAACGCCGACGGATTCGATCAATCCGCTGGACGGGCTGGTGGATTATTCGAAGGGGCCGGCGACGTTTTTGAAGCAGAATCCGGAGTTGCTGGACGAGGTGGCGATGATCGCGGACGCGATGATCGTGCGTCCGGCGGACGAGAAGGATCCGCACTGGAACGACAAGTGCCGGACGCTGCTGAAGGGGCTTTTGCTGGCGGTGGTGTACGGGGTGGGGCCGGGCGGGCGGCGGCATCTGGGGGCGGTGCGGGAGATGCTGACCAGCGGGCTGGAGCGGCTGCAGGGGTTCTTTCCGTTCATGGAGACATGCGCGGCGAACGCGGACGGGGTGCTGGGACGGGCGGCGAGGGAAATTTCGACGATGGGGCGCGAAGAGTTCAAGAACGTGGTGTCGTTCGCGCTGAAGCAGACGGAGTTCCTCGATTCGCCGCTGGCCGGGGCGTGCCTGGGCGGGGAAGGAGCGGACACGCGGGGTACATTCGACTTGCGGGGGCTCAAGACGGGGGAGCCGGTGTCGATTTATTTGGTTTTGCCGCCCCATTATTTGGCGCAGTACGCGCGGCTGTTCCGGTTGTGGATCACGATGGCGATGGCGGCAATGACGCGGACGAGCGAGCCGCCGCGGGGAGGGTTGCCGGTGCTGTTCTTGCTCGACGAGATGGCGCAGCTCGGGACGATGGACATGATGCGGAAGGCCGTCAGCCTCATGGCCGGATATGGGATGACGCTGTGGATGGTGTGGCAGGACTTGTCGCAGCTGAAGCTGCTGTACAAGGAGGACTGGCAGAGCTTTCTGGCAAACGCGAAAATCCAGCAGTATTTCGGAATCAACGACCCGGAGACGGCGAAGACGATTTCGGAGATGCTGGGGGAGGAGACCATCCGCATCGAGACGCTCAGCGAAAGCACGGCGACGACGAAGGAAAACCTGGCGTTGTTCAAGGGCACGAAGACGAAAAACACGGCGCGGTCGAATGCAGAGGCGGCGCGGGCGCTGCTCAAGCCGGACGAGGTGCGGAGGTTGCCGCGGGAGACGATGTTGCTTTTCGCGCAGGGGGTGGCACCGGTGGCATGCAGGCGGTTGAGCTACTACGCCGACCCCGCGTTCGCGGGCCGGTTCGACGCGAATCCGTACCACAAGGCGTGAGGAGGAGGAAACATGGACAAGCCGATGAGTTTCGAGGAATACCGGGCCGAACGGCAGGCGCTCGGCGAACGCATGGATGCCGACGACGCGCGAATCCGCGAGTGCGAACGGGAAGGCGACAGGGAATGGAACGTGGGGAATGCCGAGGGAGCGAAGTATTTCGAGAATTCGGCGAAAAACGCGGACAAGGACTTGCACGCGACCGCGGAAAAAGAACAGGCGCTGGACCGGGACTATTGGGGCGGGGTGGAAAAGGAGCGGACGGCGGCGGATGGCGGTGCGGAGGTTGCGGCGGCGGAGAAAGACGATTATTGGAGCCGGGAAGAGGCGGGGAAAGATGCCGGGCAGTCCGCCAGGGCGGAGGCGGCGGAGGAGCGGCAGGCGGATGCCGGCGCGGAGAAGGAAAACGAGACGGAGAACAGCCTGTAAGGCGGGGTCCCTACCCCGCAACGGCACATCATTTTGAAAACCGCTCCATGCGTTGGGGCGGAGCCGTTTCTTCAAAGGAAGGAATGAGCCCAGGAGAGGGCGGCGAGGATGGAGGCGGGAGGGAGAGCGGGGGGAGGGGATGGCGGCACGAGTGGCGGGGCACCCGGAGGTGCGGCTGGGGGTTGAGGTGCTGGCGCAGGGGGTGCGGGCGGTTTGCACGGGAAGGTGATTTTTTTACAGAATTACAGAATCTATAGACTTGTGGGGGGCAAAGGACGAGGGAGGAGGCCACCACACCCCCTGAGAAGGGAGGAGAATGGAAGGGGAGGAAGGGCAACGGCGGGGACGCCGTTGCGACAACAGAGGGAGTCAGGCGGGGAAGGTGGGGAGGAGGCCGGTGAGGCGGGCGTAGGCGGAGGAGAGGGATTCGCCGGAGGGGTGCACGCGGCCGTGGCGGAGGGGGAGGTCGGCGGCCAGGCGTCCGCGGGAGAGGATCAGGGCGCGGGAGGCGGAGGCGACCGCCTCGGGAAGCTGGTGGGTGGAGAAGAGCACGGTGCGGGTGGTGGCGGTGGCCGCGATCCAGTCGCGGAGGATCTGCGTGGTGGGCCAGTCGAGGCCGG
Organism: Kiritimatiellia bacterium; assembly: GCA_017458625.1. Taxonomy (GTDB): domain Bacteria; phylum Verrucomicrobiota; class Kiritimatiellia; order CAIQIC01; family Lenti-01; genus RGIG3636. The sequence continues at coordinate 15,191 of JAFTAH010000068.1, read as the reverse complement.
CATGGGGCTCGTCGAGGAGCATGAGAAGGGGGTCGGCCAGCAGGCAGTCGGCAAAGCCGACGCGGCGCTGGTAGCCGAGGGAAAGGGTGCCGATGAGGGCGGTGGCGTGGTCCTCGAGGCGGCATTGCTGGAGGGCGACGCGGACCTGGGAGCGGGCGCGAACGGAGTCGAGTCCTTTGATGGCGGCGCGGAACTGGAGGAAGGAGCGGACGGTCATCTCGGGGGGGAGCGCCGGGCGTTCGGGAAGGTAGGCGATGTGGCGGCGCATGTTGAGGGGGTTGGTGAGGGCGTCGCAGGCGGCGATGGCGAGGGAGCCGTCGGTGGGCGCGATGATGCCCGCCAGGATGCGGAGGAGCGTGGTCTTGCCGCTGCCGTTGGGACCGAGGAGGGCGACGGCCTCGCCGGGGTGGAGGTCGAAGGTGAGGTCGGCAAGGGCTTGGCGGCGTCCGAAGCGGCGGGCGAGGTCGCGGGCTTCGACGAGGGGGGCGGGATGGGAGGGAACAGGGGCGGGCATGGGGAATCTAGGAGGCTTGGTTCAGGGGAGGGTTGAAAGGTTGGAGATGACGGGCGACAGGCGACATGCGGGGAGCGAGGGGCGACGCCCTCGCGGCACAGGGGTTTAGGGGGGGAGGGCGCGGAGTCGATAGAAGATGGCGGGGGCGGCGGGGGTGATGAGGAGGTCGTTGGCGGGTGGGTTGGCGGGGATGTGGTCTTGGAGGATGGTGAAGCCGGCGGCGGGGAGGGCGAGGTTGGTGGAGTAGTAGAGGGTGTAGGTGACGCCGGTGGCGGAGGGCCAGAGGAGGAGGGTGTCGGCGGTGGCGTCGTCGGGAAGGGCTTGGAGGGCGAGGAGGGAGGAGGCGTCGTTGGGGTCGGTGCCGAGGCGGTATTCGTCGAGGTTGGTGAAGCCGTCGCCGTCGGGATCGGCGTTGGGGTTGCAGGCGGTGGCACCACCGAAGTGGGCGATGGCCCACCAGTCGGGGATGCCGTCGGCGTCGGTGTCGAGGCGGCGGATGACGTTGGTGAAGGTGACGGAGGCGGTGCCGTAAGTGTTGGCGGCGACGAAGGTGAAGATGTTGGTGACGGGGTAGGTGGAGTTGAGCTCGAAGTCGCCGGCGGCGGTGAAGTCGTAGGTGTAGGGGTCGGCGTCGGTGAGGGTATCGTCGAGGGTGATGAGCGGGTAGTAGCCGGAGACGAGGGTGTAGAGGTTGTTGGACCAGGCGGCGTCGAGGTCGAGAAGGATGTCGCCGACGGGCTGCCAGGCGGGGGCGTTGCCGGCGGTGACGACGACGTCCTGTTCGATGGTACCGGCGGCGTTGTTGGCGCGGAAGGTGAAGGTGTAGATCCCGGCGGCAGGGGCTTCGAAGACGAAGAGGTCCTCGCTGATGTCATAGGTGGCGGCGTCGATTTCGCCGCCGGTGCGGGAGTCGAAGGTGGCGGCGAGAGTGACGGCAGGGGAGGGGAAGCCGGTGACCTGGGATTTGAGGTCGATGGTGATTTCGCCGCCGACGCCGGTGACGTAGTTGGTTTCGCCGACCCAGGCGGGGAAGGTCTGGGCGGCGTCGAACCAGGCGAGGATCTTCTTCATGAGGGTGTTGCGGCGGGTGGCGTCGGGGATGGTCTCGAAGGGGTAGCCCATGACGACGGTGCGGCAGACGGAGTTGGAGCAGGCGATGATGGCGCCGTTGGTGCCGGAGGTTCCGCCGTAGGTGGCGGCGACGAAGGCTTCGCCAACGGGCGCGAGGGTGTCGGGGTACTCGGCGGAATAGATGTCGGGGAGGAGGCCGCCGCGGTTGAAGTCGCCGCGGGTGCTGGCGAGGAAGGTGCCGTTCTTGCCGTGGACTTCGCCGCTGCCGCCGTCGTCGTTGACGTAGGTGCAGTGGAGCCAGTTGGTCATGAAGGCCTTGTCGGCGGCGGAGCCCTTGTTCCAGAGGTCCCAGCCGATTTCGGCGCCGGAGACGAGGAGCGCGCCGCCGTTGGCGAGGAAGGCGGAGAGGAGCTGCTGTTCGTCGTAGGAGAAGGTTTCGTCGGCGGTGGATTCCTCGCCGAGGAACCAGACGACCTTGGGGTAGCGGGCGAGGTCGGCGGAGGTGACGCGGGCGGCGTCCATGGAGTCGAAGGAGCGGTTGGCGGCGGCGATGGCGTTGCCGTGTTCCTTGACGTAGTCGAAGGAATTGATCATGCGGGGGCGGACGAGGGCGACGTTGCCCTTGAGGTTGTTGGCGAAGTAGGGGGCGGGGGTGAGGGAGCGGTCGACGCGCTTGAAGCCGTCGACGACAAGGACGTCGGTGGGGGCGCCGTTGGTGGCGAGGCAGGCGCCGGCGACGGGGGATTCGAGGGATTCGCCGCCGGCGTTGGTGGCGCAGACGCGGAAGTAGAAGGGGGTGCCGGCGGGAAGTCCGGTGAACTGGTGGGCGTATTCGTTGGCGGCGGAGGCGATGCGGACGGGGTTGCCGAAGGCGTAGCCGTTGGTGGAGGTGTAGATGACGAAGCCGGTGTGGGCGTCGGAGAGGCGGTTGGTGCCGGAGGGCATCTTCCAGGAGAGGGTGACGGCGTCGGCGCCGGAGCGGACGGCGGCGAGGGCATTGGGGGCGTCGGGGGCGAAGGTCTCGTAGACGGTGGAGGAGGGGTAGCGGGTGACGAAGTGGCGGATGACGCCGCGGAGGGCGGCGCGGGCGATCCATTCGCGGCCGCGGAGGGATTTCATGATGGCGGCGTCGAGCTCCTTGTCGTGGAAGGCGACCTCGGCGATGGTGTTGTCCATCTTGGTGTAGATGCTGCCGCCGTAGATTTCGCCGTAGTGGGAGCCGAGGACGCGGGTGCAGTCCTGTTGCCAGGCGACGTCGATCAGTCCGTGCTCGTAGGCGGCGGTCATGTTGGAGACGATGGAGTTGGCGATGCAGCGGGCGAGGTTGGTCTGGCCGGCGAGGTAGGAGCCGGTGACGCGGGTGTCGTAGAGGCCCATGCAGCCGCGCTGGGAGCCGGAGGCGTTGGAGTGGAAGGAGAGGTAGAGGCGGTGCCAGCGGGACCAGTCGTTGGTGCGGCACATGGCATAAGCCATGCGGTTGGGGGCGGAGACGTTGTCATCCTGGTCCGTGCCGGTGGGGTCGTAGATGGTGGCGGAGAGGCCCTGGGAGTCCCTGACCATGCGCTGGGTCCAGTAGCGGGCGCCTTCGAGCTCGCGGGGGTAGCCGGAGACGCCAGCGGTGCCGCGGGAGATGTCGCCCATTCCGTTGCCGAAACGGATGGCGTCGGCGATGACGGTGCAGTCGGGGAAGTCGGGGGCGTAGTTGGAGATGTTGACGCAGCCTTCGGTGCCGGCGTTGAACCAGTAGTTGCCGAGCCAGACCCAGCCGTTGCCGACCTGGCGGTGGTCGACGCGGACGTCGGTGACGCCGCCGGCGTGGTGGACGCGGTAGAGCTGCGGGACGCGGTCGGAGCCGGGGCGGGCCCAGGCGTAGACGGGGTATTCGCCAGCGACGGGGATGTCCGGGCGGTAGGAGGCCCAGGCAGTGGTGCCGGTGGTGCAGGTGGTGGCCCAGCGATAGCCGACCTCGCCGACCTTGCCGTAGTAGTAGTCGGTCTGGGAGGTGTTGCCCCAGGTGCCGCCGTAGGTGACGCGGGAGGAGAGGGAGGAGTCGGTGTCGACGTTGTCGATGACGACCTCGTTGGTCTGGTGGCCGAGCGGGCGCATGGGGACGATGGTGGCGCCGGCCTTCCAGGCCTGGATGGCGAAGAAGTTGAGCTGGTCGATGGTGCCCATGTCCTCGACCATGCCATAGGTGAGGCCGCGGCCGGTGATCCAGGCGTTGGTGGAGGCGTTGGCGGTGAAGCCGTGGCCGGCGGAGGTGTAGAGGACGATGCCGGAGAGCGGTCCGGTGGGCTGTTCGGCGGTGGCGTCGCCCAGGGGGGACCGGCCATCGGCGTCGGGCTCGGCGGGGGCGGTGGAAGTGCCCTCGATGACGAGGCGGCGGAAGTGGACGGTGCCGGAGGTGCCGGAGTTGCTGGCGCAGAAGATGACGCCGAAGTCGCCGCCGTCGAGGGCGGGGGAGAAGGTGATGGTGTTGGTGTAGTTCTGGGCGAGGGGGAGAGTGTAGACGCCGACAGTGGTGAAGGTGGCACCGCCGTCGGTGGAGGCAAGGAGAGTGGCGGCGCGGGTGTCGCCGGCGGTGGCGGGACGGAAGATGGAGGTGACCTGGGTGACGACGCCGACGAAGGCGGGAGAGATGGCGTAGGGGCCGGATTCGGGGTTGTAGAGAGAGATGAAGCCGGTGTCGCCGCTGTTTACGGTGTTGGGATAGACGCGGGAGGCGGCGAGGGTCCAGCCGTTGGTCTCGCCGTCGTAGTTGGCGGAGCAGGGGGACCAGCCCTCGGAGGTGACGAAGTCCCAGATGGTGGAGATGGGGGTGATTTCGGGGGTGTCGGGCTCGGGCGCGGCGGTGGTGGTGGCGGTGGTTTCGCGCCAGACGGAGCGGGCGTTGGCGGCGAGGGCCTGGACGCGGATCCAGTAGGGGGTGAGGGGCGCGAGCCCTTCGACGGTGTCGGCGGGGGCGGTGACGGTCTTGGGGTAGCCCTCGGGACGGTTGGCGTCGCAGTAGCGGCCCGTCATGCCGGAGAAGGAGAGGCGGATGTTCTTGAGGCCGGCGCCGCGGAGGGAGCCGGACGTGGAGTCGGCGTGGCGCTCGGCATAGGGCGCGACGAACTTGACCGCGAGGGTTTCGCCGTCGAGGTAGGGGAGCGTGTAGGACTGCGCGGACCAGTCTTCGTCGGTGGTGGAATTGGCGAGGCATTCGCCGAGGAAGTTCCAGGGGCCGGCGTCAAGGCGGTAGTAGACGCGGAGGGTGGAGCAGGTGATGCCGCAGGAGGCGTTTTTGGCGTTCCAGGGGCAGTTGGAGAAGGCGACGACGGCGTTGGTGGCGCCGTAGAGGGGGAAGTCGGCGGACTGGAGGGCCTGGCCGGGGTAGCCGGCGAGGTAGTGGCCGGCGTACTGGGAGGCGGAGCAGTAGCCGGGCCCCGCGCCGAGGTTGGAGGAGGTGGTGACGGTGCGGACGGTGCCCGTGTAGCACCAGGACTGGCCGGAGAGGAAGGTGTTGGTGCCGAGCGGGACGGAGGGACAGGTGGACGTCCAGTTGGTGTAGGGGCCGGCGGCGACGTCGACCTGGTAGGCGGCGGCGCCGGGGGTGGCGTTCCAGGAGAGGGAGAGGGTGAGGTTGGTGTCGGTGGCGCCGGGGGTGGCCGCCAGCCCGGAAGGGACCATGGAAGGGCTGACGCGGACGGGATCGGACCAGTCGGAGCCGGAAGCGTTGCGGACGCGCAGCCAGGTGTCGGCGGAGAGGGCGGTGAGGTTGGTGGCGCAGGTGTCGGCGAGGAGCGTGCCGGCGGCGGGCTCCCAGTTGGTGGTCGTGCCGGAGAGGACGAGCTCGTGGAGGAGGATGGTGGTGGGTTCGCCGGAGGTGGCGTTTTCCAGGCGCAGGACGATGCCGTCGGGGGCGGTGAGATGGCAGGCGGAGGAGTAGTCGACGATGTTGGTGAAGGCGTTGCAGGGGTAGAGGCCGATGGGCGTGAAGTCGGCGGAGCCGGCAGGTGCGGAGGAGATGCGCATCTTGCGGCCGCTGAGGTTGGAGTTGGCGGCGGCGCGGACACGGACGGCAATCTGGGTGATGGTGCCGGAGATGGGGGGCGTCTGGACGTAGGAGTTGGAATAGGTCAGGTAGGCGTAGCCGGGATCCTTGTAGGAAGTGAGGGCGGGACGGAGCTGGAGCGGTCCGCGGAGCTCCCAGGAAAGTCCGTTCACGGTCACAGAAGTTGCGTTCGTGGAGGTCAGGTTGTTGGTGACCCAGCCCTCGGCGGCGGAGAACGAGTTGGAGAAGACGAGCGGGACGTCGGCCCACGAGCCGTCGACGAGGGCTTCGGCGGAGGCTGCGGACTGGAGGACGTAGCCGGCGGGGTCGGGGGTGGCGGGGGTCCAGGAGAAGAGGGCGGTGGAGGCGTCGACGCCGGTTGCGCGGGCTTCGGGGGCGCTGGCGCCGGAACCGCCGCCGGAACCGCCGCCGGAGTAGGTGTCGAACCTCTCGCCGAGGAGGGTCCAGAGCTCGTCGGCTTCGGGCGCGTGGGTGAGGCACCAGATGCCGACGCCGCCGAGGCCCTTGGACTTGGCGTAGTCGTACTTGAGGCCGAGGGATTCCGTGTCGTCGTAGAAGCACTGGTAGGCGTAGGAGCCGGAGGTGTAGGCGTAGTAGGGGACGGAGCCGTTGGCGTCCCAGCGGCGGCCGTAGGTCTCGGCGGCGGCGACGGCGTTGGGGTAGGTGACGGCGGCGGAGTAGGACGAGCCGGAGGAGGAGGCACCGAGGGAGGTGGAGGCGGCGCGCCAGCGGCGGCCGTAGTAGGGGACCGCCAGCATGAGGTTGGCGGAGTTCGTCATCTTGTTGAGGTAGTAGCGGGTCGAGTAGTCGACGCTGCACCACGACGACGCGCCCTGCCACTGGGCGGAGGAGTAGAGCGGGGCGACGGGGCCGGGGGTGGAGGAGCCGGCGTAGTAGTAGTCGTAGCCCATGATGATGGAGTAGTCGACGCCGATCTTCTCGTACTCGCCGACGGCGAAGTCCGCGTACCAGTCGACGGACGGGAGGCAGATGGAGACCTCCAGGTTGGCGGCGTGGGCCTTGGCGACGAGGTTGGACATGAAGGACGTCAGGGCCTTCGTCGCGCCCGACCACGAGCCCACGGACTCGAAGTCGATGCAGATGCCGTCGCCGCCGCGGGCGGTGGTCTTGGCGACGAGGTTGCTGGCCAGCTTGGTGCAGGCGGCGCTGTTGGTGAGGAGGGCGTGGTTGGCGGTCTCGCCGAAGAGCGTGGCGGTGAGGAGGACCTTGACGCCGTTGGAATGGGCGGTTTCGACGACGGGGTCGGTGTTCCAGTTGTGGAGGCTGGAGATGGCACCGGACGTGGAAACCTCGGCGGAGAAGTAGGCGATGTGGGTGAGGTTGGAGTAGCGGTAGGAAAGGTAGTCCCCCTCCTCGGCCCAGTACGGGTGCCAGCCGAGGACACGGGCGCTCGGCGTCGTCGCGCGCGGCACAATCACCGACTTGCGGGGAACCGCCTTGAGCGCGTGGTGCCGCTGGGCGGCGGTCTCCCCGTCAGGATGCGCTTCCATTTCGAGCTGATGGATGGGGACGAAATCCGCGATGTCGGCTGGCGGAGCGAACGGGAAGTCGGCTTCCGAGACATCGGGCACCTCGAAGGGCGCAGGATCGTCGAAAATCGTGTCGTCCTCGGGCTCCTGCGCAACGGCCGGAAGCGCGGTTCCCAAGGCGAGAATGGCGAGGGCGGAGAGGCGGAAAAGAGTTCGCATAGTCATGACTTGGGAAGTGTATTCCTTTTTCTCGTGCGCGGGAAGGGGAAAAATTGTTGGTTTTTCGCTATAAAACCGAGTTCAATTCGGTGGAAGCTTGTTTGCCTTTCGCCTCTTGGCAAAACGTTTGCCGTATTGAAAACGTTTTCCCATGAATTGTTTGCCCGGTACCTTCAATCCTCAATGGGGTGCACAAGCATTGCGCCTGGCTGTGGTGTGATTCCCATGCGATGGGAGCGCTGGGCTCAACGCAAGGGTAGACTGTGGCGCGAGCGGAGGATGGTCACTCACGCTTGTTTGGCTACGGCGAGGGCGGGCGGAATTATGATTCCCCGGCTATTCTACTACGCTTGAAAGACAAGGCGGAGGAGGCCGTGCGGGCACGGGCGAGGAGAGCCTCGATGGCGGCTTGCGGGGTAGGACTGGCGCAGACGGCGCGGACAACGGCATAGTTGCGGGCGCCAGCGGCCAGGACGGCGGGCAAGGTGTCGAGGTTGATCCCGCCGATGGCGACGGCGGGTACGGCAGCCGCCGCAAGCATGCGACCGGCAAGCTCAGGGCCAAGCGTGGGGTCGGGGATTTCCTTGGTGGGGGTGGCGTAGACGGGGCCAACGCCGATGTAGTCCACCGGTTCCGTGCGCGAAGCCTCGACCTGTGCGAGGTTGTGGGTGGAAAGCCCGACGATGCGTAGGCCGGGAAAACGTGCCCGGACCTCGTGCGGCGGCATGTCGGTCTGGCCAACATGGACGCCATCGGCCCCGGCCATGAGGGCGACGGCGGGATCATCGTCGACGACAAAGAGGGTTTGCGTGCCCTGCGTGACGCGGCGGACTTCCCGTGCGGTGTGGAGGAGCTCATCGCGGGAGGCGTGCTTCATGCGGAGCTGTACGATGCGAACACCCGCCGCCACGGCGGCCGCCGCGCATTGGGCGTAGCCAACGACTGGATTGGTCATGACCAAATATAGACCGAAATTGTTCATGTGCGGGGGCCTTTCTCGATGCCCGCAAAGCCTAGCACGCGGGTGGCGGCATAATCAAGCGTACATCCAAGAACACGGAAACGGTGAAAACTGGCCCCCTGAAAACCGGACTCCGGAAGCATGGACATGATGTTTAGGCATGACTTCGGCTTGCGGAGACGGAAAAGGTGTGCTATTTTCCACATGTTTTTGCGGGAACGCCGGCTTAGCTCAGTTGGCAGAGCAGCTGATTTGTAATCAGCAGGTCGTCGGTTCGAGTCCGACCGCCGGCTCCAGTTCGTTTCCCAGCCATGTGTTGTGTCTTGCATGGATGGCGGGACGGAGAGCATCCCGCCACGCAAAGGACATGGCCATGCATACGCTTCTTTCTCCTGCCATTCAGGCCGCCCTTGGGGGCGGTTCCGCCATCCGCCGCATGTTCGAGGCGGGCATCGAACTCAAGCAAAAGTATGGGGCTGACAACGTCTACGACTTCTCGCTCGGCAATCCGGATCTTGCGCCGCCTCCGGCCGTCAAGGCGGCATTGGCGGATATTGCCGCCACGGCCGACCAGCCCTTCGCCTTTGGCTACATGCCGAATGCCGGGTTCCCCTCCACTCGTGCGGCGTTCGCACGGCTGGTTTCCCGCGAGCAGGGCGTCGAGACCACCCCCGATGCCCTTCTGGCGACGGTGGGCGCAGCTGGCGGGCTCAATGTTTTCTTCCATGCCGTCCTGTCCCCTGGCGACGAGGTGCTGGTGCCTTCGCCCTATTTTGTCGAGTATGGGGCCTACTGTGCGAACCATGGTGGCGTTCTGGTGCCCGTGCCGACGCATCCGGACGACTTCTCTCTCGACCTGGACGCCATCGCGGCGGCCATCACGCCGAAGACGCGCGCCATCATCATCAACACGCCAAACAATCCGACCGGGCAGATCTATCCTGCCGAGGACCTGGCCGCTCTCGGACGCATTCTCGAAGTGGCGTCGGCCCGCCATGGTCGCACCATCTACATGCTGAGCGACGAGCCTTATCGCGCCCTCAACTATACGGGCGAACCGCTGCCGTCCATGTTCAAGGCCTATTCGCATTCGGTCGTGGTCGGCTCGTTCTCGAAGACGCTCTGCCTGGCAGGCGAGCGCATCGGCTATGTGGCGCCGAATCCCGGCATGGAGGGGGTGGGGGATCTCATGGCGGGCCTAATTCTGGCGAATCGCACGCTGGGATTCGTCAACGCGCCGAACATCGGGCAGCGCATCGCCGAGGCGGCCATCGACGCGGCGGTCGACCTGCCGACCTATCGCCGTCGTCGCGACAAGCTGGCCTCCATCCTGACGGCTGCTGGCATCGAGTTCTTCCTGCCCAAGGGGGCCTTCTACTTCTTCGCCAAGACGCCGACCGCCGACGAGTCCGTCTTCATTGACGCCTTGCTCCGGCAGCGCATCCTGGCCGTTGCCGGTACGGGCTTCGGCCTTGGCGGACACATGCGGCTGGCCTTCTGCGTGGAGGACGCGACCATTGAAAACTCGGCCCCGGGCTTCCTTGAGGCCATGCGCGAGTTTCGCTGAGCCACATGGCGTGGGGTAGGGGAGAAAGGGGTGGGGAAATGGAAACCGTGGGGTTAGGGTGGGGGGTGGGCAAAGGGTTTGCTTGACAAAACAGGCTTCTTCCCGCACTATATCGGGCGTTGGTTGTCACTCCGCAGGCGCCACAGGCGCCGGAAAGGTTACAGATGAAGAAATTACTCGCCATTTCGCTGCTTTTGACGTTGGCCGCCCTGCTCTCGGCAGGCTGTCAGCAGAATGCCCAGGCCTCTAATCCTGAAGCCGCCCCCGAGGGCACGCCCGTTGCGGTCGCGGCCCCGGAAGCCGACGCCCCCGCCGCAGTGGAAGCCAATGCCCCCGCCGATGCCGACACCGTCCTCGCCATCGTCAACGGCCGCCAGATTACCGAAGGGACCGTTCAGCGCCAGCTCGAGCTCTTCAAGACCCAGATGCTCAAGGGAGGCATCTCGGCCGACCAGCTCGACGCCGTCCTGCCCCGTGTCCGTAGCCGCATCATTAGCGAGCTCATCGATCGCGAAATCCTCCTTGATGCCGCGGAGCGCGAAAACGTCACCATCTCCCAGGAGGAGTACGATGCCATGATCGACGAGATCAAGGCCGAGCTTCCCCGCGATGCCTCGTTCGAGGACTTCCTCCGCGAAACGGGCATCACCGATGCCGAAGTCCGCGAGCAGATGCGGATTCGCAAGCTCCTCCTCGCCCAAGCCGAGGCCGCCGGCACGCCGACCGACGAAGAGGTCCGCGCCTTCTACGATGAGCACATCGACGCCATGAAGACCGAAGAGTCGGTCACCGCCTCCCATATCCTGATCCAGCGCGCCCTCGGCGATGACGAGGAGGCCTTGGCCGTCAAGCGCGCCAAGGCCGAAGACCTCCGCGAGCAGCTGCTCGCCTCCACCGACCTGGAAGCCGACTTCGCCAAGCTCGCCCGCGAAAACTCCGACTGCCCCTCCAAGACCGACGGCGGCAACCTGGGATCCTTCGGCCGTGGCCAGATGGTCGCCCCCTTCGAGGATGCCTGCTTTGCCCAGGAAATCGGCAAGGTCGGCGATGTCGTCGAAACCAGCTTCGGCTACCACCTGATTCTCGTCCGCGAACGCGAGGACGCCCGCACACTCGCCTTCGACGAGGTCAAGGACCGCATTGCCATGATGCTTGAGGCCGAACGGCAGGAATCGACCGTCCAGTCCTACGTCGAAGACCTCCAGAACAAGGCCGTGGTCGAACGCTTCGATACCCCTCCGGCCGATGAGGAAGAGGACGCGGACGCCCTCTCCATCGAGGGGGCCATCCCCGAGGAAGAGGATGCGGTCGAGGAAGTCGCCGCCGCCGAAGCCCTGGATGCCGAGGCCACCCCCGCCGAGGTCGTCAGCGACCCCGTCGCGGTCGTCGTTCCCGAGCCCGTCGTCGAAACCGTCGAGGCCGCGCCGGCCGCCGAAGAGCAAGCCGCTCCCGCCGCCCCCGTCGAAGAGGCCCCCGCCGCCACTCCCGCGCCTGTCGAGGAGACGGTCGAAGCCGTGGCCGCTGAAGCGACCGCCGCCGCCGCCGACATCGCCCCGGCCATCGAGGACACCGTCGCCGAGGCCGAGGCCCAGGTCGAAGTGGCCGTCGACGGTCTGAATGCTGTCGCCGACGAGGTGCAAGCCGCTGCCGCAGACGTTGTCGAAGACACCCAGAAGGCTGTTGCCGAAGCCTCCACCGAGGTCGCTGACAAGGCCGACGCAATCGCGGACGAGGCTGCCGGCACCATTGCCGCCGCCGCCCAAGAGCTCCCCGCTGCGGAGTAGCCAGCATCATCCCTCCTCTCAGGGCAGGCCGGCTCTCCCGTCGACCTGCCCTTTTACATGTTGATTTCTTTCCATGATGCGCCCAGATTCCCTCAAGATTTCCGCCTGTATCACCTGCATGAACGAGGAGGACAAGATCGAGGCTTGCCTTTCCTCCCTCACCTGGTGCGATGAAATTGTCGTCGTCGACTCCTTCTCCACCGACCGCACCGTCGAAATTTGCAAGCGCTATACCTCCCGCGTTTTTCAACATCCCTGGGCCGGCTATATCGCCCAGAAGAACTATATCCGCTCCCTCGCTTCCAATCCGTGGATTCTCTTCATCGATGCCGACGAAATGGTCTCCCCGGCTCTTCGCGAAGCCATCGAACGCGAATTCGAGCGTGGTCCCGGCGACATCGTTGGCTACATGTTTCCCCGCCTCGTCTACCATCTCGGCCGCTGGATTCGCCATGGCGAGTGGTATCCGGACAACAAGCTCCGACTGTTTCTCAAGAGCCGCGGTCATTCCGGCGGGCAGGAACCTCACGACCGCGTCATCGTCGATGGGCCTGTCAAGCATCTGAAGGCCCCCCTCTTCCATTTCACCTACGACAACCTTTCCGACCACATTGCCACCCTCAACCGCTTCTCCTCAATTTCCGCGCATGAAAAATATGTTGCCGGACGCCGCGGTGGCTGGTCCGACATCCTTTTCCGCCCTTGCTGGCGCTTCTTCAAGTCCTTCTTCCTCAAGCGGGGTTTTCTTGACGGTCGCGCGGGCTTTATCATTGCGGCCCTTTCTGCCACTGGGGTTCTTGCCAAGTACGCCAAGCTCATCGAGGAGGGCAACATCCTCAAGGGCCGCACCACCCTCGCGGTCATGAATGCCGAACGCGAGCGCAACCAGCAATCTCTTGCCTCGGCTTCCCCCGCTCCCGCTGAGGCCGCCAAGGATCCGTCCGATGGCCATGCTCCCCTGGCTTGACCTCGGCCATGGCGCCCGGTGCAAGGTTTCACCTGCCTGCTGCGGCCCCACGTCTTCCCCCGAGGCCTGGCGCGATTTCTTCGCCGCTCTCCCCGGCCTGCTCGTCTCCCCCGCCGCGACCCTCCTGACCATCGGCCGCCATACCCTCCACCGTCTTCCTGCGGAAACGCTGCCCGCCGCAGTTTCCAGCGCCGCCATCCCTGCTTTCGTCGTCAAGACCTACGGCCCCCAGGCCCTCTGGCGTGATGTCGTCGCGTGCCACCGCCCGGCCGGCACCAAGGCCGCCCGCGCCTTTGACATCGCTCTCCGCCTCCAGTCTGCCAACGTCGGCACCCCTGTCCCCATCGCCGCCTACGAGCAATGGCAGGGCGCGCGTCTCGTCCGCTCCCATTTCCTCTCCGCCTTTGTTCCTGACCTCACCGACTTTCGCGTCGAGCTCAACCGCCTCCTCTCCGCCCATCCCGCCCAGTGTGCCCCCATCATCGACCTCCTCCAGCTCGTCGCCGACGCCGTGGCCGCCTTCCACCGCGCCGGCATCCTCCACCGCGACCTCGGCAACCAGAACATCGCCCTCCAGCCCCTTGAGGCCGAGACTGCCACCACGCCCGCCCGCGCTCCCTTCCGCGTCCTCTTCCTCGACCTTAACCGGGCCATCCCCATTCCTCCGCCCGGCCCCACCGATGCCCAGCGCGGCGTCGACCTCTCCCGCCTCGACATCCCCTCCGACCTCCGCCGCGTCTTCTTCGCCATGCTCCATGGCGGCCACGATCCTTCCCCTGCCTTCACCCGCGCCGAAAAACGTGCCCGCGCCGCCTTCGATCGTCATACCGCCCTTCGCCCCTTCCGCCACCCCTTCCGCGAAGCCCGCATCCGCAAGGCCGAACGCGACCTCCCCCGCCCCCCCTCCGGCCGTGCCCTCTGGATCTGGGACGAACGCTCCGCCCAGCCCGTTCAGGCCTACACCTCCCGCGACCGCCGCCGCTACCTTCCCGTCGCCAACGTCCGCCGCGCCGCGACTTCCGCCCTCCGCTACGCCGCTCCCGTCGCCGCCGCCGAAAAGCGCCTGTCCGCCACTTCCTTCACCGCCCCCGTCCCCTTCGCCAACACCATCGGCGTCTCCCTCGAATGGACCACCGGCGACCGCCAGACCGACGACATCTCCCTCGCGCGCGCCCACTGGCAGGCCCAGCTCGCCGCCCTGGCCCCCCTTGATGCGGCCGCCAGCCAACCCCTCCCTGTCCACATCCGCCTCTACGCCCACCGTCCCGCCGGCCACACCGATGCCCTGCTCGCCGCCGCCGCCGCCCTCCATGCCGCCGCCCCCGCGCGCCCCATCGCCTTCACCCTTCTCCAGGACCGCCCCTCCGTCTCCACCCCCGCCCGCTGGACCGACTTCCTCTCGCGCGTCCTGCCCGCCATTGCCCCCTACGCCGATGCCATCCAGTTCACCCACGCCCTCAACCGCAGCAAATGGGGCCTCTGGGATTACGCCGAAGCCGCCGCCCTCTTTGCCCCTCTCCCGCGCCTCCTTTCCGCCTACCCCGACCTCCGCATCCTGCTGCCCTTCGGCATCGACTTCGAACCCTACGCCTTCCGTCCCCTGAGCGCCCATTTCCCCGCCTTTCCCGACCGCCCGCCCGCTCTGCGCCCCACTCCTTCCTGCGCCCTCTACGTCGACCGTCGCGGTCCCCCGGAAGCCACCCAGCACCACCGCGACCTTCCCCGCAAGCTGGCCGCCCTTCGCGCCCTTGCTGAGGCCGGCCCCGCCGCCCGCACAGCCTTCCGCGACCTCCCCGACTCCCGCCTGACCATCACCGAGGCGAACTGGCCCCTCCTCGACACCGATGCCTGGTCCCCCGTCTCCTCCCCCTACGAAACCCTGGGCCCCCGGCGTCACAATCCGGCCGTTCCCCCCGCCACCTATGCCGCCTACATGGCCCGCTACCTGCTCCTCGCCATCGCTTCCGGCCATGCCCGCCGCGTCTACTGGTGGCGCCTGGCGGCCCACGGTTTTGGCATCCTCGACGCCCCGCCTGACCTCTTCCCTGCCATTCCTCTTCCCCCCGACCAAAGTGTCCGCGACGCCCTTGCGGACAACTTCACCCACTCCCCTGACGCCTCCGTCCGTCCAGCCTACTACGTCCTCCTCTCCCTCCTCCGCCACCTTTCCGACGCCACCTTCACCCGCCTCGAACAAGCCGACGGCACCCTCCGCCTCCACTTCGCCACCCCCTGCGCGCCGCTTGTCGCCACCTGGTCCCCCACCTCCGCCTCCCCCCCCACCTTCCTTCCCGGCTAGAGCGGTTTTCAAATTACTGTAGCCATTTGGCGGGCGGCTTCCGGAGGTGCGGCTTCCAGCCGCGCAATGAATTTGGGCGCGACAGGATGTCGCACCTCCGAACCTTGCGGCCACACATTTTCGCAAAATGCTCTAGCCCGCATTTCCACGTTCGACCTCGATTTGAACTTTTTTCGGGGGGGGCGAATGTGAATTTCCTAGGAAATTCTGTGTTTGAGTGTCCTGAAATGGGCGAAATGGCGTGTAGTGTAGACCTGCCCTATTG
>JAFTAH010000067.1 GCA_017458625.1 Kiritimatiellia bacterium | reverse complement strand
TTTCAAATTACTGTAGCCATTTGGCGGGCGGCTTCCGGAGGTGCGGCTTCCAGCCGCGCAATTAATTTGGGCGCGACAGGATGTCGCACCTCCGAACCTTGTGGCCACACATTTTCGCAAAATGCTCTAGAACTTGAGGCCGATATAGGCCATCAGCATGGAGATGTCGAAGTCGATCGACTTGTCGAAGCGCTCGTGGGCGGCGATGATCCTGGACTTTTCGCGTTCGTGGGACTTGATGTCGCCCTCGAGGTTCATCATCTGGAAGCGCACGCCCAACGACAGCGTACGGGCCTGCTGGAGCGGGAATTCAAGGCCAGTTTCGGCGGCAACCGTGAGGAAGCTGACGTCGATGTCCTTTTCGCGGGCGCTGGAGAAGGGCTTGGAGCTGCCATCGTAGGCGAAGTAGTCGACGGTGCCGCGGGAGAGCCAGCGCACGCGGTCGGGGGCTCCCACGCAGAGTTCGAGACCGCCACCGACCATCGGGGCCGCCACGCCCACCATGCCGCTGGAGTCGCCGCCGACCACGAAGTCGACGGGCGGATTCTGGTAGGTGTAGGTTCCGCGAGCCCGTCCCGCATCGATGTCCAGCTTGCCGCCGGCCGCGACGAGGCCAATGTCCAGGACAGGCGTCAGCTCAATCGCGTCGGGTTCGCCGATGGTGAACGGAGTGATCGACAGCACCAGGTCCATGTAGGCGCCAGTGAGATCCATCGAGAAGTCGCTGCCCTTGGGAATTTTCATGCGTTCGTAGCTGTTGCCCCTATATTCGACGTCGTCGAACAGGCTGATATAGTAGTCGCGCTTGGCCGTTGCATCGGACGACACGTTCAGATACTGCACATTCCAGCGCAGGGCGGCATAGCGCCACTGGTGCGACAGCTGGAGGGCGAAGGAGGCGTAGGGGGCATCGACGCCGAAGTCGTCGAGGTCGTACTTTTCGGCCGTCTGCTGGTCTTCGTGGCGTCCGGTGGCCTCGTAGTAGGCGCGGAAGGTTTCCTCGACGGTGCCGCTCACGTCCATCAGTGCGCCGGCGCCCAGGCGCACGGAGGTGACCTGTCGTGATTCCGACACGCCGCCAATCATCTCGCCGAAAACCGTGGTCCCAGCCGCCAGCAGGCCTGCCAGGGCCCATGCCATCATTCGCTTCATGTCGTCATCCTTCCTTGCGGGGGTGAAAGGCCATGTTCTATACCATGCCGAAACCGCCTTCGCAAGCTTCCATCCGCCTGCGCGGAAATTGTTCTTGGCGACCCTCGCCCCTTGCCAGCGAGACCGGAGGATGGTAGGTTTTCCGACAACAAGCTTGATGAAGGCGCAATGAACTGGCTGATGGTATTTCTGGGGAGCGGGGCGGGCGGGGTGGCGCGCGCCGGGAAGCGTTGGCATTCGGCGTTGTGGGGGAATTGGCGGGCGATGTCGAGGGCGTCGCGCTTGAGGTGTTCGTAGCAGAACTGGCGGTGGCAGAGGAGCCTGTTGTAGTCTGCGTAGCGGTCGGTGACGAGGGTGGCGTCGGGTCGGATGCCATCGAGGGCTTCCCGGGCCACTTCCGGGCCGACCGCCGGGCGGCCCGGTCGGGAAAGGGTGGATAAAGAGCGGTCAAGGGGCGACAACGGGATGGGGACGTTTATGGGCGGTTTTGGCAACCGGCCCGCCCGGCGGTCGGGCCCTACCAATCTGTGGCTACACTATTCTGAAAACCGCTCTAATAGCCTGTCCCCTTTGTCCGGCGGGAAGGTCGCGGCAAGACGGTCAATAGGTAGGGTGGACGAAGTAGGAGAGGGTGTCGGCAATTGGGGAGACGTGGGGTACAAAAGAGGAATCGGGGGTGACGGTTTCGAGTTGGGCGTAGCCGAGGCTGGTGTTGGAGTAGAGTTCGGTGTGGGTGTCCCAAGTCGGATTGGAGACCGTGACGGTAAAGTTGCCGTTGGGAGTCCGGGCCGTCAGTGAGATAGTCGGCAGGAGGAGTTTGACTTCGGAGGAAGGCGGCGGGGTGTAAGTGGCCGGACGACCGAGAGGCGTGCCACCGATGAACGTGCCATGCCATTCGGACTCCACGACGAACGAACCGGGCAAAAGCGTGCCGGCCAGGACGGTGGGGGTGAAGCCGGGAGTGGGGGCGGTAAGGCGGATTTTGTCAGGGTTGGCCACTTGGGAGATGTGCCAAAGGGTGAGAGGAAGGGCGTCGGCGGGGGCGTCGGAGTCGCGGGTGAGAGTTTGTCCGCAAAAAAGGTGGCGGATGGGGTCGAGGATGAATTCGCGGGTGAGGATGGCGTGGACGGGGGCGGGGTAGTGGCGGGTGAGGAGGACGTGCTGGTTGCCGTCCTCGTCGACCCAGGCTTCGGCGTCGGAGGGGGCGTCGGCGAGTGCGGGGGGTGGGGGCCAGTCGGAGGCGTTGGGGGAGAAGGAAGGCCAGCGGGTTTGGAGGACGGGCCAGACCCAGTCGCCGCCGATGTTGAAGAAGTCGGGGGCGGTGGAGGGGTCGGGGGGCGTGGCGCCGGCTTCGGCGAGGGCGGTGTCGAAGCGGAGGAGGTTGGGGGAGTCGGCGGAGGGGGCGAGGAAGGCGAGGCGGGAGATGGCGGGGACGACGACGGCGTGGAGATGGGCGTTGGAGAGGACGTAGGCCTCGGGGTAGCCCATGAAGGGGGTGGGGGAGAGGGG
>JAFTAH010000066.1 GCA_017458625.1 Kiritimatiellia bacterium | reverse complement strand
GAGGAGGTAGTCTTTTTTCGATGTTCTGCTCATGGTGTGCATCCTCCGATTCTGTCCGGTGTCCAGTATTTGACGCAAGAACCGTCTCCGGTTTCTTTCTCCGTTCCGCTCCGGTGTCCTTTATTGTGACGCAATGCGGCAGGCCTCATGGAAAACCTGAAAACAGGCGGGAATAGAGGTCAAACTAATAGTCTGTCCCTTAGTTGTGCAAACTAATAGTCTGTCCCTTAGTTGTGGGGCAAGAACGGGGTTTGACAGGGAGCGGGGGGGAGGATAGGATGAGAGGTGCGACGCAGTGCCCTGTCGCGAAGGAGTGCATCATGGCCAACGAACTTGACGAAATCACCGGTCCCGTCCATGCGGAGGGGCGCGACATCCATGTCATCGACAAGCAGATTCCTGTGGAGGTCGGCGTCGGCTCGACGTTGTTCGAGGTGGCGCTCTGGCTGCTGGGCATCCTGCCGGGGCTGATCTTCCTGTTCATGAAGGTAAGCGCGCGGAACTATCTCCGGAAGCTGCAGCAGAAGCTGCAGGCGGACGCGTCGCAGATCGACAACTATCTGGAGCAGCGGGTGCAGATTCTCCAGAACGTGGTGCCGCTGGTGGAGAAGGCGATCGACCTGGACAAGGACGTCATGAAGTCGGTGGCGGCGTTCCGGGGCGGGGCGCTGGCGGACACGAGCCGGAACACGGTGTCGGCCCAGCTGGACCACGCGTTCGGACGTATCTTCCCGCAGGTGGAGGCGTATCCGGAGCTGAAGGCGCACCAGGCGATTGCGGACGCGATGCAGCAGAACAGCTATCTGCAGAAGGAGATCACGGCGGCGCGGGCGCTCTACAACGACACGGTGCGGCAGTGGAACACGGACATCTTCTCGTGGCCGACGAAGATGATCGTGGCGGCGCGGGCGGGGTACACGACGCGCATTCCGTTCAGCGCCTCGGCGGAGACGAAGGAGAAGGCGCGGTCGGTGTTCTTCTCGATGCCGGAGAAGTAGGCGGGAAGCCGCGAAGCGGCGCGCGCAAAACATGGTTCCATTCCATGGAAAAAGTGCCGAAACATGCTTCCATTCCATGGAAAAATGCCAAAACATGGTTCCATTCCATGGAAAATGCGCCGAAACGTGGTTGGACCACTCCGCGTCGCGTTGCTCCGCTCGTTCCTTGCCTTTGGCAAGGTCAATCTTCGCGAGCGCCCGGCACCCTTCGGGCTTGGGCTTCCGCTCAGATGCGCATGGCCTGGAAAACATGCGGTGGGGCCGGCTGGGGCTGGGGTAGGGGCTGAGGGGTAGGGAACGGCATGGAAGCGCTGTTCGAGCCGATCGCCCAGTACCGGGACGTGCTGCGGGAAAAGCACGCGGAGGCGACGCGGGGCCTGTTCGAGGAGCTCGTGGCCAAGGCGGGGGTGGATGCCAAGGCGAATGCGCGGACGGTGGCGGAGCTGCGGCGGCTGGAGGGACGGCTGGCGGACACGCGGAAACGGCTGGGGCGGTGGAAGGGGCTCCACCGGATGCTCGTCGTGGCGGGGTGGGTGCTCGTGATCGTGCTGGTGGGGATTCTGCTGTTGCTGCTCGACCGGAAGAAGGTGCGGCCCCGCGTGGAGGCGCTGGAGGAGGCGGCGGGAAAGCTCCAGCTGGCGCGGGATGCCAAGGAGCAGGAGGCCTGGGCGCAGATGGCACCGCTCAACGCGCTCTTCGACTGGCAGATGCCAGGGCAGCTGGTGGCCCGTGCGGCCCCGCTGCTGCAGCTGGATCCGTTCTTCACGCAGGGGCGGCTGCGGGATTTGCGGCGCACGTTCGGGTTCGAGGAGAACGTGCTGGGCGATCCGGAGGCGCGGTCGCTGCTGTTCTCGGTGTCGGGGGAGGTCAACGGGAATCCGTTCGTGCTGGGCCGGGCGTTCTGCCGGGAATGGGGCATGCAGGACTACGAGGGGACGTTGCCCATCAGCTGGGTGGTGCGCGTGCCCAATGCCGACGGCCGGGGAACGCATCTGGAGACACGCCACCAGGTGCTGCGGGCCAAGGTGCAGAAGCCGGTGCCGACATACTACGACCAGACGTTCCTGCTGTTCGGCAACGAGGCCGCCCCAAATCTGCGGTTCAGCCGCGAACCGTCGGCGCTGTCGGCGGAAGACCCGGAGAGCCGGGCAGGACGGCGGCACCTGGCGGCGGCAGTGAAGAAGCTGGAGAAGTTCTCGCGGAACCTGGACGACGACAAGCCGTTCACGCTGATGCAGAACCACGAGTTCGAGGCGCTGTTCGGGGCCACGGACCGCGACGACGAAATCCAGTTCCGGCTGCTGTTCACGCCACTGGCCCAGGAGCAGATGCTGGCCATCCTGCGAGACCGGAAGGTCGGATTCGGGGACGACTTCACGTTCCTGAAGCGGCAGAAGATCAACTGCCTGCTGCCGGACCACCTGAAGGGGGCGGACCTCGATGCCGATCCGGCGCGCTACCAGACGTACGAGCTGGAGGAGACGCGGCAGCGGTTCGTGACGTTCAACGAGGGCTATTTCCACCATCTGTTCTTCGCCCTGGCGCCGCTGCTGGCGATCCCGATCTACCAGCAGACGCGGTCGCACGAGAGCATCTACGGGACGGCCGGGGCGCGGGCGTCGGCGCCGTGGGAGCACGAGGCCTTCGCGAACCATCTCGGGTATCGGCGGTTTGCCCCGGCAGGGGCGGCGACGCCGTCGATCCTCAAGGCGCGGGAGGCGGAGGGCGCGGCGGGGGCAGGAGACCGGGACGTGCAGGTGGTGGCGCACGCATTCCGGGCGGAGGACCGGGTGGAGCAGGTGGCGGTCTGGGGCGGGGACGGCCGACGGCATCAGGTGCCTGTCCACTGGAAGGAGTATCTGCCCATCTCGGCCATGCGCACGATGACGTTTCACGATGCGGAAGGCTCCACGACACCGCTCTTCGAGGCGCAGAAGGCCATGCCGTCGGAGCCGGGCTGGGCGAACTTCTTCCGGCAGGTGGGCGGAGCGGCGTTCTTCCGGCATTCGATCGGGGCGGCCTTGCGGTGACGAGAGCGTGGCTACATCACCGGTAGCCGTTTCGATGGCATGGGCATGGGGCTGGGGAGGGGGGGCGTCCCGCGCCCCTGCCAACGCAGGGAAATCCCTTTCCGCCTCTGTCGGTTCGACGGCAGCCGCCCCAGCTTGTCCAGATTGCGCGAAAAAGCCGGGCGGGGAGGGGTAGGGGGGAGATGGTCAGCGGGTCTGGCCGGAGCCGGTGATGATGTACTTGTAGCTGGTGAGCTCTTCGAGGCCCATGGGGCCGCGGGCATGGAGCTTGTCGGTGGAGATGCCGATCTCGGCACCCATGCCGAATTCGCCGCCGTCGGTGAAGCGGGTGGAGGCGTTGGTGTAGACGCAGGCGGAGTCGACCTGGGCGGTGAAGGCGTCGAGGGCGGCGGGGTCGGCACCCAGGATGGAGTCGGAGTGATGGGAGGAATGGCGGTTGACGTGGTCGATGGCGGCCTGGACGGAGGGGACGACGGCGATGGCGAGGACGAGGTCGAGGTATTCGGCGTCCCAGTCGTCGGGGGTGGCGGGGAGGGCGTCGGGGAGGATGGCGCAGGTGGCGGGGTCGCCACGGAGCTCGACGTGGTTGGCGCGGAGGCGTTCGGCGAGGCGCGGGAGGAAAGTGGGGGCGATGGCCTCGTGGACGAGGACCTTCTCGCAGGCGTTGCAGACGCCGGGGCGGGAGCATTTGGCGTTCTCGATGATGGCGATGGCCTCGTCGGGGTCGGCATCGGCATGGACGTAGATGTGGCAGACGCCCTTGTAGTGCTTGATGACGGGGACGCGGGCCTGGGCGGTGACGGCGCGGATGAGGGTCTCGCCGCCGCGGGGAATCACCAGGTCGACGAGGCCTTCGAGCTGGACGAGCTGGGTGACGGCGGAGTAGTCGAGGATGGAGAGGAGCTGGATGCAGTCGGGGGGCAGGTGGTTGCGGGCGAGGGCGGAGTGGAGCGCGTTGACGAAGGCCTGGGAGGTGCCCAGGGCTTCGCGCCCGCAGCGAAGGATGACGGCGTTGGAGGTCTTGAAGCAGAGGGCGGCGGCGTCGACGGTGACGTTGGGACGGGCCTCGTAGATCATGGCGATGACGCCGATGGGCACGCGGACCTTGCGGATGATCAGGCCGTTGGGGCGCACCCAGCGGGAGAGCTCCTGGCCGACGGGGTCGGGGAGGTCGCGGAGGTTGCGGACGGCGGAGACGATGGCGTCGAGGCGGTCGGTGGTGAGGAGGAGGCGGTCGAGCATGGCGTCGGAGAGGCCGGCTTCGCGGGCGGCCTCAAGGTCGCGGGCATTGGCGGCGAGGATGGCGGGGCGGGCGTCGGCGATGGCATCGGCCATGTCGGCGAGGACGTCGTTCTTGGCGCGGGCGGAGAGGGTGGCCAGGACGCGGGAGGCGGCTTGCGCGCGGAGGCCCATGTCGTGGACCTGGGCGGCGATGGTGGAAGAGGTGTTGGCGGAAGCGTTGGCGGAGGTGGTCATGGCTGGTCTTTCTCCAGGACAAGGTAGTCGAGATGGACGAGTTCATCGGGAGCGTCGGGGCCGAGCTGGCGGCGCACCTGAAAGGTGTTGCAGCCGCGGAGCAGGCGCACGGCGGAAGCGGGGTATTGGGCGAGGCCGGTGGCCAGGAGGGGGGCGGGCGCGCCGGGGGCGGCGGGGAGGGCGCGAATCTCGACGAGGTCGCCGGGGGCGAAGTCGCCGTCGACGTCGCGGACGCCGACGAGGAGGAGGGAGCTCTTGCCGGAGGCGAGGGCGCGGGCGGCACCGGGGTCGATGAAGACGGTGCCCCGGGGGCGATGGAAGTAGCGGACCCAGCGGCGGAGGGGGGTGAGGACGTGGGGGGCGCGCGGGGCCGGGGGGATGAGCGTGCCGACATCGCGGCCGGCCGCGAGGGCGGGGAGGGCGGTCGAGGACAGGCCGCTGGCGATGATGACGGCGGTACCGGTGGCGGCGGCCTCGGCGGCGGAGGCCAGCTTGGAGGCCATGCCGCCTGTGGAGTAGGGGGAACCCTTGCCGGTGGCCTGCTGGAGGTCGGCGGGGGTCACGGCGGGCAGGAGGGGGATGCGGCGGGGCGGGGCGGACGAGGAGGCAGGGGCCAGGAAGCCGTCGACGGTGGTCAGCAGGAGCAGGAGGTCGGCCCCGAGGAGCATGGCCGTGCGAGAGGCAAGGGCATCGTTGTCGCCGAAGCGGATCTCGTCGGTGGCGACGGCGTCGTTCTCGTTGATGACGGGGACGATGCCGGTTTCAAGGAGCTTGAGGAGGGTGGCGTGGGCGTTGAGGTAGCGGTCGCGGGACTGGAGGTCGTCGTGGGTGAGGAGCACCTGGCCGGTCTGGAGATGCTGGCGGTGGAAGGCGTCCTGCCAGGCGGCGACGAGGCGCTGCTGGCCGACGGCGGCGGCCATCTGGAGGGAGGGGAGGTCGGTGGGCCGGCGGCGGATATGGATGGCGTTGAGGCCGCAGGCGATGGCTCCGGAGGAGACCACGACGATGGACGCGCCCGTGGCCTTGCGCCAGGCGGCGAGCTGGGCGGCAATGCGGCGGAGGCGAGGGAGGGCCAGGCGGCCGGCAGCGTCGACCAAGACGCGGGAGCCGAACTTCACGACGACGAGGCGCGCCGCCGCGATGGCTTCGCGGCCGGGGTCGGGGCGTGGACTGGAGGGGGGGCGTTTCATGGGCGGGCGAAGAATAGCAGGGGAGGGGGGGCGGGGCAAGGAAGTTCCCTGGGGCGCGGAGGAAAGGAGTGGCCAGTGACGATTGACAAGAGGGGAGACGCGCCGGGCAGCGAGCGGCCCGGAAACGGGCGGGAGGGCGAACTTGGCAAAAAGGGTAATGTTTGCCCGTGAACTCACAGCGGTTTTGGGGCAATTTTTGTGGGGAGGAGGGCAGAGGGGGAGCATGAAAAAAGCCTGCGGCGGGGCCGCAGGCTTGCGTAAGACTGGTGAGCCGGGCTACCAGATGACGGGGGCGTAGATGTCGTCGATGATGCCCTCGACCTGCTTTTCCTTGGGCATGCGGGGCTTCAGCTCCTTGGCGGGCTTGGCCTCGGCAGCCTTCTTGGCCTTCTTGGCAGCCTTTTCGGCTTTCTTCTCAGCCTTGGGGGCGGGGGCTTCGATCACTTCCTCGGCAGGAGCGGCCTCGACGACCTCTTCAACCTCTGCGGCGGCCTCTTCCACTTCCTCGGCGACTTCGGCTTCGACGCCGGAGAACAGTTCATTGCGGAACGCCGCCAAGTCTTCCTCGGTGGCGAGCTCGTCTTCGACGACTTCCTCCACAACCTCCTCGGCCTCGGCGACGGCCTCTTCGGCGACCTCGGCGGGTTCCTCGACAACTTCGTCGACTTCGTCGATGGCCTCCTCGACGGGGGCGGGTTCCTCGGCGGCAAAGGTTTCATCCGCGAAGAGGTCGTCCAGGCTCTCCTCGGCCTCGGCAGGAATCTCTGCGGCGACCTCGGCGGGTTCCTCGACGACTTCGGCGACTTCGTCGATGGCTTCCTCGACGGGGGCGGGTTCCTCGACGGCGAAGGCGTCATCCACGAAGAAGTCGTCCAGGCTCTCCTCGGCCTCGGCAGGAATCTCTGCGGCAACCTCGGCGGCCTCGTCGGCGAAATCAGCGAAAGCATCCTCGGCCTGGGCGGCGGTCTCGTCGGCAGCGGCATCGAAGTCGCCGAACAGGGCATCCAGGTCATCGGCGGCGGTCTCGGTCGTCTCGGCGGCAGTGTCGACGGCTTCATCCGTCGTGTCGGCGGCCTCGTCGAACAGGGCGTCCAGATCGAAGGTGTCGTCTTGCGCGGAGGCAAACGAGGTCAGGGCAAGGGCGGTGAGCAGGGCGAGCAAGAAGTTTTTCATGACTTATCTCCTAAAACATACGGGCGAAAGATAAGGGGGCGGGGTTATGATTGCAAGTGTGAAATGAGGGACAACACGGGGAAATGTTTGCGGTCAGAGGCGTGAGAGAACGGGAAGCATGCAAACAAGCTTCCATAAACATGGGGATTAGACAAACGGCAGGGCGCGAAGCCCTGCCGCGTGTCGAGTGGAAGGCTACTTCTTGGCAGGCTTCTTGGCCGGGGCCTTCTTGGCGGGAGCGGCCTTCTTAGCCGGGGCGGCCTTCTTCGCGGGAGCGGGCTTCTTGGCGGGGGCCTTCTTGGCGGGAGCGGCCTTCTTGGCCGGGGCGGCCTTCTTCGCGGGAGCGGCCTTCTTGGCGGCGGGCTTCTTCGCGGGAGCGGGCTTCTTGGCGGGGGCCTTCTTGGCGGGCGCAGCCTTCTTGGCCGGGGCGGCCTTCTTGGCGGCGGGCTTCTTGGCGGGGGCAGGTTTCTTGGCGGCAGGTTTAGTAGCCATGTTTGGTTCTCCTATGTTAACCGCCCCCGTGGGGGGGACGGAGGTTATTTTTTTTTAAATAGGCTATCCCTGAACAACGGGTCGCCCCAACGCGAAAGGGAGCGGCGGCCCGGAAGATGAAAGTTGCCAACTGCCAGAAAAATCATAGGAAAGGAAGCGATTTGTCCCTCAACAAAACAGAGCATAAGTCGAAGTTATTAACAAGGTCAACAATTTTGTTGCAGGAAATGCAAAAAAATCGAAAAGAACGCGGGGGGCGGAGTTAGCGAAGTCGGATGGACTCGATGGCGAGGCCCGGAGAGTCGGTAGAGTGCATGCGGAAGGGGACTTCGGTGAGGCCGGGCTGGAGGACGACGTCGAGGGCCTGGATGGCGAGCATGCCAGGCTCGAAGGAAAAGCGGCCGAGGCGGCCTGCCGAGCAGACGGCGGTACCGCCCAGGGACTGGGCGCGGACTTCGAGGGTGGCGGAAATGGGCTGGTCGGAGGGGTTGCGGAGCTCGAGGGTGGCGGTTTCGCCGTTGCGCAGGAGGTGGTAGTCGTGCCAGATGCCTTGCTGCCAGGGCTTGAAGAGCGTCCAGCCGGGGCCGAACGAGGCCCAGCCCCTGGCCCCCTTGACGACCTGCTTGGCGGCCACCTCGTCGGGCAGGTCGTAGAAGACTTCGATCTGGAGGCGGGAGGGGAAGTCGTAGAAGTCCTCCATGGGGGCGGAGCCGGTGGCGACCATCCGGAGGCCGATGTCGTTGGTGACGACGGCGTGGTGGGCGAAGAACTTCTCGGGCCATTGCCAGAGGCCCATCCGCTTTTCGTGGTTGCGGGCGAGGCGGATGAAGGCTTGGGCGTCGCCGGACTCGAAGGTCTGGCGGGTGACGTCGCGCCAGCGGCCGCGGACGTAGTTTTCGTAGGGCTCGTCGGGGATGGTGAAGGTGACATGGACGTTGGTGGGGGCGTAGAGGGCCATTTCGTTCCAGGGCTCGTACCAGCGGTCGACGATGGCGGTGGTGCCGGGGGGGAGGTTGGCATCGAGCCAGTCGCGGAGGGCGACGTAGGGGGTGGGGCGGCCGGGGAGGCGGACGACATCGCGGGCCATGCCGGCGAAGGCGGCGAGGAGGGCCAGGCCCAGCGCGACGAGGGAGAGTGACATGGCGGTACCGGAACGGGGGAAGACGGCGTGGCAGAGGCGCTCCAGCCCCATGGCGCACCAGGCCACGAAGAGCGGGAGGCAGGCCGAGAAATAGGACATTTTGCCGAGGCCACCGCCGAAAAAGCCCACGTAGGCGAAGTTGGCCACGAGGACGGCCAGCAGAAGCCAGCTGGTGGAACGATAGAGGTAGTCCGGGGCGGGGGCAGGGGCGTCCGGGGCCGGAACCGGGGACGCATGCGCGGAGGAGGGGGGGGGGAGTTGCGAACGCCGGAGCAGGAAGCCTGCCGCAATGGCGGCAGCGAGGACGGTCAGCAGGACGCCGATGCCCACCCCGTTGGCACCGCCGCAGAAGAAGGGCAGCACGCGGGGCAGGACCCAGCTGGCCGAGGCGCCGACGAAGTCCGTCTCGCCAGTTTGCGAGCGCATGATCTCGTGGATGCCGCGGGCGATCCAGCGCGACATCGCGAGGGCGATGATGATGCCGGCTGCCGTCCATAGTCCCAGTGCGCGTTTGCGTCCGGGGCGACGGCGGGCGGGGGAGGTCGTCACCCACAGGGTCACACCCAGGGCCAGCCAGGCGACGGCCGCCGGGGCCCAGGCCGACATGTGGGTCAGGCAGAGGCCGACCATCAGCGCCACGCCGAGGGCCAGCCAGCCGGAGGTGGGCTGGCGGCGTCGGCCCGAGAGCACGTCCGCCATGGCTCCTGCCACCCAGGGGAGGGCGAGGGCCGCCATGAAGAGCTCGGGGGCGTAGTAGTAGGCTTCGCGCGAGTGGTAGAGGTGAAGGGGAAGGAGCGCCAGCCATACGGCCGCCAGCCCGGCCGCGCCCCGACGGCCCCGGAACCATAGCCATGCCGCCAGGGCCGCCACCGAGGCGCCGCCAAGCAGGGCGAAGGGGAACCGTACCTGCGCAATCGTCACGTCCGGTCCGCGCTGGCCGAGCAGACTGCACCACGCCACCGGAATCGAGTCGGCGGTCGGCATCTGGTTCCACCACGTGGGCTCGCGCCACATCGCGCAGAGCTGCTGCCAGGTCGACTGGTCGGGGAGGTCCATGGCCTCTTTCCAGAAGTTGATCTCGTCCGTGCGCGAGGCCGACGTTCCCAGTCCCGTCAGCCGCACCCAGAACGCCAGCCCCACCGCCGCCAGCACCAGCGCCCCGCCCGTCCACTTGCACAAAGTACACTTGCTCATGACGGGGGACATCCTATCCTGTTTGGCCCCCTGGCGGCAATCTTGCTTTTTGCGGGAGGGGAGGGGGAAGGGAGGGGCGCGCCGGCCCCACGCCACGAGGCGGGAGGGCTCGGGGTAGCGAGGACGGCGCTAGTGTCCTGAATTCAAAATTCCTTGTCCAAACTTGCCCTGATGTTCCCCCACGTCGTTGCCGGATTTCGACGCAGGAAACTGCGCCTTCAATCCGGCGCCTCGTCGGGAAACACCATGCCGTCGTTTGAAAAAGTTTTTATCATCCAGGACACTAGAGCATTTTGCGAAAATGTGTGGCCGCAAGGTTCGGAGGTGCGACATCCTGTCGCGCCCAAATGAATTGCGCGGCTGGAAGCCGCACCTCCGGAAGCCGCCCGCCAAATGGCTACAGGAATTTGAAAACCGCTCTAGAGGCCAGGCGTTTCGGGGGCGGAAGAGGCACCGCTGTCTTCGGCGACGAAGTAGAGGGGGCGGTGCTTGCCTTCCTCGAAGATGCGGCTGACGTACTGGCCGAGCATGCCGAGGCAGAGGAGCTGGACACCGGAGAGGAAGACGAGGCCCACCATGAGGGAGGCCCAGCCCGGCTGGAGGTTCTTGCCGCCGCCCAGGGCGACGGTAATCCAGACCCAGAGGCCCCAGAGGACGGAAACCACCATCATGATGCCGCCCAGACCGACGATCCATCGGAGCGGGGCGGCGGAAAACGAGGTGATGGCGTCGAAGGCGAGGCGGGCGCTTTTCCAGACGGGGTATTTGGTTTCGCCGGCGAGGCGCGGGGCGCGGTCGTAGTAGACGGCAGCCTGCTTCCAGCCGACCCAGCAGGTGAGGCCGCGCATGAAGCGGTGGAGTTCGCGCATCTGGCGCAGGGCGTCGACGATGCAGCGGTCGACGAGGCGGAAGTCGCCAGCGTCCATGGGGACATTGACCTTGGCGAGGGCGTGGAAGATGCGGTAGAAGCCGGCGGCGAGGGTCTTCTTGAGCCAGGTTTCGCCCTGGCGGGAGCGGCGGACGGCGTAGACCACGTCGACGCCTTCGCGCCACTTGTCGAGGAGGTCGGGGATGACCTCGGGGGGGTCCTGGAGGTCGGCATCCATGATGACGACGGCATCGCCGCGAGCGCGGTCGAGACCCGCTGTGATGGCGATCTGGTGGCCGAAGTTGCGGCTGAGGCGGACGAGGCGGATGACGCCGCGGCCACCGCTGCCGGGGATGATGCCGGCGTGTTCGCGAACCCAGTCGGTGCTGCCATCGGAGGAGCCGTCATCCACCAGGAGGAGCTCCCAGCGGGCCGATCCTCCGGCCAAGACCTTGCCGATGCGATCCGTCAGGACGGGCAGGTTGTCCTTTTCGTTCAGGAACGGCACGACGAACGAGACTAGCGCGTCATCTTTTCTCATGGCGGGCCCATCCTAGCGCATTGGCGGGGCGGGGCGCAATCTCCAATATCCTTGTCGAGGCGGCGGGGGGTGTGAGCAAAAAGTGTAAGGGTTTCAATGGAGGACGGGCAGAAAATGGCCTTGTTTGTTGAAAACAGTCGAAAATCGCATGACTATATAAATATTGACATATCATTTGGCCTTTCGCGGTCGAGGGAGACGCCTGGGGGCGCGGGCGTCCCGCCCGCGAAAATCCAAAGGATGGCGGGAGAACGGTTTACCAAGGGGGCTTCCCAGGGAACATCGCGGGCGGG
>JAFTAH010000065.1 GCA_017458625.1 Kiritimatiellia bacterium | reverse complement strand
GGGTGTGAGCAAAAAGTGTGAGGTACGGGCGATTGCCCTGGGGGCGCGGGCGGCCCGCCCGCGATGTTCCCTGGGAAGCCCCCTTGGTAAACCGTTCTCCCGCCATCCTTTGGATTTTCGCGGGCGGGACGCCCGCGCCCCCAGGCGTCTCCCTCGACCGCGAAAGGCAAAATGATATGTCTATATTTTCATAGACATGCGATTTTCGACTGTTTTTCAACAAACAAGGCCATTTTCTGCCCGTCCTCCATTGAAACCCTTACACTTTTTGCTCACACCCGGCGCGGGGAGTCGCCGTTCCGGAAAACTTCCACGCCATGGAACCCACTTTCCCAAAAACTTCCACGCCATGGAAGTCAAATTCGGCTTTTTTCCACGCCATGGAACCCACTTTTGTCCCCGTTGCCCCCTTCCGTGCCACCGCCCTCCTCGCCCTCGCCCGCCCCTCCTGACGCCCGACCGTCGGCCAGCCGCTCCCTTCCCCTCCTCGTTCCCCCGTCTCCGTTTGGCCAGACGGCCGCCGGGCCGCCTCCCCTCCACCCCGCGGCTCAGCGGGTGCCTTCGTAGCGGAACTCGGCGGGGACAAGACCGGCCTCGAGGAAGCGGGCTATTAAGGAAATAAAGGAGTCCAGCCAGTTTTCCTTCGGCTCGTCGAAACCGCCGGCGGGAGTGTAGCGGACGAAGAGAGGCGCGCCGGAGAGGATGTCTTCGGCGGGAACCAGGGACTGCACGCGGTCGGAGTAAAGGAAGGCGATGCGCTGGCCGGGAGCGAGGGCGCGCGCCATGTCTTCCAGCACGGTGCGCTCTTCGGGACGGAGGGCCACGCGGATGGCGTATCCACCGCCGCCGGGAGCCTTGGCGGGAACGGCGGACGCCACGGAGGCGATGTCCAGCACGGTGTCGGCGGAGAGATAGCAGGGACGCCGGGCGGGATGGGCGGACAAGGCGCCGTCGGCTTCGCTACCCGTGTCGATCCGAACGTTTTCCCACGCCAGGAGGCACCCTTCGCGTT
Organism: Kiritimatiellia bacterium; assembly: GCA_017458625.1. Taxonomy (GTDB): domain Bacteria; phylum Verrucomicrobiota; class Kiritimatiellia; order CAIQIC01; family Lenti-01; genus RGIG3636. The sequence continues at coordinate 1,871 of JAFTAH010000065.1, read as the reverse complement.
CGGCGGCGGGGCCGAGGTCCGGGTTCCTGTCGCCGTCGTCTTCTTCGCCGCCGCCGTCAGTGCCGTCCGCGGGATCCCCGGCCTTCCCGCCGTCCAGGGGAAGCCAGGCGGGAGCGCCGTCCGGGGCGGTGACGGTTTCGTAACCTTCCGGGGGCGGAGCGGCGAAAAGCCCGAGGACCCAGGCGTCGTTTTCGGCGGCGACGGGGCGGAAGGTCACGCCCATCGGCATGAGGAGAACGGCAAGCCAGATCCGCTGGCGGTCGGCCCTTCCGGGCGGCAATGCGATGGCGAGGCCGTTCTCTCCCTCGCAAGCGATTTGCGGCAGGAGGACGTCCGGGGTGCGCGAAAAAAACGCGCGCCAACGCTTGGGGATGTCCGCGGCGGCGCGGTCGCGGGCTTCGGCGGCGGTGAGGCCGGACGTTTTGAGGGGGGTGACGGTGTAGAGGTGGGTGGCCGGAAGCGCCCGGTAAGCCTGGACCACCGCCTCCGCCTCCTCGCGGTTGCCCGCGCAGGGAAAGTCGAAGGGGTCCCGGAACCAAGACGGGCGCGACACGCCCAGAAGACGTCCGTCCGCCAGGACGGCGACGCGCCCGAGGGTTCGTCCGCCGCGCGCCGACCGGGAACCGCTCGCCTTCAAGGCCCGCATCAGTTGCCGGTACTTGAGGGTGGCGTTGGGGTGGAAGTCGAAGTGCAACACGCCGCCCCTGCGGAACCACGAGCGGCGGATGGCCGCATCCTGCACGTTTTCCCCGGTGAGTTCGGGCGTGGAGAAAACGAAAAGGGGGGCGTAGAGGGTTTCGCCGTCCACGATGCGCCGTTCCAGCACGAGCTCGCAGCCGGGGCGGTCGGCAAAGCGGGCGATGCGCGCGAGTTCCGCGGCGTCGGGGGGCGGACCGACGCGGCGCCAGAGGGCCGCGTTGCCGGCGGGCTCGAAGCCGTCGGGGAGGTTTTCCCCGCCCCTGAAAATGGCCTCGAGGTCGGCCGATTCGTCGACGGCGCGGAAGGCGAGGGGCATGGGGGGCGGCACCTCGTCCGGTAGGCTTTTCGCGGAAGCCACGGAAGCGGCACCCGCGGCAAACAGCATCGCCGCCGCCAACGCGGCGGGAAATGCGTGCCGGGGAAGTCTCATGGGAAAGCTCCTGTCCATTGCGCCTCTGAGTCTAGCCTGCGGGAAGCCGAACGGCAACCCAATATGTTCGCGCCCGCCGCGCCGGGGTGTGAGCAAAAAGTGTGAGGTACGGGCGATTGCCCTGGGGGCGCGGGCGGCCCGCCCGCGATGTTCCCTGGGAAGCCCCCTTGGTAAACCGTTCTCCCGCCATCCTTTGGTTTTCGCGGGCGGAACGCCCGCGCCCCCAGGCGTCTCCCTCGACCGCGAAAGGCCAAATGATATGTCTATCCGTATCTCTTCGCGGGCTACCCATAAACGTCAGGAGATGGTCTCCGGCGGGTCGAGGCCGAGGGCCTTGAAGGCTTTCTTGGCCGCCTTGGGGACGGGTTCGAGTTGCCAGCCGCCGCCGGCGTTGGTCGCGCGGACGTCCCAGAGGCAGGTCTCGGGCGTCTTGACGGCGGCGAAGTCTTTCAGGGCCTTGTTCTCTTTCAGCCGCTCGTAGACGCGGTAGGCCATCATCACGCTCAGGTGGTTCAGGAAGAACGCCGCTTCCTGGGTCTCGGCGCTGTGCATGCCCGTGGTGTTGAAGTCCTCTTCGGCCTTGTAGGTGTCGAAGAGCTGCTCGATTTCCTCCCGCAGCTTGTACGTCCGGTAGACGGTTTGGGCGTCGCGGCCCATCAGCGAGGTCTTCAGGCAGATGGTGCCGCTGAGCAGCTGGGCGGCGGCCACCTTGCGGATCTGTTCGGGCGTCTCGTTGCCGATG
>JAFTAH010000064.1 GCA_017458625.1 Kiritimatiellia bacterium | reverse complement strand
GGGGCGCGGGCGTCCCGCCCGCGAAAATCCAAAGGATGGCGGGAGAACGGTTTACCAAGGGGGCTTCCCAGGGAACATCGCGGGCGGGCCGCCCGCGCCCCCAGGGCAATCGCCCGTACCTCACACTTTTTGCTCACACCCAGTGGCACCGGGCGCAGAGGCGTGGGTGCATCTGGGTTGTTGGCGAAAGAGGAAACGCCTGGGTTGCGTGGAGTCGCTTTCTTGTCCCGTTGACCCTTCAGCCTGCCGGGCGTTTGCCTCTATGCCGGAATTGCTTTCGAGCGAGGTGGCAAACAACCCCGATGCGCCCCAGTGGCGTGCCCGGCACCATTGCCGTTCATCACAGTTGGTTTTCCTGGTTGGAAATCCACCTGTCCATCCACCGCAGGTGCCGCTGCACCTCGTTGCGCAAGATGTCCACCTCCTGGTCGTAGTCGAGTTCCTGGAGGTTGAGGAGTTCGTATTCGAAGGCCATGTAGGGGGCGAGGAAGGAGGCCTCAGCGTCGAGCTTGGCCAAAAGCGTCTCCGTTGCGAAGGGGTGGGCGCGCAGCGCACGCCAACGTTGGACGAGGCCTTCGCGGAATCCGGGAATTTCATTGCGGAGGCGACGGTGAAGCGTATTCGAGTAATCTCTTGGGGGAATCTCTTCGCGGAAGGTCTTGTCGTAATCCCAGGGGACGAAGAAGTACCGGCGTGCTGCCTCGGCCTCCGCGGGGGCGCGGGCGGCCATCGCCTCGTGCAAGACGGCCATCGCATCCAGACGGCGGAGCAGGTCGACCGCCAGCACGGCCCCCTCGCGTCGCCGAGAGGCCACCAGCCGGGCCAGCGCCTCCGACACGGGTTCGCGGGCGAGCAGGAAGTTGGTGACGCGGCCGTCGGCATTGCCGGTAAAGTTCACGAGCAGATGGAAGTCGGTGATGTTGGCGAGGTCGAGCTCGCGTTCCATCGCCTCGCGGAAGGAGCGGTCAAGTGCGGGGATGGTCATGAGGCGCATGAGGTGCAGCACCTCTTCCTCGCGGGAGTCGTCCTCAAGGTCGGGCACTTCCTGGGCGAAAGCGCGTGCAGAGACCTCGGCGAAGAGGGGAGTTGAGGCTTTGATCTTGAAGAGGCTGGGGGCGGGCTCGGGTGCGAAGAGGGGTGCCTTGGGGCGCGAGCACATCTCAAAGACGCCGAAATAGTCGTTGTTGACGAAGACCTCGAGCCAGCCGACCTCTGGCGCCTCGTGATGCGTGGTGCGGCCATCGGGGAAGGGCAAGGTGTCCATCATGCGGAAGAGGTCATAGCAGAAGTGGGAGCGCAGGCGCGTCGTGTCGCTGTAGCCGCCGAGCAGGTAAAGGCCGCGGTCGGAGGCAGGTCCGAAGATGCCATGGGCCGTATCGAACTTGAGCGAAAGCGGTTTCTTGGCCCCCTTGGCGAAGCTGGTGTTGCCGCGCAGCTTCAGGCCGGCATGGTGCCCCGCGAAGCCGGCGAGGAAACGCGGCGTGCCTCCGCCTGCCGGATAGAACTCCGCCGTGAAGTCGGTGCGGCGGTATTTGGAGGGGGGCACGATGAGGTAGAGGAACAGGGCGGGCAGGCGCGGGGCCTCGGGCATGACGCGGAACTCCAGCCGAGCCACAACGGAGTCCGCGTCATCGTAGCCGGTCAGCGTGACGCGCACGGGGACATCTCCGCCGGGCCGCGTCACCTTGCCCTCGGCGGACACCAGCTCGGGGCGGGAGCTCTCCCAGCGCGCGATGCCGCGCAAGGTCGGGTTGGAGAGGTCGAGGTCGCCGGTGACATAGAACGGGGCGGGGTTCGTGCCGATTGCGTTGTGCGCGGTCAGGCGCGGCGGCGTCATGTTCACCTTGCCGAGCGTGGTCAGCAGCTCCTTGCGCGTATTGAGCCACTGGCGGCGGCTCCAGTGGGCATGTGGATCCGCCGTGATGGTGGCGAGGATGCGGTCGCGCCGTTCGGTGCGTTCCTCGTCCGAGAGCAGGTCCCATTCGTCGAAGACGCGGACGGGGTTCCGTCGGAGCGGAGAGTCGGGACTGAAGTGCTTCATCTCGAGCACCCAGCTCTCCCCGGTGTGCCGGAAAACGTCTATGCAATAGAGTCCGAGCGGGTCGCCCGAGAGCGAGAGCCACACAAAGGGCTGTCCGGAAATGGAGAGCGGAGGGCCATAGCTCGGATGCATCAGCGTGAAATCCTCTGGCGGATACAGCCGCAGTTGTTCTTCGACGCCATCGCCGTCGAGGTCGACAAGGGCGATGAACGCCGGTCTGTCGACATGAAGGGGATAAATGTAGGGATTGTCGAGACCGAGCTCACCCGGGACAAACCCCGATGCGGTTGCGAAGCGGCAGTGGCGGAAATTCGCGCCCCGGTCGGTACGGCAGCCGGAGCGCATGGCATCCTCGTGAACGCGCAGGAAGTGTCGCCGATCCTTCTTGGAGAGGATGATGTCGAGGGCGGGGATGTCCGGCTGGCGCGTCCTCAGGAGGAGCTGCGGGTTCAGTCGCTCCAGAACGCGCACGGCGGTGGGCAAGAGGAATTTCATGCCTTGCCAGAAGCGGACCCTGAACGCCAGCAGGGGCGAGGTGTCACGCACGGCAGTCCAGCCCGGCTGCGAGGCGCGCCGGAGCTCGCGATCCGAGAGGACGCGTTTCCAGAAGACGAGCTCATCGAGATCCGCGTAGAGCGGATGCCATTGGGGAGGGCCCACGGTGACCCGGGCGGACGGCATGTCGGCCGGGGCGGCGCTGCACTCGTCGGCCAGTTTGCCGTCGAGGAAGAGCCGGGCCCGGGAGTGGGCCGCGTCGACGACCGCGATCACGGTATGCCAGCGGTTGTCGCGCACGGGCCGGGGCGCCTCGAGGAAGGCGCCCGTGCCGTCCTGGGTCGGGAAGGAGAACCGCAGGCGTCCCTCGTGCAACGTGAAGCCGATGCGCTGGTCGAGGTCTTGGCCGCAGATCTCCTGGGTTTCCGGGCCCTTGGCGTCCAGGCGGAGACGCATCAAAGCCGTGTAGTTCGCGCCGAGCTGCTCCCAACGCGCGTCGGTGTTGACGAGGGCGTCGGCATCGCCCTTGAAGCGGCGCGCATCGCCGGCCTCCCCCGGGACAGAGCGCACGTGTGCGAGCTCCAGGTCGATGGCAGTGGCGTGGTTCAAGGGGAAGGGGCCGTCGAACGAGAGGGCGAGGCAGATCTCCCGGGCCTGGAGTTTCCTGGCGACTTTGCCGCGCAGGTGGTTCAGCATCCTTTCCGGGACGGTGAAGACGACGAAGTCGGACAGGAACAGTCCCACCGCCAGGGCAACAAGCGCAAGCAGCACCCAATGGCGGGGGCGGAGCCTGAGTCGGGAGTGGCGCATGGCGGAAAGGTGGCGGGACGAGAGGTGCAGAGAAGGCCTAGCGGATGCCGCCGGGGCGGTCGAGATAGAGGTTGACCGAGCCGGTCGGGCCGACCAGCGTCTCCAGCTTGGCCTGGAGGGCCGGCGCGCCATGGCGGAGGCCCGAGAAGACGACCTGCCACGTGGCGGACTCGCCGTTCGAGGCGAGGGTTTCCAGCTGATGCCGCGAGGTTTCCTGGGCAAGGATGCGCTCGATCTCCTCGGCCGCGCCGGCCGCCTGGTTCCGCGGCAGCGAGAGCACCAGCAGTCCGTCTCGCCGCAGCCACAGCCATCCCGAGGTTCCGCGAATGGCCAGCAGCGTGAGGAACGCGACGGCGTAGAGGATCACGATGAAGCTGAAGTTGAAGGTGGCCGCCGAGATCGAGGAGGCGATGACCAGCATGATGAAACCGACCTCCTCCGGCTCCTTGATGGGCGTGCGGAAGCGGATGATCGAGAGGGAGCCGAGCAAGCCCAGCGAGAGCGGGATCGAGATCTGCACGCCGATGAAGAGCGTGGTGATGGCGATGGCCAGCAGGGGGAAGGCACGATGGACCTGCGAGCCCGTTCCGCGTCGTTCGTAGAAGAAGCGATACATGAGGGAGGCCACCACGGCGGCGGCCAGCGACACGAGCAGGGCAGAGGCAAACCAGCCCCAGTCGATGTTCAGGTGGACGCGGTTGAGACTTTCGATGATGTCAGTCAGTTTGGTGTTTTCGTTCATGGTCTAGAGTCCGTTTCGGAGGTGGTCGATGCAGGCTGCGAACTTGGAGTGACTGCGCAGGCGATAGCCCACGCGGAAAAGGGTTTCGGCCCAGGGGGGGGGGGCTCCGCCGGCGTTTTTGTACTCGACCAGGGAGATGGGCAGCCGGATGGGGCCGGCGGCGGGGAAGAGCAGGGGATGGAAGCCCGTTGCGGCCACGTCGCGGTCAAGTGCGACGCGAGTTCCCGTGAAGGGGCAGAGCCAGCGTGTGCGGCGGTAGCCCAGCCGTACCACGGGAAGCCAGCCCAGGGGAACGGGGAGATTGCCTTCGTGGGCGAGGCGGGCCAGGAGTTCCTGGAAGAACGGTCCGTCGAGCGGGGCATGGCGCAGCTGGCAGGCGGGGGCCAGGGCGCGGTGGCGCACCTTGCGCCGGGCGGCCCCTTCGCGGGCCTTGATCTCGAGCCAGACGGGAATATCGGCGTCGTCCGGTGCGGCTTCCTCTTCATACCAGCGCAGGCGGACCTTCTGCTTGAGGTTGTCGCCGTTGGCCTTCTCGGCATAGGCCTCGAGCCTGGGCGAATCGAAGTAGACCGAGCGGATCTTCCCCTCCGGATGCTCGCCGTCCGGCAGGCAGATGGCCGCCAGCATCCGCTCCGCTTCGGGGGCAAGCAGCGCGTCACCGACAAACTTGCGCTCGTTGGAGAGGCCTTCCACAAGGGACGGCAACCCAAAGGGGCGGCGGGGGGACTCCTCGTGCGGAGAGAGAGCATGCATCTCCTTCGGCTCCAGGTTGGAGAAGGCAACCTGGCGCAGTTCTCCTGGTGTTTTCAGAGGAAACATTCTTGCAAGGCCTTACTGAAGCGCTCTCGAAGTGGCGACCGATCTGTCATGGGCAACGAGTTTTGATGCACGAAACTGTCGACGTTCAACAGTTTCTATGATAAAAGACGCTGTTGCCATGTCAAGCAAAAAGCCGTTTCCACCACATGGGGCGAGCTAGAGGCAAGGGGGCGAGGGCAGGACACGGGGAGGCTAGCGGGAGGACTTCCAGGAGGGCTTTTCGGGCGCGAGGCCGAGGAAGTCGATGGAGCGGGCGAGGCCGTAGAGGAAGTAGAGGACGGAAAGGCGCGGGATGAGGAGCGCGGAGCGGGCGCGGAGGGCGATGAGGAGGGCGGGGGCCGCCGTCACGAGGAGCAGCGGGAGCAGGAGCAGGAGCGGCCACCAGGAGAGGAAGATGAGGGCCGCGAGCAGGCCGGCCACCGCCAGGAACAGGCACCCGAGGAAGGCCAGGGTGAAGTAGATGGCGTTGGCGCCGCGCTTGCCGCCGGAGCTCTTGAGGATCGTCGCGTAGGCGCGGCGGTTGGCGTGCCAGAGCTGCTGGCGGTAGTAGTCCTGGAGGGTGGCGGGCTCGCCGAGGTGCGTGACCACCAGCGTCGGCAGGGCCAGGACGTGGGCACCGGCCTCGGTGGCGCGGAAGGCGAAATCGGTGTCCTCGCCCGTGACAAGCTGTTCGTCGAAGCGCGGGACCACCTGGAGCAGGGCGCGGTTGAAGAGCATGTTGCGGGTGGTGATGAGGCGGAAGGCGTCGCGGTCGAAGGGGGCCAGGGCGGCGTTCTGGGCGGCGTTGTTCTTGTGCTGCCAGTGGGCGTGCCAGGCGCGCTGGATCCAGTTGCCGGAGGCCGGCGGGCGGACGGGGAAGCCGAGGAGCGTGGGCACGGGCGAGAGCAGGTGGGGAGCGGCGACGGCGAGCCAGTCGGGGGCCGGCAGGCAGTCGCCATCGAGGAAGGCCAAGGCGGTGCCGCGGGCGGCCTGGAGGGCCGCGTTGCGGCAGACGGGGATGGAGGCGCCGGGCAGCGAGAGGAGGGTGCCGACGCCGAGTTCGCGCGCGACGTCGGGAGTGCCGTCGGTGGAGCCGCCGTCGACGAGAATGGTCTCGAAGGACCAGGTCGGCGGCAGCTCGAGGTCGGCCAGCGCCGCCAGCAGGCGGGGGAGGTTCCTGGCCTCGTTGAGCGCGACGACCATCACGGACAGGATGTTCTGGCGGACAACGGTCATGTGGGGGTTTTCCAGGGAATGGAAGTATGTTTCGGCACTTTTTCCAGACAATGGAAACCTGTTTCCGGGGGTTTTCCAGAGAATGGAAACAGGTTTCGCGGGGATCCTGCGGCGCGACCGCGGGCTGGAAGGAGATTGTAGCGGTTCCGGCGGAGAATGGAAGTGCGATTTGCCGCCATGGCTAGTGTCCTGAATTCAAAATTCCTTGTCCAAACTTGCCCTGATGTTCCCCCACGTCGTTGCCGGATTTCGACGCAGGAAACTGCGCCTTCAATCCGGCGCCTCGTCGGGAAACACCATGCCGTCGTTTGAACAAGT
>JAFTAH010000063.1 GCA_017458625.1 Kiritimatiellia bacterium | reverse complement strand
GCGCGGGCGTCCCGCCCGCGAAAATCCAAAGGATGGCGGGAGAACGGTTTACCAAGGGGGCTTCCCAGGGAACATCGCGGGCGGGCCGCCCGCGCCCCCAGGGCAATCGCCCGTACCTCACACTTTTTGCTCACACCCGCAGGAACTTTCCGGCTAGAAAAAAGCTCGACAGGGTGCCAGCTACCGATTACTCTAGACCCGCTATGAAGAAAACACTGCTCTCCTTGTTGGTGCTTGTGGCATTTGCCACGGCGGGGTTTGCCGACCAAAGTCATTATCAGCGCTATGTTGTCGGGGCACGAGCCTCCGGCATGGGCGGCGCGGCCGTGGCCGGCGGCGAAGGCGTTGATGCCAGCTACTACAATCCTGCCGGGCTCGCCGAGACGCTCCATGACAGCCTGTCGCTTTCCGCGAATCTCTACGGGCTCCAGCGGTATCGGATCAAGAACGGCCTTTCTTCGGGCGAAAGTGCCAAGAGCGATGCGTTTGTCACGATTCCGGGCGCCTTGGGCGGCGTCTGGCGCCTGGGCGACCGCCTGGTCGGCTCGTTCAGCGTCTTCCAGCCGAACCGCCATTCGACAGGCGAGATCACGTCCAAGGATAATGGCGGTCGTCTCTATTCCTACTCTACGGAAGACCAGAGCATGTGGATTGGCCCCAGCATGGCCTACAAGGCGACAGACTCGTTGCGTCTGGGCGTGTCGGTTTTTGGGGTCCATTCGTCCTACAAGACCTCCGAAGCGCAGGCCAACATGCAGGAAAACTCCATGCTGAACGCGGAAATGCAGTTCGAGAACACGTCCATCCTCGGCATGGTGGGCGCGCAGTGGCTGCTGCCGTACGACTGGCGCGTGGGTCTGGCCCTGCAGAGCCCGGGCCTCTCGGTTGCCCACGATGGGAAGCTCAGCATGGCCATTGCCGAGGAGGGGAAGACCCTGACGTACTTCACCGATGACCTCGACAGCAAGGAGGATATTCCCATGAAGGTTGCGGTGGGCATTGCGCGCCAGCGGCCGCAGGAATTTGGCTACGGGCTGGATTTGACCTATCATCCCTCGCAGTCGCATAAGGCCATCGGGATGAACGTCTACGGGCAGGACTTCAACTATTGGATTCGCCGGCACGACGTGGTGGACGTGAATCTGGGCGGCGAGTACTATATCTTGGGCAAGTTCCCGATTCGCGCCGGTTTCTACACCAGCTTTTCCGCCGCCAAGGAAATTGAGCGGGACGATGCGCTAGCCACCAGCGACATCGACCTCTACGGGGCCACCTTCTCCATCGGTTTCGAGAACGAGCGTACGGCGGTCAATCTGGGACTCAACGCGATGTATGGCGATGGCGATGACATTAGCCAGGCGGGCGGGCTTGATGACGATGACGGTTCCCGCCGGAGCGATGCCACCGCCAGCGAGATTCTCGTCACGCTTAGCACGTCGTACTATTTCTAGACGCCTGACGTGGCGATCGGCTTCGCTTGTCGCCAAGAAGGAGAAAACGTGAAAAGGCCTGCGACCGCGTTGAGCGAGAGCGAAGAGGACTATCTGGAGGCAATCGGGGAGCTGATGGCCGTGGAGGGGCATGCCCACACGAAGAAGATCGCGGCGCGGCTGGGCGTCAAGATGCCTTCGGTGACGCTGGCGCTGCGGCGGCTGGCCAAGGCCGGCTTCATCACGTATAGCACCAACCAGCCGGTGGAGCTGACGGAAAGTGGCATGGCCATCGCCCGGCGCGTGATGAACCGGCATCATACGCTGGCGGCGTTTTTCGAGGAGGTGCTGGGCATCTCCCACGAGAAGGCGGAACGGGCGGCCTGCCATCTGGAGCATGCAGTCGACGACGACACCGTGCGCCGGTTCGCCGCGCTCAACCGCAAGCTGGCCACCGCGAGCCAGGCGGGGGAGAAGTAGGCCCTCCGGCAGTGGTGGGGAGGGGCGGGCAGGGGGCTATTGGATTTCGCGGTGCTGGAAGAGGAGGGAGGCGAGGAGGAGGGCGGTCAGGGACCAGGCCAGGGCATAGAGCAGAGAGAGGAGGAGGTAGGGGAAGGGGAGGCCGGTGCCGTCGAGGAGGCCGGTGGCGTCGAGGAGCCAGAAGGCCTGGATGTTGGGCAGGACAGCGTAGAGGCAGCGGGGGAGGAGTCCGGGACGCGCGGCGAGCAAGGGGTCGGAGACCATGCCCAGCAGGAACGGGAGGAGGGTCAGGACGAAGCCCACGGCGGGGCGAAGGAGGGCGGCCAGGCCAGTGGCCAGCGCGACCGCCATCAGGGCCGGGAGTGCCAGGAGCAGCACGGCGGGCAGGGCGGGCAGGTTCAGGTTGTGGGGAAAGACGAGTCCATCGAGGTCGGGGCGCAAGGCGGCGGCGAGCAACGCGAGGAGCAGCAGCGCGAGGAGCAGGCCAATGGCGACGGCGGCCAGAGGGCGGCGGGTCAGGTAGTTCCAGAGGGCCGCCATGAGGAGTGCGAGCGGGACGGACGGGAGCGCGACGGCGGCGGTCGCCCAGTCGGCGCGGAGGCCATCGCCCGCGATGCGGATGGCCAGCAGGGTCGCGGCGGCGGCAATCAGCGCATAGGTGAGCACCGGGAGCGCCACGCCGGCCGCCTTGCCCAGAAGATAGGCCCAGCGGGGCACCGACTTGGCCAGCACGACGGAGGCGGTGCCACGCCGGAAATCGCGGGCGACAGCATCCGTGGCCAGCGCGATCGCCAGTAGCAGAGACCCCAGGAAGACCAGGGAGCAGGCGCTGTCGCGGACGATGCGCGCGCCGTCGCCCAGGGTGTAGTTGAGGAGGAGCGGCAGAAGCAGAATCGCCCCCGTGAAGGCGTAGACAAGAAGGAGCGTGATGGGTTGGCGGAGCGACTCGCGGGCCGTCACGGCCGCCACCGCCTGGAGGGCGCGGAACGGGGACAGGGTGCGACGTGCGGACGTGGGGTCAGGGAAACTCACTTGAGCTTTTCGAGCAGGGGGGCGAGCAGGGTCTGGTAGGCGGGCGTAGAGGCGTCGGCCAACCAGGGGACGGCCTCGGCAGGCGTGGCCATGGATGGGTCACGTTTGCCGCCCGTGGTGTCCCATTTGACGACTTGGATGCGTGCATGGCGGGAGTCGTTGGGCTTGACGACGTAGAGGGAGGGGGTGCGGGTGAGCCCGAAGCGGGATGCGAGGTCGCGGTCCTCGCTATTGCCGGGGAGCGTGATGGTGACGCGCAGATAGAAGGCGGTCGCCTTCTGCCATTCGCGGGTGCTCTGGAGGCGCTTCTCGAACCAGGAGCAGAGGCCCCTTTCGTTGTCGACCTGCGGATTGCGGAAGTAGACGAGAATGCAGGCGCCGGACTGCTTCTGGAGTTCAAGGCATTTTTCGTAGTCTTTGGCGCCGGAGTAGTCGCGGCGAGTGAGGTCGGCGAGGACAGGATTGTCGACGAGTTCCCAGGGGATGGCCGGATTGGGGGTGCGGTAGCCGGTGGTGGTGGCGGCGGGGCTGTTGGAGGAGGCCGCGGAGGAGGGGGAGTTGGCGCTGGGGATGGGGGTGGAAGGGGTGGAGGACGTCGTGGGGAGGGCGGCGGACGCGGGCTGGGTGGCGGGAGCGGCGGTTGTGCCGACGGGGCGGACACCGGTTGGCCGCTGCACGGCCCAGGAGGGTTGCGGAGTAGCGGCGGGCGTGCCGCCCCACGAGGCACGGGGCGTCGTGACCGGGCGCACGGGCTGGACGGGCGTGACCTGGGCGGCGGTGGTCAGCGAAAGCACCAGAACCCACCCGAAACCAAGAATCAGCGGGGAACGTGAAGAAAAGATGTTTTTCATGGGACGAGCCTCCGGTGCAAACCCTAGCATGAGGCGGCGGCGGGTGCAACCAAGAAGGGGGAGATGGGGGCTAGGGGAGGGGCAGGGAGGGGTCAGGCGGGGAGGAGGCGCTGGAGGAGGGGGATGACGTCGCGGACGAGAATCGTGTCGTTGAGGCGATGGGCGCCATCGAACCAGAGGGCATGGTCGGGCAGATACTGGGCGACAAACTCGTCGTGAGTGTGGACGACAGGATCGGAACGGCCGAACAGGCCCCAGCAGTTGGCGCGGCTGGCATCGTCGAGACCGTCGAACTGGTGGGCTTCCATGTCACGGAAATGGGCAATGATGTCCTTGGTGATCTTGCCTTCGGTTTCGCCATTGCGGCGCTTGTTCAGCCACTTGAAATGGCCGGGCTTGAGGATGTCGTAGTGCTGTGAGAGGTGGAAGGCCGGATTGATGCAGAGGCGGAGGTGGCCGTGCAGCTGATGGGCGTAGAGTCCGCCCATGCTGGTGCCGATGAGCAGGTCGGGGGCTTCGCGGGCGCAAAAGTCGCGGAGGAAGGGGAGGGCGATGGCAGGGTCAAGGGGGATGTCGGGGGCCAGGACGCGGTCGGCGCGGAAGCGCGCCCGGAGAACCTGGACGGTGCCGCTGGCGCCCGAGGAGGCGAAGCCATGGAGGTAGACGATCTTGCGCATGACGGAGGGGGAGGGGATGTCGTCAGGCGTAGCGGGGGGCGGTGGAGACGGCGGGATGGAGGTAGATGGGCAACGGGGCATCGGAGTCCAGCCCGGCGAGACGCAGGCGGCCAATCCATTCGGCGGAAGGCGTCGCGTGGAGGCTGTCGGCGACGGGGGACGGGGTGGCCGGACAGAGGGCAAACGAGCCTTCCTGGACGGGGACGAAGGCGGGCGTGCCGGGGCGACGCGAGAAGGCGGCGGTCCAGCAGGTGTCGCGGCGGGCGCGGCCGGCGAGGGTGCAGCGGGCTGCTTCGGGGTGGGCGTCGAAGTAGGCGGCGGCGACGGCTAAGGCGGAGGGGATGGCCCAGATGGGATGCTGGAAGGGGAGGGCCCAGCCCCGGATGGTGGCGACGCAGGTCCGGAGGCCGGCGTAGGAACCAGGCCCGCGGCCGAAGGCGAAGCCGTCTTCGAGGTCGGCGAAGGTCAGGCCGGCCTGGTCGAGCAACGGGGGCACGAGCTCCAGGAGGGAGCCGGAGCTACGCGGCGGAACCTCGCGCGCGGCGGCGGCACGGAGGTTTCCGTCCACGAAAAGGGCCGCGGAAACCATGGCGGTGGAGGTGTCGACGGCAAGAAACGCTTTCATGGATCGAAGAAGGGAAGGGAGGGGCGGCGGCGGACGAGATCCGTCACGCCGTCAGGCGGAGACCGTGGGCGGGCTAGCGCTAGAACAGGTCCGCGACGGCGAGCGCGATGGCGTCCGTGCCGGCATTGTTGGGGTGGAGCCCATCCCGTTCATACCAGTCGGCATTGTCTGCAAATTCGGTTTCGAGGTCGACGCAACGAATGCCCTTGGTGTCCGCCATAGAGCGGATTTGGGCATTTAGTCTTAGCGTGCGGCCACTAAAGATGACATGCCCTGTGATCGGCTTGGGGTAGGTCATAATCACAGGCACGACATTGTTATTCTTGCAGGTTTCGATCATGGCGTCGAGGGCGCCGATGACCGAATCGATGCCTTCACCCATGATGAGGTCGTTGATGCCATAGAGAATGACCATGAAGCCAGGGTGGTACTTGTCGATGGCGGACTGTGTCCGTCCAACGCTGAGCGTGGCGCGCGAGCCGGAGATGCCGCAGTTAGCCACGGTCTTGCCAATCAAGGCGGCGAGGCGTGCGGGATAGGGGGCGCAGGCACATTCGCTGCCCTTGGTGATTGAGTCGCCAAAGCAGACAACGACGTTCACATCGTTGTTGCCGGGGTCGGGATTGGAGAGACCGCCGCTGCCACCATCTCCGCCGCAGCCGGCAAGTAGCAACGTCAACCCTGCGAAACAGGCCATCACCTTGAATGAAGCGCTCATGAAAGGAACTCCTTAGGAAATACAGGCACAACGTAGCATGGTGGCAGTTAGCTGGCAAGTCTTTAGGCGGACAAGACAGTTAATTTTGAGAAACTGTGCTGCGGAGAGGCGGTCAGGCGGACTGGATGGCGGGCGCTTCCAAGGTCTTGGCCGCCAGATGGTAGGCGCCGAAAAGGAGGCCGCAGAACAGCAGGTCGCCGAGCATCGTGTGGCTGAAGAACGGAAGGCCAGCCACATAGCATTCGCCCAGCCCGGCCAGAGTGTGTGGATACATGGGCGGGGTGAACTGCTGGGCGGACTGCCAGACGCCAAAGTTCGAGAGGAGGAAAAACAAGCAGCTCGCTCCCAGCGAGGTGCCAGCCAGGCGGACGGAGGTGAGGCGGCGAAGGGCCAGCCAGCCCCAGCAAGTAATAAGCGCGATGGCCGCATAGGTCCAGACCGCCCCCGGATAGAACCAGACCCAGGCCTGGCCGCTGGACGGGCCGAGATGATAGACGAAGTTGTTGAGTGCCAAGTCCGAGAGGAAAAGGGCCGCCAGCGGGACGGCCAGGGCTGCCAGCCAGTTGCCCTTCTGCCCATAGCGCCAGCCCGCGAACAGGGCGATGGCACCAAGCGGCGACACGTTCCAGACGTGCGGCACCAGACGCGAGGCGGCGGCCACGGCGACAAGTGTGAGCGGTAGAATGGTTTTCCAGGTGGCGGTGCGGGACATAGACAACTCAACCTCTTTCCGTGGCGCACATTAGACCCTATTCGGGGGAAAAAGGGAAGTCGGAAAGAGACGGGGCGGGCGAAGGGGCGGAAGACGGGGGCGGGCAGACGGAAAACCCAAGAAATGTCAATGTTTGACGTGAAATCACAGTTTTTGGAGTGGGGAATGGGAGGGGCGGAGGCGGCACGAGGCGCGCGGAAAAGGGGGGCGGAAAGGCTTGGCGGGGGGAGGGAAAAGGGGGTATGCTGAAGAGGTTCGGAAACACAGGAGGAATCATCATGCAGAACTTCGACTACTGGACACCGACGCGGCTCGTGTTCGGCAGGAACGCCATCGAGAAGCTCCCGGAGGCGCTGGCGCCCTATGGACGGCGGGTGCTGCTGGCGTATGGCGGGGGGAGTATCCGCAAGATCGGCCTCTACGACAGGGTGCGGGAGCTGCTGGCGGGGTGCGAGGTGTACGAGCTGGCGGGCATCGCGCCGAATCCGAAGTTCGCCCCCAGCGTGCTCGAGGGCATTCGCCTCTGCCGGGCACACGCCATCGACGTGATTCTCGCCGTGGGCGGGGGTAGCGTGCTGGATTGCTGCAAGGGCATCGCGGGGTGTGCGCGATCGGAGGGCGATCCATGGGACATCATCACGGGGAAGCAGCCGACGACGGGGGCCGTTCCGATCGTGGACATCCTCACGCTGGCCGCGACGGGGAGCGAATATGACAACGCGGCGGTCATTTCCCGCACCGAGACGAACGACAAGGTCGCCTACTTCTCGCCGCTCGTGTTCCCGGCGGTGTCGATTCTCGACCCGACGTACACGTTCTCGGTGTCGCGGCGGCAGACGGCGGCGGGGACGGCCGACGCCATGAACCACGTGATGGAGCAGTACTTCGTCGGGGATTCGACGATGCTCAACGACGGCTTCTGCGAGGTTGCGCTACGCTCGCTGATGGCCAATTGCCGCAAGTTGCTCGCCAACCCGGAGGACTATACGGCGCGCGCCGAGATGATGCTGTGCTGCACCTATGGCTGCAACGGGATCTATGCGCTCGGCAATGCCTACGGCGGGTGGCCGTGCCACGGGATGGAGCACGCGTTGAGCGCGTTCTACGACATCACGCACGGCGAGGGGCTCGCCATCCTCACGCCACGGTGGATGCGCCACATCCTGTCGGAGGCGACCGCACCCCGGCTGGCGCAGTACGGTCGGCATGTCTTTGGCGTGGGCGAGGGGCTGTCAGATTGGGAGGCCGCCGAAAAGGCCATCCAGGCGACCTACGACTTCTTTGCATCCATCGGCATCCCGATGCACCTGCGGGAGGTCGGCATCGACGAGAGTCGCATCGACGAGATGGCCGCCCACGTCGTGGCCGACTGGCCCGACATGCAGACGGCGTGGGTGCCGCTGGGCGAGCGGGATATCGCGGAGATCTTCAGGGCGAGTTTGTGAGCCGGAGGGGAGGGGGGGCAGGAAGCGCAGGGACGGGGTAGGGCAGGGGCAAGGGCAGGGGAAGAGGCCCCTGCGGCCCGGGCCGGGGGCAGGGAGATGCAGCGGGGACGAGCGAGACGCGAGGGGAGGCGAAACGGGGCGTCCAATCGGCGTGAGTTCACGTGAAAAAAGAGATTTCTTGTGCTTTTTGCCAGCGTGGCAACGGGCCGGGTTCCCAGACAATGGAAGCATGTTTTGAGCGAACGGGAGGAGGGGGGCAAAAAAACACCCCGGCAGAACCGGGGTGGAGGGAGGACGGACGGAGGAGGAGGGCTAGAGCGGTTTTCAAATTACTGTAGCCATTTGGCGGGCGGCTTCCGGAGGTGCGGCTTCCAGCCGCGCAATTAATTTGGGCGCGACAGGATGTCGCACCTCCGAACCTTGAGGCCACACATTTTCGCAAAATGCTCTAGGAAGAGGCCTTCATGTCGTTCCATTCGTCGTCGGCGTCGTCGCCCTTCTCGCCCTCGGGGGGCTTGCCGAGGCAGAGGAGCCAGCGAAGGATGCCGAAGATGGCGTAGGGGATGACCAGGGCGTAGAGCAGGAGCTTCCACAGCGTGAAGTGCTGTTCGGGAGGCAGGGCCGGCTGGCGGAGGGAGAGGTTGTAGAAGATGATGAGGCAGGAAAGCCAGACGGCGGTGAAGTTGGGCAGGCCGTCGCCGGAATGCATCCAGTGGAGGCCTTCGGTGCGGTGCTTGGTGAACGGGAAGAACAGGTTGGAGCCCATGTGCCCGAGCTGGTCCTCGATAACGTGGATGGCGTAGCAGCCGGCAATCGTCACGAAACCTTGCCAGGCGAGGGTCCAGCAGTCGGCGGCGGTCTTCCCGAACAGTGCCGGAATCATGCAGCAGGCCATCCAGATCAGGCCGAGGAAGAGGCCGATGGTGAGGGCGTGCGACCATTCGCGGTGCCAGGGCAGGAACTCGAGGTCGAAGTCGCCGTCCTTGCGCGGGGCGAGCCCGGCGGTGGGGCCGTCGAAGATGTCGACCTTGAGGGGCGAGTCGTAGGTCTGGATGACGCCGGCGGGGATGGGGGCGCGGCCGACCTCGGGGTAGCGGTCCTCGGTGCCCGGGACGGGAACCTGGCCGGTGTTGACGACGGAGCCGAACTGGCAGGTCACCTCGTGGTGGACGTTGTCGAAGCGGACGGTGTACTGCTGCCAGAAGTCGGCGCCGAGGCGGATGCTGGAGAGCTTGAGGCGGACGTAGCGGTGCTCCTTGGCGGCGATCTGGACGGCGCGGGCGACCTCGTTGGCGACCATCTGGGGGTCGGGATGGGCGGGGTCGGGCTCGACGTAGACGTCATGCTTGTAGAAGAAGCGGTAGAACTTGAAGTCGAGGGTGTCGGGCAGGATGCCGCAGGCGCCGCCGAGGATGAAGAAGATGGGGTTCTGCTGGAGGGCGGCCTCGACGGCCCAGGGCCCGCAGGAGGCCACGGCGACGCCGGACATGAAGTGGGAGAAGCCTTTCATGATATGTCCTTTCCGGGTTTAGTCGAGTCCGAGGAAGCGGGCGATGGCAGGGCTGAAGCCGGACATGCTGCAGGCGATGGGCAAGAGCAGGACGCCGAGGCAATTGAGGCGGCGGGAGCCGAAGAGGACCGGCAGGAGGCCGATGCCCGTGGCGACCAGCGCGATGAACAGGCCCACCCAGCCGGTGAGCCAGGCGACCATGGCGACGATGAGGACGAGGGCAAAGATGGAGACGGTGCGGTAGTTGAACTTGCCGATGAGATGGAGGGTGAGGCGGGAGAGGGGGGAGACCATGAGGTAGGAGATGCCCGCCGAGATGGCGATGCAGCCGAGGACGAGGTAGTAGTCGCTCATGCCGTTGGGGGCGTAGAGGCGGGTGAGGAGCTGGGCGCCGCCGCCGCGGGTGAGGTAGAGGCCGGGGACGAAGAGTAGCATGAAGGAGCCGACGTAGTAGATGAACTTGGAGACGCCCTGGCCCATGATGAAGATGCGTTCGTCGCGCTGGGCGCAGGCGTGGCCGGCCAGCATGCCGCCGACGCCGCCGGTCACCACGGGGAAGTAGGCCGCGATGCCGCCGCCGAGGCCGCCCGACCAGACGCTCCGGAGGAGGATGTCGCCGTTGAGGTCGAGCGACTTGCAGAGTCGCTGCGGAGGCACGTCGGCCGCCGAGATGATGTTCAGGAGGCACCAGGGAACCGCGAACAGGCCGACGAAGGCCGGCATGATGTTCTGGAAGGCGATGTCGTGCGACAGCGGGGAGGCGGTCTGGAGCACGAAGCCGAGGAAGCCTGCCAGCAGGAAGGTGGCGAGTCCGGCCAGGAGCGTCTTCCAGGCGTCGAAGAACTTGAGCCAGCCGGCGCGGCCGCGGTTGCCGCCCTTGGGCCATTCGCTCATGATCATGAAGGTGATGATGATCCAGAGCACCCAGTGCATGTGGCCCTTGAGAACGAGCTGGGAGATGGGAAGGAACTTGGTCGCGCAGGGGGCGACGACCAGCAGCAGGAAGTAGGCTCCGGCCAGGGTGCCGACGCTGGTGAGCATGGTGCCCTCGTAGCCGCGTCCGGCCATGAGGTACTTCTGACCGGGCAGGACGGTGAAGAGGGCAGACTCGTCCGGGGTGCCGAGGAGCATGGACGGGATGGTGTTCATCACGGCCCAGCCCACGACCATGCCGGTCATGGCGGCCACGAAGCAGACGTCGGGGAGGGCGAGCGAGCCCTGGAGCATCCAGAGGACGAGGAAGCCCATCACGTTGTAGATGTGGAGGCCGGGCAGGCAGCCCAGCACGCAGGCGATCAGCGTGCCGGCCACCACCGACACGAGCGCCATCATGAAGGTCGAGAACAACATGGCGGAACCTCCTGGGCGGCTAGGGCTGGGCGGGGGACAGGACGAGCACTGACTGGCCCCGGTCGGCCGTCACCTGGGGCTTGCCCTCGAACTCGGAGACCTCGCCCTTGACGGCCACCTCGACGCCCTCCTCGAGCTGGGCCAGAATCGCCTCGGAGACGGACGAATTCCAGAACACCACGGGCACCGAGCCGGAGGCGTCCGAGAGGGTGTACTTGACGCCGGCCTTCATCGACTCGGAGGCGCCCAGCTTGCCCTTGAGGACGACGAAGTCGCCCTTGCGGTCAAGCGTCACGTCGGCGACGGAGATGGCGGCCGAGGCGTCCACGCCGGGCTGGGAGGCGGGGGTGTCGTCGACGAGCTTGACCTTGTAGCCGGACTTGACCTGCAGCTGCGGGGTGTCCTGGTAGACCTCGACAGTGCCCGTCAGCTCGAACACGGCGTCGGGGCGGGGGCGGTTGGCCTCGTCGATGACGTCCCAGGCCTTCGGGAAGCAGGAGGCGCGGAGCTTGGTGTCGCCTTCGCGCAAATAGATGGAGTAGGGCTGCTTGGTGCCCTCCTTGGGAGGGACGACGCTCTCGACGCGGGCGCGGACCGTCACCGACTGGCCCTCCTTGTCGGGGGTCACCTCCGGGAGCGTCAGATAGGTCGCCTTGGTCGAGCGGCCGCGCGAGAAGTCGCGCTTCGGGGCGGCGGCCTCGGCCGGGACATCGGGGGCGTCGGCCGCTTCTCCTTCGCCCAGGCGCTCGAACTGGCTCGGCGACACCAGCTTGAGATCCAGTTTGCCGAGGTATTGGCCGACCTGGGCGCGGAGGCGCACCTTCGAGCCGACGAGCACGTTCTTGTCGGGGATGGCGTCGTAGGCATCCTGCCAGAGTTTGATGGTGACGCTCGTGTCGCCTTCCGTCAGCTTCAGGAAGTAGGGGCGTTTGGGGCTGTCGGCGGGCGGGGGCGTGAGGGAGGCCACGACGCCTTCCAGGGTGACGAACTTGCCGTCCATGGCGGTGGTCACGTCGGCCAGCGGCGTCACCTTGCCGGCATGAGTCTTGGCGGCCTTGGCGGCGGCCGGGGCGATCCCCCAGTCCTCCTCGATGTCGCTGGCCTTTTCAGGCTTGCCGGGAGCCTCGCCGTCGCCGGCGCTGAGGGTGAAGGAGTCCGGCGAGATCGACCGTAGCTGGCCGTTGACCTTGTCCGTCTTGATGGTCAGCTGGGCCAGGAAACTGATTTCGTTGCCCTTCTTGGGGACGAGGCCCTGCTCCTCCATCTCCTCGCGGAGGGCGGCGTCCACGAAGATGATCAGCTCGCCCGTTCCGTCATTCACCCAGAAGCTGAGGCCGTTGTTCTTGTTGACGCGGGCGTTGGCCTTCACCTGGCCCGTGAGGCGGACGATGCCGTAGTTCATCGTGGGCTCGATGTCGGCGATGTGGATTTCGTCCGGCTCGTGCGAGCGCGCCATGAGATAGAGGAAGAAGAGACCGACCGTCGAGAGCAGCACGGCCGCCCACCGGACGACCACGAGCGATAACCGCTTCGCGACCTTGGCGCCGCAGTACGGGCATTTCGTGACTGCGCCAACAAAGCGGCCGCAGGCCGGGCAGTTCATCTCGTCAGACTGGGTCTCGTGGCCGGGCAGAGGGCCCTCGAACTTGACTTCCGCCGGTGAGGCCGGCTGTGCCGCCGTTACCGATGCCGCGTTCTTTTTTGTTGCTTTTTCCCCCTTGCGAGCGCCTGCTGCCTTCTTCGTGTCCTTCGCCATCTTCGACTCACTTTCTGCACGCATTTGCGGCTTTCGGTTTCTTGCGCGGTCACCCGCGTAAGCACCATCCTACCCGCCTCGTCCCCCTCCCGGAAGCAAAAACCTTGCCGGCCAGTCAAGCGGTTTACCCGAAACACGGCAGACGTCAGGGGGCGGCGGCGACCGAAAAAAAGTGATGCGCGGCCGGATTTCATTCTTGCCCAGGTAAAACGTTTCTGCTTCAATTTCGCACGCATTTTTGCAACCAAGGAGTTTTGCATGACCACATCCAGAAAGAAAGCCGCCCCCAAGACCGCCAAGCCGGCCGCCGCCAAGAAGCCTGTTTCTGCCCCCAAGAAACCCGTCCGCATGGCGGCCCGCAAGCCTGCCAAGCTGGTCGGCAACATGCTGATCGCACAGTCGGGCGGGCCTACGGCGGTCATCAACCGGAGCTTGGTCGGGGCCGTTCTGGAAGCGCGCAAGCACAAGGAGATTCAGCATATTTATGGCGCGCTGCACGGCATCCAGGGGATTCTGGAGGACAAGCTGGTGGACCTCGGGCGCGAGGACATCAAGACCCTCAAGGCTGTCGCCGCCACCCCTTCCTCCGCGCTAGGTTCCATCCGCAAGAAGCCCACGCATGACGACTGCCTGGCTATCTTTGCCGAGCTCCGCCGCCGCAACATCCGCTTCTTCTTCTATATTGGCGGCAACGATTCTGCCGATACGGCCTACATCATCAACGAAGAGGCCAAGCGCGCCGGGTACGAGCTCCACTGCTTCCATATTCCCAAGACGGTCGACAACGACCTGCTCGAGAACGACCACACGCCGGGGTTCGCCTCCGCCGCCAAGTATGTGGTGCAGGCCTTCATGGGTGACGACCTCGACAACGCTTCATTGCCCGGCGTCAAGGTCAACATCATTATGGGCCGCAACGCAGGCTTCCTGACCGCCGCGTCCGCGCTCGCCCGCACCTACAAGGGGGCCGGTCCCCACCTCATCTATCTGCCGGAGCGCGCGTTCGACATTGATGCCTTCCCGGGGCAGGTCGAGGCCGTCGTCAAGAAGCTGGGACGCTGCATCGTGGCCGTCTCCGAGGGCATTTGCGACCGCGATGGCACGCCGATTGCCGCCAAATTCTCCCACGAAGTCGATTCCCACGGCAACGTGCAGCTTTCCGGGACGGGCGCACTGGGCGACCTCCTCGTCAACCTGATCAGGGCCAAGACGAAGATTTCACGCGTGCGCGCGGACACCTTTGGTTACCTCCAGCGGTCCTTTGCGGGTGTCGCATCGCCCGTGGATGAGGCGGAGGCTGCGGCTGTCGGCGCGGCGGCAGTGAAGGCCGCGACCTCGGCCGACATCGATGGCTCCATCGCGATTCGGCGCAAGCCCGGCAAGAAGTATGCCATTCGACTCGAGCGCGTCCCGCTGTCCGCCGTGGCCAAGAACACTCGCTCGTTGCCTGACCGCTTCATCGCCAAATCTGGAACCGATGTCACCCCGGCGTTCATCGAGTATCTTCGTCCGCTGGTCGGGCCGCTCCCCGTCGTTGCCCGTCTCAAGGGCTATGCCCTCCGGAAATAGCCACTCGGCCAGTGCCTCGCCGCCCCGGTCAACCCGGGGCTTTTTTATGCTTCCGCGCTTGCTCAATTACTCGCTTAGCATCAAATAGCCTGTCCCTTAGTTGCTTTCCAAGAGAATTCACACTCTTTTCGACAGCTGGTCAAGGAGAATGGGTGATTGGATTCTTGCGGAGGTGGCGGACGGAGCACAGCTGGATGCCGTCCCAGGCGGGGCAGAGACGCTTGCCGCGTGCAGCATTCCGACGTTGTTCGCTGAAGGCGTAGCGGTGGGTGGAGAAGATGCTGTCGGTGAAGGCTTGCGAGCCGATGGCAAGTCCGCTCGTCATTGCCCGGATGCGACAGCGAAGAAGCATGGGGAGCGGCATTGTTCGTCTGTTCGACGGGCCTTTCCGCTTGTCGGAGGGGGGGGGGGCTCCTCCTCCTTTGGCATAGAGCAAGCCTCGATAGACGGCCATAACCTTTGCAGTGTCATTCGTGGTATTGCCATAGATACCGGTCAACCCTTGGCTGGCCTGCTTGTCGCCGGAGGTGGCGGCACCGAAGCCGCTGAAACGATAATCTTTCGGGTCGGCGACGAGTCCAGCACGTACGGGATTGAGGTCGATGTAGGCCGCGACGGCCGCCAGGGAGCCACCGCCTTCCACCAGCGTGCTGCTGAAACGTCCCTGCCATAGCGTCCCCTCGTGTCCTTCGTGATGTGCACGATACCAGATGGTAAAACGTTGCTTCAGAATCTGCATGAAGGGCGAGATGTCGCCCATGCGCTTTCGGAGCTGCGACTGCTCCTTGATCAGTGCCGCGTCGAGTTTGGCGTTGCGATATCCATGCCAGCGTTGTCGCATGTCGTTGGAGCGTTCGTGCCCATACAGGAAGGCGACTCGGGTCAGCAGCTCCTCTTCGTCCGGGGCCTCGCTTCGGGGAACGTGGACAAGCACATGGAAATGGTTGGACATGACGCAATACGTGAGCACTTCGATGCCCGAAAAAGCGGCGATACGGTGCAACATGGAGACAAACGCCCGCTTGTCATCCTCGCCAAGCAGGAATTGCTTCAAGGCACATCTGCTCATCAGATGGTAATAGCCCCCGCCCTCAACCTTCACTCGTTTCCTTCGCATGGTCGTTCCTTTCGGTCAACGCCCCGATCTTCGCACATCCCTCGCTTCGTGTCAACAACAAATAGTCTGTCCCTTAGTTGATAAAAGGAGGTTGTAGAGGAGGTGGAGGACGTAGGAGGTGGCGAGGCCGTGGCGGCGGGCGAGGTGGCCGAGAATCAGGCCGATGAGGAGCATGGGGAGGCCAACGGTGGAAAGGGGCGCGTGGAGGAGCGCGAAGGCGAGGGCTTGGAGGAGAATGGCGGCGCGGGGGCCCAGAAGCGGGGTCAGGGCCCCTTGGAGTGCGCCCCGAAAGTATAGTTCTTCTCCAAGAGGCGCCAGGACAATGACCAGCAGCAGGTTGGCGGCGTGGAGAAGGGGGTGTCCGGGCATGGCGGCGAGCAATTCATAGGCCCCTTGGGAGCGGGCGAGCGTTTCGGGGTCGAGGCCGGTGGCGCGCAGCAGGGGAGCGGTCAGCCAGGTGCAGGCCAGGCCTATGGCGACGAGAAGCAGGAGGCTCGGCACGATGGGACGCCAGTGGGGCCAGGCGGGACGGATGCCGGCGCGTCGGATCGCCCAGAGGAGGAGCGGTAGCCAGAGGATGACAAAGGTCCAGGCGGTGACGGATGGCCGAAGGTCGTCAGGAAGCCGTGCGGCGAGGATGGACAGGGGCGGGACCAGGAGGAGGGGAAAGAAGGTCAGCAGCAGAAGGCACCTGACCCCGTGCGGCGTGGTGCCGAAGAAGAGCCAGGGAGAATGGTCTACGCCGAGGTTTTCGGCGGGCGTGGCTTTCACGGGCTGGCCAGAGGGGGGGACAGGGACAGGTGGTCAGCGGGGGGAATCGAAGGTTTCGCGGACGTGGTAGATGGGCTTGCGCTGGGTTTCGTGGTAGGTGCGGATCTGGAGTTCGGCGATGAGGCCAAGCAGGATGAACTGGAGGGCGAAACCGATGAGCATGAAGGGGGTGATGATCCAGAAGGAGCGCTTGACCAGCAGGGTGGCGCCGAACCAGGCCCCGCAGTGGGGGAACAGGGAGACGAGCCATTCGAGTCCGACAAAGGCCAGCATGGCAAAGCCGATGGACGCCAACTGGATGCCGAACTTGCCGAAGAAATGGATGGGGGAAGTGGCGTGGAAGAGGAGGCAGCGGAGAGTGAAAAGGTCGAGGAAGACGTGGAGGGTGCGGGTGGAGATGCGGTACTTGGACTTGCCGGCGGTGCGGGCGGCGTGCTGGACCGGGACGTCGGCGATGCGCGCCCCAACACGCTTGCAGAGGGCGGGGACGAAGCGGTGCATTTCGCCGTAGAGGTGGACCTGCTTGATGACATCGGCGCGGTAGGCCTTGAGCGAGCAGCCGAAGTCGTGGACCTCGTCCTCGGTGATGTCGGTGAGGATGCGGAGGATGCGGTTGGCCTGCCGGGAGATGATGGTGCGGGAGGCCTCGTCCTGGCGGTTTTTGCGCCAGCCGGAGACGACGTCGTAGCCTTCGTCCATCTTGGCGAGGAGGACGGGGATTTCCTCGGGGGGATTCTGGAGGTCGGCGTCAAGGGTGACGACGATGTCGCCGCAGGCGGCATCGAAGCCGGCGGCCATGGCGGCGGTCTGGCCGAAGTTGCGGCGGAAGCGGATGAGGCGGAAGCAGGGGTAGGTGCGGGCGGCGAGGAGGAGGGCGGGCCAGGTGGCGTCGGAGGAGCCATCGTCGACCAGGATGACCTCGTAGGTGCGGCCGCAGGAGCGGAGGGCGCTGTCGAGGCGCTGGGCGAGGGCCGGGACGTTGGGTTCCTCGTTGTAGACGGGGAGGACGACGGAAAGGGAGGGGGCGGAGATTGCTTTCATGACGGGGGAAGCGTAGCAGACGGGGAGGGCGGAGGCAAGTCTGGCGACAGGGGACTAGTGTCCTGAATTCAAAATTCCTTGTCCAAACTTGCCCTGATGTTCCCCCACGTCGTTGCCGGATTTCGACGCAGGAAACTGCGCCTTCAATCCGGCGCCTCGTCGGGAAACACCATGCCGTCGTTTGAACAAGTTT
>JAFTAH010000062.1 GCA_017458625.1 Kiritimatiellia bacterium | reverse complement strand
GGTATCCACCCCCTCATACGTCCAGCCCTCCGGCACAACCGCCGGATTCGTCGCGGCGTTATTCAGCAACTCCACGGACTCGCCGGAACCGCCTGCGCTGAACGTGTCGTCCGACGCAATCTGAATCTGGTATGCGGTCGCGCCGGTGCAGGCCGTCCAGTTGGCGGTGAACCCCTCGAACGTCTCGTCGGAGATGGTGACCGTCGGGACGGTCACGGGGGCGGCGGTCAGGGTGACGGTGAAGCTCACCGGTTCGCTGTCGCCATTGGTGTTCGAGGCGACGACCGTGAAGCTATACTCCCCGGCCTCGGTCGCCGACAGCGTGAAAACGCCGTCCGCGATGGAGCCGTTGTCGCTGCCCGCCGTCAGCGTCCAGCCCACGACACCGGCGCTCGCCGGGGAGCTGCACGTCAGGGCGAAGCTCACCGCCTCGCCTGCCATGGCCGTGACGTTCTCCACCGGCGCGATCACCGGCACTGCCGACGGATCTTCGTCAATCGTGACCTCGACCTGGTTCGAGGCCTCGGTCTCGCCCAGGGTGCCGATGGCCGCCATCTGGTAGGCGTAGGTCCCGGCGTTCAGTCCTGCCACGGCGTAGCTCGTCGTGTCGCCGCCCTCGACCACCATGTCCACCACCAGCGCGCCGCCCGTTGCCTTGTACAGGCGGACATTCCTCTGGCTGCCCGTGTAGCAGGCAAAACGAGGAGCCCCTGAATTGTATTGCAGGAACCGCCCCGTCGTGTTCTTGTTTTCCAACTTGAACAGGCCATCGGCCGCAGTGATGGACCAGGTCGACTTCGCCGTGGCCGTCGTTTCCGCGTTGGCGGAATTCTGTGCGCCTTCGCACATCGCGTAGCCGACGGCGTCGTTGTAAATCGTCCAGCCGCCCAGCGTGGCATCCTGGGCGAGCGTCCAGACCTTCGACGCGTCCGCCTCGGCAATCACGCCGCCCACGATATCTTCTGCCGTCGAGCCGCTCACCAGGTACTTCGTCTTGCTCGTGGACACCTCGCCCAGCATGGCATATTGCGCGGTGTCGTCGTCCGCGGCGCAGCCCGTGATGACGTAGTCGCCGGCTTCCAGCTGGCCATCCGTCGTGATCAGCTCGTAGCCGCTCGTGCTGGCGAGCTCGCCGGCCAGGGCCACCTGCAGGTGGTAGCCCGTCGCACCGGGAACCGCTTCCCAGTTGGCGGTGAAGCCGCTAGTGGTGACCTGCGTCGCGTCCGTCGCCACCGGGGTCGCCAGCGTGGCAGTGATGGTGGCCGTCGCATGGCCGTCCGTCCCGGCACTCGCGTTCACGCCTTCGATGACGAACTTGTAGGTGCCATCCGCCGTCGGCGTGAAGCTCAGCGTGCCGTTCGCGAACGACCACGTCGCCGTGTCTTCCGGTCCGCTCGTCACGCTCAGCACAATTTCGCCGTCGCTGCCGTCGTAGTTCTCCGCGGTCACCGCGATCTCGGCCGTCTCGCCAACCACGATCTCGGCATTTCCGGCAATCACGTGCACGCCGGTCGGCGGGGTTTCGCCCACCCAGCCCAGCTCGACGCTGCGGAGCACCGCCTCGTTGGTGTACTGCGGGGTGAAGTTGAGTTCCGAATTGCCCCAGAACGTGCCGGCCTGCGAGCAGAAGTCATAGCCGAACTTCCAGAACTCGTAGGCATCGCAGTAGCTGTCGTTGTCGCCGGCGCCGGTCGTGTCCACCGTGCCGTCGACCCAGCCGCGCGTGCCGCTGCAGAGGAACACGCCGCCGACGATGTAGGAATCCGGATAGTTGTACTCCTCGGTCGATTCGTTCCAGTACTCCTCCCCGTATTCGGCGTTGGTCAGCCACTCGCTCGTGTGGTAGAAGCCGCCGTCCAGCGAGGTCTCGCTATATTCGGCCGCCGTCACCCAGCCGATTTCACTCGCGCTAAGGGTCTTGGCCACGCTCTTGTCGCCGCGCGCGGCGCGCGCCGCCCGGTCGGCGTCGATGATGGCGCTGACGCTGCCCGCGAGATCCCAGGCCTTCGCGGTGGCCCGCGCGCCCTTGAAGAGACCGCCGCTGAAGCAGGCATCGACGATCACGACCACCTTCACGCCCGCCGGGAACGCCTGGAGGTCGGCCGCCAGCTCGTAGTCGTTGTAGGCCGTCGAGTTGTCGTAGTAATCCTCGTCATAGACGCACAGGAACACATTCCTCGTCGGGTTGTCCTCGTCCTCATTGCCGCCGTGGCTGGAGTGCTGGTAGACGAACGTGTCGCCCGCCTTCGCCACCGCCGCGATGTTGCTGATGGCCGTGCGGATGCCGTTCTTCGTCGCCTGGCTGTCGGTCAGCTTGGTCATGTTCGCGGCCGACCAGTCGCCGCGTTCGATGAGGTTCGCATACATGTAGTCCGCGTCGTTCACGCAGCCCGTCAGGGGGGTGATGTCCACATACTCGTTGATGCCGACGCACAGCGCGTACTTCACCGCAGGCATTTCCGCCAGGACGTTGAGCGTGATGGTCACATCCGTCTCGCCCTCGCTGTTGGCGGCCCTCACCACGAACTCGACCGTCCCCTCCTCGGAGCCCGTCGCGTAGCTCAGCACCGTGCCCGACAGCGTTGCGCCGCCGCTCACGACCGACAACGCCGGCGTTGGGGTGCCGCTCACGTAGGCCGCCAGGTCCAAGGACCAGTCGCTGTTGATGACCGCCTGCTGCGCCGGAATTGTACCCCAAGACGGGGCGCTCGGGCCGTCCGCCGTCTGCACGCTGACGGCCTCGCTCCATTCGCCGGCGACGTCGTCGCTGATGGCGCGTACCGCATAGGTGTACTCCGTCAGCGGCTGCAGGCCGTTCACCACGTAGCTTGTCACGTTGCCAACGTTGTTGGAGAACACCACGTCGCCCACCGCGCGGATGGACTTGGAGCCGTCCGCCCAGTCAATCTCAATGCTGTCGAGATAGAGCGCGCCGCTCTTGGCGCGAATGCCCACGTAGGGATACGAACCGCTCACTTCCACGGTCGTTTGATTGTCATCAAAAGCCAACGACCCCAGCAGCTTGCCCGCAGTCGTCTCCGAATAGAGGTCGCTCGCTGCCGAATACGCAGTTGTCGAACCATAAATGTCGAGCACGCGGCCCGCGATCGTATCCGTATTCCACACCACACGGACGGTCGAAACGTTCCCGCCGGAGGTCGTGGAGACAATGCCTTCCTCACTATTCTTGATGCGCAACTGGATGGCGCCGTCGTGGTTGGCGGTTACGCCGGCATAAACTGCGGTATGGCCACCGGAAACACCGCTGAAGGCCTCGTAGGAACTCCCCGATGCCGTGAACAAATCCGCCGTCAGCGTGTCCGTCGCCGCCGCCGGGCCCGGCGACACGCTGGACTGGCCTTCGACGACCAGCAGCTCGTAGCTGTCGGCTCCGTCGACCGGGTTCCAGGCGGCGGTGAAGTCAGCGCTGCCGATGCTCGTGGGCTCCAGGGCCTCGACGGCGGCCAGGTCGAGGGTGACGCTGAAGCTCACCGGGTCGCTGTCGCCGTTGCTGTTGGAGGCGACCGCCGTGAAGGAATAGGTGCCCGGCTTCGTGGCCGTCAGCGTGAACACGCCGTCGGCGTCGATCGTTCCCGCATCCGCCCCTTCCGTCAGGGCCCACGACACCGTGCCGCCCTCGTCCGGCGAATGCGCGACCAGGGCGATTTCGAGCCCCTCGCCGCAGGTGGCCTCCACTGCCTCCACCGGGGAAACGACCGGCACGGACGTTGGATCCATCACCAGCGTCACGCTCATCTCGGAGGAGTAGGCCCCATTCGCGTTGCCCTTCGCCCGCACGCGCCAGTAGTACGTGCCGGCTTCCAGGTCATCGACCGTGTAGCTCGTGCCGCGGACCTCGACGCCGTTGAGGATCGTCGAACCGCCGCCGCTCGTGATGACGATGTCGTCGAGATAGGCGCGATTCGCCGTCGTCTCAAACATCACCTTCGCCGCCGTCCCCGACGCCGGCAATTCCACTTCCTCGGTTTGACCGCCAGAAACCGGCGCCAGCGTCACCACCGTCGTCCAGTTGTTGCCGTCGTCCTCGCTCACGCTCACTTTCAGGCTGCCCTTGTCCGTGTTGTACTGAGTCAGCTTGAACGAGAGCACGCCGCCGTTGCTCAAATCCAAGGTCGGGGTGGCCAGCCATCCGGAATAGCTGCTCGAGCCGAGCTTGCACACGCCCAGTTGCGAGAACACCTTCTCGCCCGACCAGCCGGCAACCGCCGTATAGGAATCCAGCTTGGTGCTGACATCCGCGCTCTCCGCCGTGAAGCCGGCGAAGTCCTCGTCGAGGATCACGTCCCCGTCCCTTGCCGCCTTTGCGCCCCAGCTTTCCGCCGAGAGGTCGAAGAGGTAGGAGGAGGCGCCCGTCACTGCGTCCCAGTTCGCCGTGAAGCCGGTGCCGCTGATGGCGCTGTTGGCCAGGTTCTGCGGGGCCGCCAGCGTGGCGTTGACCGTCATCGAGGCCTTGCCCCAGGTCTTCGCCGTCGCGTTCGTTGCCAGGAAGGTGAAACTGTAGGTCCGGTCCGCCGGCGGCGTGAACGTGAAGGTCTTGCCGCTCAGGCTGTAGCTGCCCGCAGGCGCATCGGAGGCGCTGACGCTCACGGCAATCGCGCCCGAGCTCCCATCGATGTTGCTCACCACCAGCCCGTAGCTCATTGCCTGGCCGACCGTCGCGACCTGCGCCGGAATTGTCGCAAAACGCAGGCCGCCCGGCTCCTCATTCCCCGCCCAGCCCAGATCCACACTCTTGAGGACCGTGTCGTTGGTGTGCTGCGGGTAGAACTTGGAATAGCTTTCATACCCAGAATGCGAGCCCTTCGTGCAAATCGGATAGGCATACGCCCAGAACTCGTAAGCATTCTCATAACCATCCCCGTCCCCATACTGCGTGTCCGCCGCGCCGCTCATCCACCCCTCCGTCCCGGCGCACATGAACACCCCGCCCTGTTGGTTGTCCGCATAATATCCCCCGTCATAGGAGCTCTCGCTGTATTTCGCCGCCGTCACCCACCCGATCTCGCTTGCCGCCAGCGTCTTTTCCACGCCCCTTTCGCCACGGGCCAACCGCGCCGCGCGGTTCTCCTCCATGATGGTGCTCACCCGCCCGGCAAAATCCCAGTTTGCCGCCAAGTCCGCGTTCGCCGCCTCCCGCGCCTGCGCATCCCGGAACAGTCCGCCGCTGTGGCAGGCATCCACAATCACCACCACCTTCACCCCTGCCGCGAACTTCTGCAGGTCTGCCGCCACCTCCCAGTCGTTGTACGCGGTGCTGTCATCTTCGTAAACCTCATCATACACGCACAGGTACGTGTCGGTCCCGCTGATCTGACCGCCATGGCTGCTGTGGTTGTAGATGAACGTGTCGCCGCTTACCGCCTTCGCCGCGTAATTGCTAATGGCCTTCCGAATCGCGCTCTTCGTCGCCTTGCTGTCCGTCAGTTTCGTCATGTTGCCCGGCAACCACCCGCCCCGGGCAACCAGGTTCGTATAGAAATGGTTGGCGTCATTCACGCAACCCTCCAGAGAAGAGATTTCCTTATATTCGTTGATGCCAACGCAGACCGCGTAGTTGGTGGCGAGGGCCGGGGCGGCGAAGGCCAGGGCGGTCAGGGTGACAAGGAGCAGGGCGGCAATCTTTTTCATACGGCAACCTTTCGGTCAACGGACTAGGGTGAGTGATGACGACGGAAGTGCGCATTGGAACCTGTGACGATCCCATAAGCGCGTCGCAACTAATTCTAATAGAAACTCCAGGTGGAGAAAAGAGCGGAAATGAGCGGAAAAGTGGAACGATTTACCAGGGTGGGAGAGGAGCGGAGGAAAGGCCAATCATGCGTAGAGGTTGACGTCCCCCCCACGTGGGCTTGCAGGGCAAGGGACGAGAGGGAGGCCCCCTCTCTGCGCGTCCGATGATGGTGCACTTGGGTTCCAGAAACAGCTCCACGCACAAGACCAAAGCCGACCGGCAATGGCAGCGCGAAGCATCCGGCATTCCATTTCCACTTCACGCCGATGAGTTCGTCTTGGCTGAACGCGCGCGTGAAGTGAAACACCGACGCCATCGAAGCCCTCTGCAACCATCCACAGCGCGCCCCCGCGCGCGTGAAGGGAAAAGCCCTCGAACGGCGTCGTAGCCGCCTCGATCTCCCGCGCCCCCGCGCGCGTGAAGGGAAAAGTGTCGGGCAAAAATCGGGCAAAATTTCAGTCGTCAGGGGGCGTTTTCTGTCGTTTTCAGTCGCTTGCGGCTGTTTTGGGGCAGGGCAAAAAAAGACCCGCGAAAAATTGATTTTTGCCAATGTTTTCGCGGGAAAAAGGTGGAGCCAATGGGCGGATTCGAACCGTCGACCGTCGCATTACGAATGCGATGCTCTACCAGCTGAGCTACATTGGCGCCAACGGGGGCGAATAATGCAAGCGGGAGGCCGGGGAGTCAAGCGCGAAATCGGGAAAAATACACAAAGGCCCGCTCGACGTCTGAAATACGGGGGCCGGCCTGGGCTCATGAGGTGGCGAGAGGGCTAGGTCTCGAGGGAGGAGAGGCGGGCGAGGAGGAGGGCCTTGTCGGTGATGTCCTCTTCAAGCTGGAGGTCGTGGAGGCGGGCGAGGAGGAGGCCGAATGCGGGACCTGGGGTGTAGCCGAGGGCGATGAGGTCGCGCCCGGTCACGAGCGGGGGCGGGAGGACGGGTTCGGCCTGCCAGGCGGCGCGTTGGGCGCGGAGGAAGTCGTAGATGTCGAGGTCGCCGTGGGAGGAAAGGCAGTCGAGGCGGTGGAGTTCGAGATGCTGGGGCAGGAGGGGATCGGCGAGGAGGCGGCGAAGCTTGGCGCGGCGCATCTTCGGGGCTTCGGCGAGGCGCATGTGGGTGGCGACCAGGGCGACGACGTCGTCGATGAGGGCCGTGGGCGCGCGGAGGCGCTGGAGGATGGCGCGGGCCATGTCGGCCCCGACGGCGGCATGGGTCTGGAAGGTCCAGCGGGGCGGGCCGCCGGAGGGACGGGGCAGGAAGGCGGCGGTGGGGGGCTTGCCGACATCGTGCAGGAGGACGCCCAGGGCCAGGGATAGAGGGCGGTCGGGGCCGGGCGGCGGGAGACGGTCGAGCATGATGCGGGTGTGGACGTAGACGTCGCCTTCGGGGTGGTATTCCGGGGGTTGCTCGACTCCGCGCATGGCCTCGACTTCGGGCAGAATCTGGGCGAGCAGTCCGGAGTCGTGGAGGAGATCGAGGGCGGCCCCGGCCCGGGGCGTGCCGAGGAGGGTGCGGAAGAGCTCGTCACGGATGCGTTCCGGCGAGATTTCGTGGATGGCGGGGGCTGCGGCGCGAAGGGCGTCCCAGGTGGCGGACTCGATGGTGAAGCCCAGAACGGAGGCGAAACGGGTGGCGCGAAGCATCCGGAGGCGGTCCTCGGCGAAGCGGCGGGCGGGGTCGCCGATGGCGCGCAACGTCTTGGCGGTGAGGTCGGCGCGGCCCCCCACGAAGTCGGCGAGCTGGCCGGTGGCGGGGTCGAGGAGGAGGGCGTTGACGGTGAAGTCGCGGCGGAGGACGTCTTCGCGGGCGCTGTCGGCATAGGCGACGGAGGAAGGGTGGCGGCCATCGCGGTAGTCGGCCTCGGCGCGGTAGGTGGCGATTTCGACGTTCTCGCCGGTGCCGGGGGCGACGATGGTAATGATGCCGAACGCCTTGCCGACGGGGATGTTATGGGGGAAAAGGGCCTCGATTTGCCGGGGATGGGCACTCGTCACGACATCGTAGTCCTTGGGCGTCTTGCCGAGCAGGAGGTCGCGGACGCAGCCCCCGACGAGCCAGGCGTCGTGACCGGCGGCACGGAGGCGGGCGACAGCCCTTGGCGCATAGGAGGCGATGGGCGGCAGGTCGACGACGGAGGTGGGGGACGGAACGGGCGGATTCATGGCGGAAGCATGGAGGCCAAAACTGGATAATTGACGGGCGAACTGTAGGGGGCGGGGGAGGGGATGTCAAGTCGCGGGCGAATGCAGTTTTGGGCGACTGAGTGGTGCCGGCGGGGAAGGGGAGGGGGCGGATTCTTTTGAGGTTGGCCAGAGGGGTGTGTCTGATTGCCGTTCCCGGTGTCGCGGCTGCCGCTTTGCGTGCGGATTGGGATTGCGCCGCCCGCCGGGGGTGGTATGCTGTTCCCGCCTTCATTTTCGAGAGGAGTCATCCATGTCCACCATCCGCACCCGCTTTGCGCCCAGCCCCACCGGCAACGTCCACATCGGCAACATCCGCGCCGCCATCTACAACTGGCTCTTCGCGCGCCACGAGGGCGGCCAGTTCCTCCTCCGCATCGAGGACACCGACCTCGAACGCTCCACGCCCGCCGCCACCCAGACCGTCCTCGACTCCATGGCGTGGCTCGGCCTCGACTACGATGGCGAGGTCCTCTACCAGTCCACCCAGCGCGCCCACCACCTCGAGCTCGCCGAGCAGCTCCTCCGCTCCGGCCACGCCTACAAGGAGGACAAGGGCGGCACCGGCAAGGGCGAGTGCGTCATCTTCAGGATGCCCGGCACCGACATCGGCTACCACGACCTCGTCAAGGGCGACCTCCTCAAGAAGGCCGAGGACCTCCGCGACTTCGTCATCGTCCGCTCCGATGGCTCCCCCGTCTTCCACCTCGGCAACGTTGCCGACGACATCACCATGGGCGTCACCCACGTCATCCGCGGCGACGACCACGTCGAGAACACCTTCAAGCACATCGCCCTCTACCGCGCCCTCGGTGCCCCGGTCCCGCAGTTCGCCCACCTCCCGATGATTGTCAACGCCCAGGGCAAGCCCTACTCCAAGCGCGACGGCGCGGCCTACGTCGGCGAATTTCGCGAGCGCGGCTTCCTGCCCGAGGCCCTCTTCAACTCCCTGGCGCTGCTCGGCTGGTCGCCCGGCGACGACCGCGAGGTGATGACCCGCGACGAGATGGTCGCCGCCTTCACCCTCGACCGCGTCCGCTCCGCCCCCTCCCAACTCGACATGACCAAGCTCCTCTGGATGAACGGCGAGCACATGCGCCGCATGGATCCGCTCGCCGTCGCCGACGCCTGCCGCGCCGCGATGGAGCGCGAGGGCCTCTGGCGCGACGGCACCGACATGGACTACTTCCGCGCCGCCGTCGCCTGCATGGGCGACCGCATCAAGCTCTTCCCCGACATGGGCCACAACGCCGCCTTCTTCTTCGACGAGGAGTTCCCCTACGACGAGAAGTCCGTCCGCAAGCGCCTCCAGAAGCCCGGCGCCCTCGACCTGCTCCGCGACGAGCGCGCCATCCTGGCCGCCGCCCCCGACTTCTCCCCCGCCGCCCTCGACGCCGCCATCCACGCCCTGGCCGAACAGCGCGGCCTCGGCCTCGGCGACCTGGTCCATCCCCTCCGCGTCGCCGTCTCCGGCACCGGCGTCGGCCCCGGCCTCTTCGAGATGCTGGCCGTCATGGGTCGCGACCGCGTCCTCCGCCGCATCGACCGCACCCTCTCCACCTACGCCCCCTAGAAACATGCTCCCCCGGCCCGGTCCCGCCCCGCAAAACATGTTTCCATTCCATGGAAAAAGTGCCGAAACATGTTTCCATTCCATGGAAAAACCCCGGAAACATGCTTCCATTCCATGGAAAACCCCGAAAAACACGTTTTTCGGCATTCCAGCCCTGTTCTTGCGTGTCGCCCCGGTTGTGGAAAAATGGGTGGCCGTTCCTGCCGCCTCAGTGTAATGAGTGGTTAACCGATGACTGATTCCCCTTTGCTCTCCGTCCGGCATCTTTCGCTGACCTACCGCACCAGCGGACGCCAGGTCCGCGCCGTCGACGACATCACCTTCGACCTTCCCCGCGGCCGCTGCCTGGGCATCGCGGGCGAGTCCGGGTCCGGCAAGTCCTCCCTCTGCCGCGCCATCCTGGCCCTCGAGTCCGGCGCCCAAGGAGAAGTCCTCTTCGACGGCGCCGACGTCCTCCGCATGTCCCGCCGCGCCCTGGCGGCCTTCCGCCGCCGCGCCCAGATGGTCTTCCAGGACCCCTTGGGGTCCCTCAACCCGCGACTGACCGCCGGCGCGGCCATCGCCGAAGTTCTCCGCGTCCACCGCCGCGCCGCGACCCGCGCCGAAGCCCTCGACCAGGCGGCCACCTGGCTGGAGACCGTCGGCCTCGACCCCACCTACCTCCAGCGCTACCCCCACGAAATGTCCGGCGGCCAGCGCCAGCGCGTGAACCTGGCCCGCGCCCTCTGCACCGGGGCCGAGTTCCTGATCGCGGACGAGCCCGTCTCGGCCCTCGACGTCTCCGTGCAGGCCCAGATCCTCAACCTCCTCCGGCGCCTCCAGCGCGAACGCGGCATCACCTGGATTCTCATTGGCCACGACCTCGCCGTCATGCGCCACATGGCCGACGACCTGCTCGTCATGCAACACGGCCACTGCGTCGAATACGGTCCTGCCGCCACGCTCCTGACCGCCCCCTCCGCCGCCTACACCCGCGAACTCCTCGCCGCCGTCCCCGACGTTCCCCGCGCCCTCGCCGCCCGCGTCTGAATCGGCTTTTCCCCCGCGCCCGTGCCGGCGTTTTCTCCTGCGCCCCAAAATGCGCAAAATCCCCTGTGTTTCACGTAAGCTCACACCAATTCTTGCCGCGTTTTTCCGTGCGTCCGGCCTCGGCAACGCCAGGGAGCCATTGATTCCATCCGCCGCGCGCGAGCAGCAGGTAGGACACAATTGGACGTGGTGGACGCACGTACGCAACTGGCGGTTAGTTCGGGCTTGTGGGGGGGAGGGGAGCGGGTGTATAGGAACGAGGGACAACGCAGGAGTTTTCTTGTGATGATTCGCGTTGCCAGTTCCCGATGAGTTCCGCCCCCCATTCCGCATCCCTTCGTCGCCGCGACATCTTCCTGCTCGCCGCGTATGGGGTCGCGACGGTGCTGGTCTACGTCTGCCTGCACGGCATCTACCGCCCGGACAATCTGGACGATGCGTGGTTCCTGTCCTGTGCCCACAATCATGTCGTTAACGGCATTGAGCGAGATGTGGTGTTCGCGACGGTGCCGGGCGTGAACGGCTATGGCGGGGTCATGCTCTTCGGCAAGTCCTTCACCTGGCTCTACGGGACGGTGCTGAGGGTTGTGGGGTGGACCAAGTGCGCGGCGCATCTCCTGTCGACCCTCTGGGTCGTCTGCGGGGCGGCCTGCTGGGGCGCGATTCTGGTCAAGCTGGGGTTTACGCGGCGGCTGGCCCTCTTCCTGGGGGCCGCGTTGCTGCTGGTGGAACCTTGCTTTGGTGCGGCCAACCAGGCCCGCCCGGACGCCTTGTCGTGGCTGCTGGTGTCGGGGGCGTTTCTCGCCTTTTTATGCCGGCGTTGTTTCTGGGCCGGACTGCTTGCCGCCGTGGCCATTGAAATCCACCCGGTGGGCCTCGCCGCGTTCCTGTACATGGCCAGCGCGGTGGTGGCGCGGGCGCTGGGCCGCGGCCAGGGGAAGCCGATGCCGCTTGCCGATTTCCTGTGGCTGTGCGCGGGCGTGGGCGCGGGTTTCGCCTACTATCTGGCGCTGCACGCCTCCAGTCTCGGGCTCTTGCCGCAAATTCTGGGCCAGGGCAACGCCAGCGATGGCGCATGGAGCAACTTCCTTTTCTCCTATTTCTTCAAGACCAAGTATTACCGGCACCTGTTCGAGCTTGTGGCCATCCTGCTCTGCGCAGGATTCCTGGTCTGGCGGCGGCAGGGCCGGGAGCAACCGTTTGTGTTGGTCTTTTTCGGGGCGGCCCTGCTGTTCTCGCTCATCATTCGGCGGCCCAGCTTCATGTATGTCGTTTACGTCTACCCGGCCTTTCTGCTTCTGCTCTTCTGGACCTTTGAGCGCCAGGGACGGCTCGGGCTCGCGGCCTGCCTGCTGCTGGTCTTCCTCCTGCCGCAGTATGCCTTCGTCTGGAGCCGGAACCACGACTGGGACATGGACGCCTATCTGGCGCAAGTCCGCGCGCTGGTCCCGCAAGACGACAGCCCGGTCGTGGGCCGGCCCAACGATTGGTTTGCCTTTCCCGAGCGGACCTTCTATGCGGATTGCTACCAGGGCGACTTTTCGGCCCACGCCCCGCCCTCTTTCGTCCTGATTGCGGGAGATACGTTCCGCCACGGCGGCTACGGCGCCTTCAAGCCTGCCATTCGGCACCAGTACACCATGGCCGAACTGGGCCGCTTCCAAAGTCGCGGCGAGACCGTCGTCATTTACCAGCTGACAAAATAGAGCGGTTTTCAAATTGCTGTAGCCATTTGGCGGGCGGCTTCCGGAGGTGCGGCTTCCAGCCGCGCAATGAATTTGGGCGCGACAGGATGTCGCACCTCCGAACCTTGTGGCCACACATTTTCGCAAAATGCTCTAGGTCTGCGAAATGAAATTCGTCACGGGGGAAACGGGGCTTTGCGAACCACCAAAAACCGCTTTCCATTGTATGGAAACGTGTTTTGTCAACAACCAAAAGCCTGTCCCCTGTCGTACAAATCTCTATCCAAAATTTGCCCGAATATCTATCCGCTATGATTCCGAATTTCTATCCATTGTGCTTGACATCCCCTTGGAAAACCACGATATTTCCTCCGCAAGGAGCGCACCATGGACAAAAGCCGCTACATCCCCCGATTGATTGACAAGCAGGTCGATTTCTACCTCTCCACTTTCGGGGCCGTTTGCCTCGAAGGGCCTAAATGGTGTGGCAAAACTTGGACGGCCGGGTTGCACGCCAAGAGTTCCTTCATGATTGCCGACCCTGCCGACAACTTCGCCAATCGCGAGTTGGCCCGGCTGGACGTCTCCAAGGCCCTTGTCGGCGCTCCCCCCCACCTCATCGACGAGTGGCAGGAAATCCCGGCGCTCTGGGATGCCGTCCGCTACGAGGTCGATCAATCCCCCGACGCGGGGCGTTTCATCCTGACGGGCTCTTCGACGCCCTCCTCGAAAGGCGTCGTCCACTCCGGCACGGGCCGCGTCGCCTCTCTCAAAATGCACACGATGAGCCTTTTTGAACGCGGTGCCTCCGCGGGCGTCGTTTCCCTGGCGGACGTTTGCGCGGGAAAGGATATCGGCGTGCAAACCGTCGAAAGTCCGTCGGTGGAAGCCCTCGCCTCCTTCGTCGTCTGCGGCGGATGGCCGGGAGCCGTTGGCAAATCGCCCCGGCAAGCCGCCCTGATTCCTCGGGAATACGTCGAAAACGTCATCCGAATCGACGCCCGCAAGGTCGGCGGCATCGAACGCGACTCCTCCCGGATCCGCAAATGCCTTCGCTCCCTCGCCCGCAATGAATCGACGACCGCCTCCACCGCGACCATCCAGCGCGACATCGCCGAAACGGACGACTCCTCCCTCGGCATCAACACCGTCACGTCCTGCCTGGACGTTTTCCGGCGGATGTTCCTGACCGACGACATCGAAGCCTTTTCCACGTTTCTCCGCTCGCCCGCGCGCATCAAGCAGGCTCCGAAACGCCATTTCTGCGACCCGTCGATTGCCGCCGCCCTGCTGGGCGCTTCCGTGCCGATGCTTTTGCGCGACCTGCGCACCTTCGGCTTCCTGTTTGAATCCCTCGCCCTCCACGATCTTGCCGTCTACGCCCAAGCCCTCGATGCCAAACTCTTCCATTACCAGGATTACGACGGGCGCGAAATCGACGCCGTCATCCAGTTTCCCGACGACACTTGGAGCGCTTTTGAAATCAAACTCAACCCCGCCCAAGTTGACGATGCCGCCGTCCGTCTGAAAAAGATCGCTTCTATTTTCCGCCACAATCCCCCGGCCTCGCTTTCCGTCATCGTCGGGAAGGCCGGCATGGGCTATCGCCGTCCCGACGGTGTTTACGTCCTCCCCCTCACGGCCCTTCGTCCCTGAGTGAACTGCCGGGAGAACTCCCCGATGTGGTCGATGCCGATGACCCCGGCGTACCCGTGCGGATGCGCCATCACCAGCCCGTAATCCCGGGCCGTCCGCGGGTTTTCCACACCGTGGAAACCCGCCGCGAAACATGCTTCCATTGTGTGGAAAAGTGTCCGAAACATGCTTCCATTGCCTGGCGAAGCGGAGCGCAAAGCCTAAGCCCGCAGGGCGACGGGCGACCGCGACGCTTGAGCTTCCCGCAGGGAAGAAACGAGCGGAGCAAAGCGACGCGGAGTGGTCCAAAACCCCGGAAACCGCTTTCCATTGTGTGGAAACCTTTTTCGCTTCCCATCCAGCCCCCTTTTCCTCCAAACTCCCCCTTGCCATGACCACCCCGCTCTCCCCCGCCGAACAAACCGCCGCTGCCAAGGACTTCGCCGCCTTCTGGCAAGGCAAAGGCTACGAAAAAGGCCAAACCCAGCCTTTCTGGCTCGACCTCCTGCGCCTCCTCGGCGTGGAGACCCCCTCGGCGTTCATCGAGTTCGAGGACGCCGCCCGCATGGACGAGGCCCACGGCTTCATCGACGCCTTCATCCCGTCCACCCACGTCCTCGTCGAGCAGAAATCCCTCGGCCGCGACCTCCGCGCGCCCATCCGGCAGTCCGACGGCACCTTCCTGACGCCCTTCCAGCAGGCCCGCCGCTATTCCGCCTCGCTCCCGTACTCCCAGCGCCCCCGCTGGATCGTCACCTGCAACTTCGCCGAGTTCCACGTCTACGACATGGAAAACCCGAACGCCGAGCCCGAATCCATCCGCCTCGCCGACCTCCCGAACGACCTCTACCGCCTCCGCTTCCTGGTCAACGCCGCCAGCGACCGCATTGCCCGCGAAATGGAAGTCTCCATCGAGGCGGGCCGCATCGTCGGCCGCATCTACGACGCCCTCCTCGCCCAATACGGCGAGCCCACGCCCGACATCCTCCACTGGCTCAACGTCCTCTGCGTCCGCCTCGTCTTCTGCCTCTACGCCGAAGACGCGGGCATCTTCGCCGACGACCAGTTCCACGACTACCTCGCCACCATCCCCACCCACCGCCTCCGCCAGGCCCTGCTGGACCTCTTCGCGGTGCTGGACACGCCCAAGGAGGCCCGCTCCCGCTACCTCGACCCGGGCCTGGCCGCCTTCCCCTACGTCAACGGCTCCCTCTTCTCGGGCCCGGTGGAGATCCCGCAGTTCACGGAGGACCTGCGCACGGCGCTGCTGGAGAAAGCCTCGCTGGGCTTCGACTGGTCGGAGATCTCGCCGACGATCTTCGGGGCGGTCTTCGAGAGCACGCTCAACCCCGAGACGCGCCGCTCGGGCGGCATGCACTACACCTCCATCGAGAACATCCACAAAGTCATCGACCCGCTCTTCCTCGACGACCTCCGTGCGGAACTCAACGGCATCCTGGAGCTGCCGGTCCCGCGGCAGCGCAACGCGCGCCTGCGGGCGTTCCAGGACAAGCTGGCGGCGCCGGCGTACCTCGACCCCGCGTGCGGCTCGGGCAACTTCCTGACCGAAACCTACCTCTCCCTCCGCCGTCTCGAAAACGAAGCCATCGCCGCGCTCATCGGCCCCCAGTCCCTGCTGGACCTCGAAGGCGGGGAAATCCGCGTCAAAGTCTCCATCGCGCAGTTCCACGGCATCGAAATCAACGACTTCGCCGTATCCGTCGCCCG
Source organism: Kiritimatiellia bacterium (assembly GCA_017458625.1). Lineage (GTDB taxonomy): Bacteria > Verrucomicrobiota > Kiritimatiellia > CAIQIC01 > Lenti-01 > RGIG3636. Next base: position 15 of record JAFTAH010000062.1, on the reverse strand, counting down.
CACGGCCCTCTGGAT
>JAFTAH010000061.1 GCA_017458625.1 Kiritimatiellia bacterium | reverse complement strand
ATTCCTTGTCCAAACTTGCCCTGATGTTCCCCCACGTCGTTGCCGGATTTCGACGCAGGAAACTGCGCCTTCAATCCGGCGCCTCGTCGGGAAACACCATGCCGTCGTTTGAACAAGTTTTTTATCATCCAGGACACTAGGCGTGCGGCGTGGCGGGGGGGGACGTCTTGCCGCCGGTGCCGGGCTTGGGGAGGTCGCGGAGGACCTTCGGCGGGATGTGGCGGGAGGCCCAGAGGGTCTGGGAGGCCATGCCGAGGAGAATCTGGACATCCTTTTCCGTGAGGGGGCCGCGGGAGAAGATGCGCCGGAGGCCGAGCATCATGTGGTCGGCGGTCTCGGGGGTCATGAAGCCGATGGCCAGCAGGGCGCGGCGCCACTTGGCGAACATGGCCTCGCGCATGGCGGAGGGGGCCTCCGGGGAGAGCTCCTCTGGGGGCTCGTAGAGGCCGGCGGCGACGAACAGCTCGTAGGCGCAGACCATCACGGAGGCGGCGAGGTTCAGGGAGGAGTAGGCGGGCGAGGAGGGGATTTTGATGATCTGCGTGCAGAGGGCGATGTCGTCCAGCGAGAGGCCGTTGTCCTCGGGGCCGAAGAGGATGGCGACGGGCGCGGAGGCGGCGGCGGCCAGCAGGTGCGGGGCCCAGTCGCGGGGGGGCTTCGAATGTTCGCGGTAGAGGCCGCCCCGGTTGGAGGTGCCGGCGACGAGGGCGCAGTCGGCGACGGCCTCGGCGGTCGTGTCGTAGACGCGGCGGCCGGCGAGGATCTGGCCCGCGTGGCAGGCCATGGACGCGGCCGCCTCCATGTCCATGGAGCTGTTGGGGTCGACCAGCGCGAGGTCGTGGAGCCCCATGTTCATCATGGCGCGGCAGACGGAGCCGACGTTGCCGCCGTAGATGGGGCGGACCAGGACGATGCGGATGTTGTCCAGGGGATTCATGGCGGAGGGAGGCGGCGGCGCGGAGGGTTGGGGGGGAGGGGGCGCGGGGCCAGGGCCGGGGGCTAGTCGAGGGCCGAGGCGATGGCCAGCAGGGTATAGGAGGTGACGAGGGCGGGATCGGCCTCCCACCAGCGGTTGTTGTCGTTGCACCAGGAGGCGTCGGGGCGCTGGAGGGCGACCAGCCGCTCCAGGAGGTCGTCGCGCCAGGGGACGGTGGTGCCGTCGGGGCGCGTGACGGTCTCGTCGCCCATGGCCGCCATGCACTTGGACAGGGTGTTGAAGAAGTAGTAGAGGCCTTCGGGGCCCATGCCAGGGTTTTCGGCGAGGGTCCAGTGGCGCTGGGTCCAGGCGCGGGCGGCCTGCACGCGCGGGTCGTCGGGACCGAGGTGGGCATAGATGAGCGAGAGCAGTCCGGCGTAGGTCATGGAGCCGTAGGGGTGGACCTCGACGGGATGGCCCCCGGCCGGGCCCGCGACGGCCACGGAACCTGCGGGACGCGTGCCGGGATGCGCCTCGGTCCCGACGCCGGACGCGCCTTCGGGGAGACGCGGGAAGCGGGGGCTGGCGGGCGTGGCGGCGGCGTCCTGCGCGCCCGGCGGAGGGCCACGACGCGCGCCAGGGCCGCCACGGCGTTCGGCGGCACCGACGGCGGCCGGGCGGTAGATGAAGCCGCCGAGGTCGTCCGGTTGGCTCGAAACCCACGCATTCGTGTTGACCTCGGGCAGATTCTGGACCTGGGCGAGGAAGTCGAGGGCGGCGTCCCAGTCGAGGTCGGCCCGCTTCTCGCCTTCGGCGCGGAGGTCCTCGATGTCCTCGGTCAGGTGCATCGCCTCGTAGACCATGTGGGAGTTGGAGAGGTCGGCGTGGGGGGCGGGCTGCTCGGGGTCGTAGCCGATGCCGCCGCGGAAGAGGCCTTCGTCGAGGTACTGCGTGCCGGCGAGGTAGGCGCGGGCGTTCTGCATGGCGCGGAGGATGGCGGGGTCGGTCAGCGCGTTCGGCAGCGAGTGCAGGGCGGACAGGCAGATGGCCGTGTTGTAGTTGGCGAGGCCGCCACCCCGGACGCCGGGACGCGGCGGGAAGAAGATGGAGCCGTCGGGCTGGGCATTCTGCAGCACGAACGCGGCGGCGGCGGCGATCTGGTCGGCATAGGTCGCGGGATCGGTGCGCTGCAGGGCCCACATCGCGAGGGCGGTCAGGGCCGGCGTTTCCGCCATGCCCCAGTGGCCGTCCGGCTGCTGGGCGGCGGCGAGCCACGCGGCGGCCTTCGCGGCGGCCTCGCGGGCGGCGGCCGCCGTATCGGGGCCGACCTTGGCGGACGCCGCGGTTGGCGCAGCCGCGGGGGCTTCGGCGGCGGCGGGCGCGGCCGAGGGCTCGACCTCGGCCGCCGCTTCCGGCGCACGTCCAGACGAAGTCGCCAGAGGCTGTTCGGACTTGATGCCACCCATGCCGAAGGCCGACGGGACGGCCAGCACTGCGGCAAGCAGGAGGGAGAGCATGAGGGATGGGGAAGTTTTCATGGGGCCTTCTTTCTGGATGGCGATGGAGCGTAGTCGTACCACGGTGTCGACTATATGCGGGAAAGCGCCCCGGGGCAAGCTTAGGTTCAGCCATGGATGGGGTCGGGGAAAGGCAAGCCGCAGGGGCGAAAGAGCTGTGAGTTTACGGCAGAACAAACGGGAAATCGCCGTTTTTGCTCATGGGCAGGGAGGACGCCGGCCTGGGGAATCAGGCGAGGGCCTGGAGGGCTTCCAGGGAGATGGGGCCCGGGCGGAGGAGGGACAAGGTGCCGTCGGAGGCGATGCGCAGGACGGTGGAGGGGGTGGCGCCGGGGGAGGGGCCGTCATCGAGGATGAGCGGCACCGAGGGAAGGGCGGCAGCGGCCTCGGCGGCGGTCAGGGCCGGGGGCTGGCCGGAGAGGTTGGCGGAGGTGACCAGCGGGGCGAAGGGGAGCAGGCGGAGCAGCGCCAGGGCGACGGGATGGTCGGGGACGCGGAAGCCGTCGTAGCGGCCGGGGACGAGGGAGGGCAGGACGAGGGTCAGGGGACCGGGCCAGTAGCGGTCGGCGATGCGGCGGGCGACGGGCGGGAGCGGCGGAAGGACGGGCAGGATGGCGTCAAGGGACGGGGCGAGGGCCGTGATGGGCTTGCGGGGGGGGCGGTTCTTGGCGGCGTAGAGGCGGTCGATGGCGTCGGGCGAATCGGGGCGGCAGGCGAGGCCGTAGACGGTTTCGGTGGGCAGGACGACGAGGGTGCCGGCGAGGAGGAGGTCGGCGGCGCGGCGCAGGGTCTCGGGGGTCGGGGGGACGATGCGGGGGAAGGAGGAGTCAGGAGCAGCTTTCATGACCTCACGAGCATAGGCCAGGCGGCACGGCGAAGGAAGCGGGAAAAGTGGGGGCAAGCGGGCCGGGAAGGTGAAATGCGCAAAACCTTTGTTCTACCGTAAAATCACAGTGGTTCGGTGCGCCGCAGCCCTCCCTCTTGGGGTGGGGCGGTGGGCTAGCGGGCGAAGGCGCGAAGGCCGAGGAGGATGTCGGTGGCGTGGCGAAGGTAGGGGTCGTGGCGGGTGCGGTCGCGAAGGGCGCGGTCGACGGCCTCTTCCTCCAGGGTGCCTTTCTTGCGGGCACGGAAGGTGATGGTTTCGGCATCGGGTTCGTAGAGGGGCTCGGCGAGGGCGGCATCGGTGATGGGGATGTCGGGGGCAAGGGGGGTGAGGCCATCGAGGGTGGCCCCGTCCGGGAAGGTAAGGTCGGCGGAGGGGAGGACGACGCGGCGGTCGGCGGCAAGGTTTCCGGGGTAGGGGTAGGCCTCGGAGAGGAGCGGGTTGCCGGCGGTGGGGCGGCCGACGAGGAGGGCGGACTTGAGGGAGTGGGCGAAGAGGGCGGCCAGGCGTTCGGCGGCTCCGTCGGTGGTGGCGTCGACCAGCACCATCATGGGGAAGGTGGCGGCATCCGGGTCGGCGGCCCGGCCGAGGGGGGCGGAGACAACCTCGTCGACGACCATCCGGTGGGTCAGCGTGTAGAGTGGGGCATCCGGGACGCGGGCGGGAAGGGCGGCGGCGATGGCATCCACGACGGGAAGGGCGGCGACGGGGCCGGAGAGGCCGCGGAGATCCAGGACGGTGCCGATGAAATCGCGGTTGCGCCAGTCGGCGATGGCTGCCAACAGCGCATCGGCAAGGGGAGAAGCCTCGGCGTCGGCGTCCGGGGAGAGGGAGAGGAGGCGGACGTAGCCGATGGCGGCGGGAAGGTCCTCGATGGCGAGAGCGGGGGCCGGGATCCGGTCGATGGTCAGGGTCTGGGGCACGGCGTTGGAAGGGGTCTTGTAGGAGATGACGAGGGCGGCTTCGGTGCCGTTGGCAAGCAGGGTGCGGGCTTGGGCGAGGGAGATAGGCGCGTGGCCGTCGGTGGTTGGCGCCCCAACGGGGGCAACGGATAGCAGGATGTCGCCGGGAGCGAGCGGCGTGGCGGCGGCCGGGGATTTGGGGGCGATGGCGGAGACCACGGCGGTGCCGGCGGCGTCTTCGGCAAGGTCGATGCCGGCGTAGAAAGAGGCGGCAGACGGGGCCTGGCGGGCTGCCCATCCGGCCTGGTCGAGGAAGACGGCCCCGGGAACGGCGGTGCGGAGGATGGCCTCGTAGGTGGCCACGGCGTCGGTGGACGAGTCGTGGGGAATCGACAGGCAGTCGAGCAGAGCGGTTGCGGCTTTGGCGGCGGCTTCGGGCGTGGCCGGGGCGGGGGCATTGTCCCCATCGGCAAACGCAGGGGCAAGGTCGAGCAGAAGCATCGCCAGGGCAGAGGTCAGCAGGCGGGCGGAGGCAGGGAGCTTGATCATATTTCCAGGAGCCTTTCGGGGAGGGCGGACTCGGTTGTCCGGGAGAGCATGCGCGTAGGCCTAGGGGAGGTCAACGGCCCAGTCCTGGCCATTGAATTCTTCGGAGGCGGACCAGATTTGGCCGAGGGCGTTGGTGTGGGTGAAGTCCCCGCCGCCATGGGCCAGGAGGTAGCGTTCGACGGACTGGCCGTTCTTGTAGCCCTTGACCTGGATGGCGTAGTACTGGGAACCCGGCTGCCAGACGTAGGAGGGCACCTCGACACGCCAGAGGTCGACGCGCGTGCCCGCCGGGATCGTGCCGTCAAAGACTTCGGCGGGCAGGTTCTTGACCCAGTAGCCCATGATCCAGTGGGCCATGCGGCCATCCCACCAGCGGACGTAGATCTGCTCGTCGAGGGGACCCGCGAAGTCGGTGGAAGTGATGACATGGATGCGGACGGGCTCCTGGGAGCCGGCGGCGGGGAGCTGGAGGAAGGGGAAGGTTTCCCCGGGGACCTGGACTTGCGCGGGGGCCGCACCGACGGCGGAATGGAGAAGCAGGGAGGTGTCGACATCGGGCGCGAAGGCCGGGGTTTGGGCGGTGGCGGCCCCGGCGGCCAGAAGAACGCCTAGGGCGAGGGCGAAAAACAGGAAAATGGAATGGATGCGATTCATGGCGAGGCCTCGGCTTGCTTTAGACGAGGCAAGTGTAGTCTTGCAGGGCGGAACACGCAACGCTTTTTCCCAGATCCCCATGTCAATTCTAGTGTCCTGAATTCAAAATTCCTTGTCCAAACTTGTCCTGATGTTCCCCCACGTCGTTGCCGGATTTCGACGCAGGAAACTGCGCCTTCAATCCGGCGTCTCGTCGGGAAACACCATGCCGTCGTTTGAACAAGTTTTTTATCATCCAGGACACTAGGCGGTGACCGGCGGGGGAGGCGAGAGGGTTATTGGCGCGTGAGGGGGATGGGCTTGCGATCCTGGAGGAGGCGGTAGTAGCGGGGGACGCGGGCGGAGATGTGGTCGTGGATTTCGACGGGGCCGCTGGCGGTGGCGCGAAGGTTGACGGCGCCATCCATGGCCTTCCAGTCGGCGTCGGCGCCCTGGGAGCTGGCGTAGAGGAGGGTGTAGTACATGCCGCCGATGGCGTGCCAGGAGAGGGTGACGTCGTTGGCGGAACGGGCGACGACGAGGGTGGACTCGGTGACGGGCTGGATGACCTCGCGGACGCAGGCCGAGGAGGCGCCGAGGAGCAAGGCCAGGGCGACAAGGGCCAGGGCGAGGCAGGCGGCGCGGCCGGGGCGGGAGAAGCGGGAGGCCATCGGGCGGGGCGAGGGAAAGGGAAGAGGCTAGTGGGTCTCGACGACGGTGTCGCCAGGGGCGACCTCGACGGGCTGGATGACGGGGGCGTCGGAGGCGGCATCGCCGCGCGGGGCCCGGCGGGAGCGGGTGAAGTACTTGAAGAACCAGGGCTTCGGATCCTCGACGGGGGCGGTGTGGTCGTACCAGCTGTCGTGCTTGGCGGCCTCGGCGGCGGCGGCATTTTCGTTGACGAGGTCCATCTTGTAGCGGCCGGCGAACCACTTCCAGTCGGCGGGGGTGAAGGGGAGGAAGTGGCCGATGGCGTTGATGAGGGGGGTGGTATCGAGGTCGGTCATCTGAGTGGTGTCGGAGCACCAGGCGGAGACGTCGCGGACGGCGGCGGGCAGGAGGTCGTCGTCGCCGAGGAGGATGACGCGGGCGGGATAGGTCTGGAGGAAGGCGCCGCTCTGGTAGTCGGCGGTCTGGAGGCGGAGCCACTCGTAGCCGTTCCAGACGTGGAGGACGGGGCCGTCGGCGGCGCCCTGGTAGCTGACGAGGAGGGTCTTGTAGCGGCGGGCGACGTCGAAGAGGACCTGCATGACGTTGTAGCGGGCGGGGGCGGCGATGAGGACGACGTCCTGCTGGGTCTGGGCGGTCTGGGCTGGCGAAACTGTGGCTTGCCCGGCGTTGGCGGTCCAGGCGAACATGGTGGCCAGCAGGCAAATGAGCATCTTCTTCATGGGGTATGTCTCCATGCCGGGCGGTGATTTGGTCCGGCGATTGGTGAATTAGAACACACCTGCCGCCGCTTGACAAGTCCCCATCCGCAAGCTATTTCTTTTCCGTCATGAGCAATGTTTCAATCGATGTCGCGCCGGGGCCCGGGTTCCGGTACAATCTCTGGACGACGGGGTGCCAGATGAACGAGGCCGACGCCGCACGGGTGGCCGCGCTGCTGGAGGCGGCGGGGGGGCGGAGCGTTGACGACGCGCGCGAGGCGGACCTGGTGCTGCTGAACACATGCGCGGTGCGGCAGCAGGCCGAGGACAAGGCACATGTGCGGCTGCGGTATGTGGGGCAGCTGCGCCGGCGCAATCCGCGGCTGGTGGTGGCGCTGATGGGATGCATGGTCGGGACGAATCCCGAGCGGATGGCGGCGCTGCGGGAGGCGTATCCGTTCATCGACCTGTTTCTGCCGCCGTCGGACCTGCGGCCGCTGCGGGAGTTCCTGGCGACGCGGGAGGCGGCGCCGACCGGGGACGGCGTGGGGTGCGTGGGGGGGGGCGAGACCGACGACGGGCGGCCGCCCGTGCCCGCCCCCGACGGGATTCGCGCCTATCTGCCGGCGGTGCTGGGGTGTTCCCATGCTTGCGCGTACTGCGTCATCCCCTATCGGCGCGGGGCGGAGCGGTCGCGGCCGTCCGGAGAGCTGCTGGACGAGGCGCAGGAGCTGGTGCGGCGGGGAGCGCGGGAGCTGACGGTGCTGGGACAGATCATCGACCGCTATGGCCTGGACCGGCCCGGCGAGATGCATCTGCCCGAGCTGCTGCGGCGGCTTGCCGAGATCCCGGGGCTGCTGCGGCTCCGCTTCCTGACAAGCCATCCGAACTGGTTCACCGACGAGCTGCTCGACGCGATGGCGGACACGCCCGTGCTCTGCCCGTATGTCGAGCTGCCGGTGCAGGCGGGATCGGACGCCATTCTGGCCGCGATGCGCCGGGGCTACACGGCGGAGCAGTACCGGGCGCTCATTCGGAAGATTCGCGGACGCATCCCGGGCGTCGGGCTGTCGACCGACATCATCGTCGGGTTCCCGGGCGAGACCGAGGCCGATTTCGAGGCGACGATGAGCCTGATGCGGGAGGTGCGGCCCGACATGATCCGGGTTGCCAAGTACTCGCCACGACCGCAGACGCTTTCCGCCCGGACGATGTCCGACGACGTGCCCGCCGAGGTCAAGGAGGCGCGCCGCGTCGCCCTGGAGGGACTGCTGCGCGACTTCCTGACCGAGAAGCATGCGGACTATCCCGGGCGGACCGTCGAGATTCTGGTGGAGTCCGTGGAGCCTGGCGGGCGTCGGCGGGGGCGGACGCCGGATGCCAAGCTCGTGTTCGTCGACGGGTGCGATGCCCCGCCAGGAACCTTGCTGCCCGTGACCATCACGTGGGCGGGGCCGTTCTCGCTGATTGGCGAGCCGGGGTGAGAGGAAGGTGGGAAGGAACGGGGGCCGTGGGGACGGGGGCGGGGAAGGCGGGGGGACGCCCCTGTAGCCCGAGATAGAGGGAGGGGAGGAGGGGAAAAGAGCGCTTGCTGGGGGGCAAGGCGAAACGGGCAGGGGGGCAACGGAGGGAACGCCGTTGCTACAACGGAGAAGCGAGAGGGCCCGGCTTCGTCCGGGCCGCAGTCCGTAGGACGCGAGAGGGACGATCCATAGGCGTGCCTTGCGCACGGCCGCGACGAAGCGCGGCCCTCCCAGAACGGCTACACTTTTTCTGAAAATGCTCTAGATTTCTAGATTTCTAGGATTCTAGAGGGTCTAGAGAATCGAGAAAGGCTAGAAAACAAGGCCCCGAACGGGGGCCTTTGGGGGTTTCGGGGCCGGGGTTGTTCCGGCTTCGGGGGGAGGGGGTCAGATGTCCTTGACGGCATCGGGGCCGAGGATGGAGATGCCGGCGGCGAGGAGGGCCTTGATGGCGTCGTCGACGATGGGGTCATCGAAGCGGAAGACGACGAGGGCCTTTTCGGTCTTGCGGCCGACGAAGGCGTACATGTATTCGACGTTGAGGTTGTGGGAGGAGAGGGCGGAGAGGATGGAGTGGAGGCCGCCAGGGGCGTCGGGGACCTCGACGGCGAGGACGGCGGTGGGGATGGCGGTGTAGCGGGCGGCCTTGAGGGCGGCAAGGGCGTCGTCGGGACGGTCGACCATCAGGCGGAGGATGCCGAAGTCCTGGGTGTCGGCCAGGGACAGCGCGCGGATGTTGATGTTGGCGCCGGCAAGGACGGCAAGGACGTCGGCGATGCGGCCGGAACGGTTTTCGAGGAAGATGGAAACCTGGGTGATCTTCATGGGGAATAGCCTTTCGGGGTTGGGCGGCGGTGGTTTTCTGCGGATTACAGCTTGCGGAGGTCGACGACGCGCTTGGCCTTGCCGAGGCCGCGGGCGAGGGAATTGGGCTCGACCAGCACGATGCGGGCGCCGACGGTGATGACGGACTTGAGCTTGGCGGCGATGTCGTCGCGGAGGGCTTCGAGACCCTTGATGTGGTCGGTGAAGGACTGCTCGGTGACTTCGACCTTGATTTCCATGGTGTCGAGATTGCCCTGGCGGTCGACGGTGATGAGGTAGTTGGGCAGGACGCCGTCGATGCGGATGAGGACGTCCTCGATCTGGGAGGGGAAGACGTTGACGCCGCGGATGATGAGCATGTCGTCGGTGCGGCCGCGCAGGCGGGCGATCCGGCGGTGGGTGCGGCCGCAGGGGCAGTCGCGGCCGGGAAGGATGCGGGTGATGTCGCGGGTGCGGTAGCGGATAAGGGGCATGCCTTCCTTGGCGAGGCAGGTGACGACGAGCTCGCCCTGCTGGCCGTCGGGGAGGGGTTCGCCGGTGTCGGGGTCGATGATTTCGGGGTAGAAGTAGTCCTCCCAGACGTGGAGGCCGTTCTGCTCGAGGCATTCGTGGGCGACGCCGGGGCCGGAGAGCTCGGTCATGCCGTAGATGTCGAGGGCCTTGAGGGGGAAGGCCTGCTCGATGTGGCGGCGCATGGCGTCGGTCCAGGGCTCGGCGCCGAAGAAGCCGGCCTTGAGGGGGAGGGCGTGGAGGTCGATGCCGAGGCGCTGGGCGACTTCGGCGATCTGGAGGGCGTAGGAGGGGGTGCAGCAGAGGAGGGTGACGCCGAGGTCCTGCATGAGCATGAGCTGCTTTTCGGTGTTGCCGGCGGAGGTGGGGATGACGGCGGCGCCGAGCTTCTCGCCGGCGTAGTGCATGCCGAGGCCGCCGGTGAAGAGGCCGTAGCCGTAGGAGACCTGGAAGACGTCGGAGGCGTTGCCGCCGCCGCAGCCGAGGCAGCGCGCTCCGCATTCGGCCCAGGCTTCGATGTCGGCGCGGGTGTAGGCGGCGACGGTGGGCTTGCCGGTGGTGCCGGAGGAGGCGTGGATGCGGACAATCTGGTCGCGGGGGACGCCCAGCATGCCGTAGGGATACTGCTCGCGGAAGTCCTTCTTGGTGATGAAGGGGAGCTTGGGGAGGTCTTCGACGGAATGGATGTCGGCCGGGGAGATGCCGGCCTCCTGCATGCGCTGGCGGTAGTACGGGACGTTGTTCCACATGCGTTCGACGGTGGCGAGCAGGCGGGCGTTCTGAATCTCCCGGAGCTTGTCGGGAGCAATGGTTTCCATTTCGGGATTGAACATGGGGTTTCCTTGGGTTGGGCCGCGCATAGGCCGCGGCATCGCCATTAGTATCGAGGGGGATGCGGAGGGGTCGCAAGGAAAAAAAAGAGGACGACAAAAATGTGCGAGGGGGGGGCGGGGTGCGGGGGAGAAGGAGCACAGGGGGGGGCGGGCCGGGGAACGACTTGCGACTGGCGGGAGGGGGTGAAAACGAGGAAACGCCTTGTTTTTGACGTAAAATCACGGAGGTTTGGAGGCGAAAAGTGGGGAAGGAGAGGGCTGGGCGGGGGGGGCGGAACAGGTCAGGTGGGTGGGTCAGGAGGGGAGGGGGCGGAGGGGATGGGACGAGGGGAGGGGAAGGGAGCGGTAGAGGGCTTCGAAGCGGGGGAGGACGGCGGACGGGGAGAAGTGGGCTTCGACGAAGTGACGGGCGTCGTGGCCCCATTCGGCGGCCTGGACGGGGGCGTCGAGGAGGGCGGTCCAGGCGTCGGCGAGCTCGGCGGGGGAGGGGAGGCGGGGGAGGAGGAGGCCGCGGCGACCGTCGGCGACCAGTTCGCGGTTCCCGCCGCAGTTGGTGGCGAGGACGGGGAGGGAGGCGGCCATGTATTCGAGGATGGTGTTGGAGAGGCCTTCGTTGGCCTGGGGAACGAGGGCGCCGGCACGGACGTGGCGGAGGAGGGAGGCGACATCGTGGCGTTCGCCCCAGAAGGCGACCGCATCGGCTACGCCGAGTTCGTGGGCGAGAGCTTGCAGGGGGTGGCGTTCAGGGCCGTCGCCGACCACCCAGAGGCGGGCTTCGGGATGGGCGGGACGGAGGTGGGCCAGGGCACGGAGGAGGAGGGCGGTATTCTTTTCGGGATCGAGGCGGTTGACGACGGCCAGGCGCCATTCCGCGCCGGGGGCCCAGTCGATGCCGGCGGGGGCGTCGGGGGGGAGGTCGGGGGCGGCGGCGGCCTCGCGGTCGCGCTCGTCCAGGTCGAGGAGGTTGGGGAGCAGGACCATCTTGGCGGCGTGGAGGCCCTGTCGGGCGAAGTGGTCGCGGATGGCGGTGGCATTGACGACGACGCGGAGGGCGCGGGCGTCGGCACGGGCGAGGAGGTGCCGTTTCCAGCGGGGATAGATCTCGCCGAGGTCGCGGCGGCTGGTGACGAGAGGGATGCCGGCGAGCTGGGCGGCGAACTGGCCGAAGACGGCGGCATCGGCGTCCCAGGTGTGGAGGAAGTCGATGTGGTTGCACTTGAGCCAGCGGGCGGCGGCGGCGACTGCGGCGAGGGTGTGGGGGCGGACGGCATGACGGATGGTGACCTCGTACGCCCGGCCGCACTCCTTTTCCACGCGGTCGAGGAAGAAGCCGTGCCGGTGGAAGACGAGGAACCGGGGGGGGAGGCCCTGGCGGGCGAGGCCGATGGCCACGCGGGCGCACTGGCCTTCGGTGCCGCCGCGGATCAGGTCGTTGACCCAGAAGGCGATGCGCGGAGGAGCGGGCATGCTAGGCGAGGGCGGCGAAGGCGGCGCGGGCGTTCTGGACGAAGGCGCGGACCTTGGCGGGATCCTTGCGGCCGTCCGGGCCCTCGACGCCGGTATGGGAGTCGACGCCGGCGGGGCGCACGGCGCGGATGGCGGCGGCGACGTTCTCGGGGCGGAGGCCGCCGGCGAGGACGACGGGGCGCGGGGAAAGCTCGACGAGGCGGCGGCTGATGGACCAGTCGTGGGTGAGGCCGGTAGCGCCTTCCTGGCCGGTGGCGGGGTTGAAGGTGTCGGTGATGTAGGCGTCGACGTAGGGGGCGGTGTCGGCGACGAGCTGGCGGAGGGCGGCCTCGTTGCCGGCGCGGACGACGAGGCTCTTGAGGACAGAGAGGTCCGGGGCGAGGCGGCGGAGGGCGGCGAGCTCGGCGGGTGCGATGGCGCCGTGGAGCTGGACGATGGAAACGCCGAGCTGGCGGCAGAAGGCGACGATGTCATCGGCGCGGGAGAGGTAGGTGATGAGGACGCCACGCGCGCGGCCGGCGAAGGAGCGGATGACGGCGGCGGCCTCTTCCTCGGAAAGGTCCTCCTTGTTGACGGTCAGGCGCAGGGGGAAGCCCAGGAAGTCGACGCCTTCGGCGATGAGCATCTCGGCCTCGGCGCGGTCGATGACGCCGGCAATCTGGACGAGGGGGGAGGGGAAGCGGGCGGGGCGGGAAGGGGAGGCGGTCATGGCTGGGGAGCTCCGTAGGTGGCGAGGATCTTGCCGATGATGGAGGTGGTGGAGAGGCCGTCGACCATGGGGGCGAGGACGACCTTGCCGCCAGCGGCCTCGACGACGTCGCGGCCGCTGACGTAGTGGGCCCAGTCCGCGGCCTTGACGAGGATGTCGGGGAGGACTTCGGCGACGAGGTCGCGGGGTTCGTCCTCGTCGAAGAAGGTGACGTAGTCGACACATTCGAGGGCGGCCATCATGCGGGCGCGGTTCTGCTGGTCGACGACGGGGCGCTTGTCGCCCTTGAGGCGGCGGACGCTGGCGTCGGTGTTGAGGGCGACGAGGAGGGCGTCACCGAGGTTGCGGGCGTACTGGAGGTAGGAGGCGTGGCCGGCGTGCATGAGGTCGAAGCAGCCGTTGGTCATGACGAGGGTGCGGCCCTCCTGGCGGAGGCGCTGTCGGAGGTCGGGGAGGTCGGCGCGGGCGACGAGCTTGGATTCGGCGCTTCTCATGGCTGGGTGGCGGGCTTGACGGGGGCATCGGGGCGCGGGGAGGGAGTGGCGGACATGCCGGGCTTCCAGCCGGTGGACTGGCGGCCGTTGAGGATGTCGCGCTGGATGGCGAGGAGATCGGCCTTGAGGGCGTCGGGGATTTGGTCGTCGAAGGCGTGGTAGGAGGCGAGGCCGATGCCGTGGTTGGCGAGGTTGCCGACGTAGGTGGTGCCGCCCCAGAACTGGCCTTCGAGCATGCCCCGGACGTTTTCGCGGACGGCGCGGTCCATGCGCTTGACGCAGGAGGTGAGGAGGATGTCGGAGGCTTCGGGGACGGTGTAGAACTGGTCGGAGTCGACGCCGATGGCCCACTTGCCGGCGTCCTTGGCGGCGAGGAGCGCGCCGAAGCCGGAGGCACCGGCGGCGGGGAAGACGACGTCGGCGCCTTCGCGGAGGAAGCGGCGGGCGAGGGCGGCGCCGGCGGCAGGGCGGGTGAAGGTGCCGGTGTAGTCGCCGAGGACGCGGACGTGGGCCTGCTTGCGCTGGTTGTAAAGGGCGACGCCGTTGACGTAGCCGACGATGAACTGGTTGACGCTGTCGATGTCCATGCCGCCAATCCAGGCGACGACGGGGTCGTCGGGATCCTTGAGGTCGGCCCAGGCGGCGGCGAGGTAGCCGGCGGGGAAGGCGCATTCGTCGACCTGGAAGGTGAGGATCTGGACGTTTTCGAGGGGATGGAGCTGGACGGCGTCGACGCCGACGAAGAAGGTCTTGGGATACTGGGGGGCGACCTGGGCGAGGGCCTTGCTCATCCAGTAGCCGATGCCGATGACGACGCGGTAGTTGCGTTCGGCGAGGGCGCACAGCTGCTTGGCGAACTGCTCGTCGGCGAGGGGTTCGTAGAACTGGACGTAGATTGGGGCGTCGGCGAACATGAGCTCTTCAAGGCCTTCGCGGCAGTTCTGGTTGAAGGACTGGTCGTCGAAGGTGCCGCCATCGGAGATCATGGCGATGCGCATGGGGCCTTGGTCGGGATGGGCGTCCAGACGCGGGGCTTCCGCCCGGGAGGGCGAGGACCATGCGGCCAAGATCGCCAAGGCTACTCCCGCCACCATTTTTGCCGTCAATTTCAACCAGCTGTCCATCGTAGAATCTCCTATGCCGTACGCGGGGTCAGTCTACGCCTCCGGGGCGGGAGTCGCAAACGCATTTCGCGCGGAGAGGGGAGAAAATGCGGGACTGGATGTCGGCGAGGCCGGCGGGAAGGGATTCGGCGTGCCAGAGGGGGGCGTAGAGCGATTCGATGGCGTCCAGGGCGGAGCGGAGCTCGGACGCGGTCGAGGTGGGATTGTCGAGCATGCCTGCGAAGGCGAGGCAGTCGGCGGCAAGCCAGAGTTCGCGGCGTTCCGTGCCGTCGAGGTAGGGGCCGAGGGGGGCGGCGGCAAAGTCCTCGGCGAGGGTTTCGGCGCGATCGATGAGGTCGTTCGCCAGGGTTTCGGGGGGGAGGGGCGTCTGGTCGGCGGGGGCCAGACGGGGATGGACCGGGAAGAAGGGCGAGGCGGACAGGCGGGAGGGGAAGCGGCCGGCCTCGCGGGCGAGCTCGGCGGGATGGAAGAGGACGGAAAAGGCGTCGTCGAAGGCGGCATCGGTGGTGTCGGGGTTCCAGGCGAGGGCGGCGCCCAGGGCAAGGGGATGGAGGGAGGTTGCGGGCAGGTTGAAGTGGCCGAAGTCGCCCCAGTCGGTGACGAGGAGTCCGCGGGCGCCGTGGCGAAGGGCGGCGTCGGTTTGGCAGCGGAGGACCAGCGCGGCCTCGTCTACGCGGTTGAAGAGCGTGCCGAAACCGCGCGTGGAGGGGCAGGTCAGGAAGGGGCGGCCGGCGTCGGCAAAGATGTGGCAGCGGTCGAAGTCGTTGGTGGGGAAGTATGCCCAGTCGAGAATGGTCGCATCCTCGGGGAGGTGCGGAATGGCTTCGGGATGCTTGTGGAGGATGTCGCCCCAGAGAAGGACGGTTTTGCCGTGGCGCGCGGCGATTTCCGCGATGTGGCGGACGTGGCGGGCGTAGAGGGCGGCCAGGGCGGAGGAGGCGGGAGAGGGGCCAAGGTGGGCGCCCAGCTCGTAGGTTTCGTCGCCACAGAGGTTGAAGTGCGGGGAGCTGAAGCAGGGCAGGAATTCGCCCAGAAGGCGTTCGAGCAGGGGTAGCGTGCCCGGTGCGTCGGGGTTGATGGTGGCACCGTGGAGGCGCTGGAGGAAGGTGGCGGAGGCCCAGTCGGGGGCGGGGAATTCGACCTCGGCGAGGGGGCGATAGGGCGGCAGGGAGAGGAGGCGGCCGAGGTGCCCGAAGCAAGTGAAGCAGGGGACCAGCTCGACGTGGAGGGAGCGGCAGAGGGCGTCCAGTCTGCGGAGGTCAGACGGGGTGTAGGCGTCCTCGCCGGCGATGGCGGGGTCGAAGGCGAAGCGGAAGGGATGCTCGAAATAGAGCTGGACGTGGTTGATCTTGAGAGCGGCAAGACGCCGGATGGTGCGGGCCAGGCGCTCGGGGCGGGGAACGCGGCCGCGGGAGATGTCGAGCAGTACGCCGCGGACGGGGAAGGCGGGCGCGTCCTCGATATGCAGGGAGGGGACCATGCAGCTATCATCTGCCTGCAATCGAATTTGCTCCAGAGTCTGGCGCGCGCGGAAGGTGCCAAGCTCGGTCGAGGCCACAAGCCGCACCCCTTCGGGCGCGATGTCCAGCTGGTAGCCCTCGTCAGGGAATCCCGGCGTCATGACCACCTCTGGCTGTTTTGCGAGAACGTTAGCCGAACATTCGCCGAACAAAGGCTCCACCAATCTTGGAACAGGTATAAAACTAAGGGACAGGCTATTAGAATGCTTCATGTTGTTTAGACAATTGTCACGATAATCAATTAGAAAATGTGATCGGCTGCTTACGGAGCTTTCGGACGGAGCACAACTGGATGCCGTCCCAGGAAGGGCAGAGGTTTTCACCGGTCGCTACATGCTTCCGCCGCTCGCTGAACGCATAGCGGTGGGTGGCGAAGATGCCGGCCACGAACTTCTTGGAGCCGATGGCTAGGCCACTGTTGAGAGCGCGAACGCGGCATCGGAGGAGTTGGGGAAGCGGCAGATGGCCACGCTTCTTGAGAACTTGACGGACTTCCTCGGGGGACATGGAGGCGGAACCTTTGAGATAGAGGAGGGCGCGATAGGCCTCGGCCACCTTTTGAAAGGGCTGAGGAGAGTCTCCGTAAAGCTCGCATAGCCCGGCTTGAGCTGTGGCATCACCCGAGATGGCTGCTCCGTAGCCACTGAAACGGTAGTCCTTCGGGTCAGAGACAATGCCGGCACGGACGGGGTTGAGGTCGATGTAGGCGCCGACGGCCACCAACGAGCCTCCGCCCTCGACGAGGGTGCTGGTGAAACGTCCCTGCCAGAGCGTGCCTTCGTGGCCAGGGGTGCGCGCGCGATACCAGATGGTGAACCGTTGCTTGAGAATTTGCATGAACGGGGAGATGTCACCCATCCGTGCGCGAAGCTGGCTATGCTCCTTCTCCAGCAGGCGTTTCCATCCGAACTTACGATACTGATTCCACCGTTCCCGCATGGCGTTTTCACGTTCTTGACCATAGAGCAACCCTACGCGCCGGAGCAGTTCGGATTCGTCAATCTCCTGTGGGCGGGGAACATGGACGAGCAAATGAAAATGGTTGCTCATCACACAGTAGGTGAGCACCTCGATGCCCGAAAAGGCGGCCACGCGCCGTAGCATGGTGCAAAACGCCTGCTTTTCGACGTCGTTGAACAGAAATTGCTTGAGTGCACATCGGCTCATCAGGTGGTAGTAGCCTTCGCCATCGGTCTTGAGTCGTTTCATTCGCATATGAACTCCTTGGTTGCATAGCCAATCATGGCAAATGACTAATCAATTGGCAACAAATTAATAGCCTGTCCCTCTATATTTCATGAGGAAAGAGGTTGCACGGGGGGGGAGCGGAATGGTAGGTTGAAAGAGTTGAATGAAGACAATGGTGCGAACAATGATGGTGTTGAGGGTAGCGTTTTTGGGGGTAGGGTGATGGGAGGACCGCGGCAGGAGGGGTTTGGCGGGGCAGGGGAATTGACGGTGGTGATTCCCACGCTGGGCCGAGATACCGTCGTGCAGACGGTGCGTAGTTTGCTGGCGGCACAGGGCGGCGAGCAGCTGGAGATTGTGGTGGCGGGCCGCATCCATGACGAGAAGGTGCAAGCGGCGCTGGCTGCCATTCGACAGGGACATGCGAATGTGCGGCATCTGGAAGTGGAATATGCAACGGGGGATTCTAGCCGCAAGAAAAACGAGGGGGCCCGGGCGGGACATGGCGAATTTGTGGCGTTTGTGGACGACGATGTGGTGGTGGCAGAGGACTGGCCGCAACAGATTCTGGCCCCGTTCGCGGATGACAAGGTCGGGCTGGTGAGCGGTCCGGGGCTGGTGCCGGACGATTTAAATGCGTGGGGTCGACTGGCCGGATTGGCGCTGTCGTCGGGCGGGGCGGGGTTTGTGGCGAAGCGCTACCGGGGAGGAACGTGTGCGGCATATGCAATTGGCTGGGATCAGGTGATTGGGTGTAATGCGGTGTATCGACGGGTAACATTTGAGGCGGTCGGGGGCTTTCCTGAGGAGTTTTATCCTGGCGAGGAGATGCTGGCGGCGTGGCGTGCGGAGGCAGCTGGATGGGGGCTTCGATTTGTGCCGTCCGCGCGGGTTTGGCATTATCCACGGCAGAGTCCGAAACGTTTCTGGCGGCAAATTTGGACGTACGGGGCAACGCGGATTCGCCTCATGCGTGCAGGCGTGCCGCGGCATTGGCTAGTGCTGGTGCCGGGATTATGGGTGGCGGTGACGACCCTGCTGGCAGTGTGGGCGCTGGCGGGGCTGGCGGTGGTGGGCTATGCGGTGGAGGGGTTGCCTGCGGGCATTCGGTCAGGATGCGGGTGGTGGGGGTGGGGACAGTATCTCCTTTTGGTGGATTTGTGCGCCTATGCGATTGTGATGCTGTGGATAACGCTGGGGACGGTTTTTGCGACGAGGAATGTCGGCGACTTCCGCGTGTGGCCGATGCTGTGGCTGATGCACATCGCGTATGGCGTGGGCGAATGGGCGGAGTTGCTTAGAGGGGGGCATGATTTGTCGGAATCGGCGGCGGCAAAGGCAAAGGCAAAGGGAAAGAGAAGAGAGAGCCGAGAGGGCTAGCGTGTGGCATTGTCGTGGGGGGACAAGCTGTCTCGCACACGATTCCTCCGGAGAGTCGAGTCATTCAAGAGACCTGGACCGCAGCGAGTATTCCCTCTTGCTTCTCCGCCCAGAATTCAGCGAGAAGGTGTGGGACAAGGGCAAGGCCTACGAGGCGCAGAGGCGGTACGACGTGGCCGTGTCCTACGGTGCGGCGGACTGGACGAACTTGACGGCCTCGGTGGCGGCCATGGCGCCATCGGCGGTGGCGGTGACGAGCTGCCGGAGGGGCTTGACGCGGCAGTCGCCGGCAACGAAGACGCCGGGGGCGGACGTATGGCAGTCCTCGCCCGCGACGACGCAGCCGGCGGCGTCAAGCGCGACCAGGTCGCGGAACGCGGCGGTCTCCGGAGTGCGTCCGACGGCGACGAAGAGGCCGCTGACCTCGAGCGTGCGCACGGAGCCATCCTTCACGTCCTTGACCTCGATGGCGAGGAGGTTCTGCTCGGCGACGAGGCGTACGGGGACGGCGTTGAGGACGAACTCGACGTTGGGCTTTTCGCGCAGGCGGGCGACGGTGGCCTCTTCGGCCCGGAAGGCGTCGCGGCGGTGGACGAGGAAGACCTTGTCGACGAGGTCGGCGAGGTAGAGCGCGTCCTCGAGCGCGGTATTGCCGCCGCCCACGACGGCGACGGTCTTCTTGCGATAGAAGGCCCCGTCGCAGGTGGCGCAGTAGGAGACGCCGCGGCCGACGAGCTCGTCCTCCTCGGGAAGCCCGAGCTTGCGGTTGCGCGAGCCGACGGCAAGAATCACGGCGCGGCCTTCGTAGCGGCCTTTTTCGGTGACGACGACCTTCACGCCGCCCTCGTCGTGGACCTCGACGGCCCGCTCGAAGACAATTTCGGCCCCGAGCCCGCGCGCCTGTGCCTCGACGCGCGTGGCGAAGTCGTAGCCCGCCAGGTGCGCCTCGACGGGGTAGTTCTCGATGTCCGGTGTGTTGATGATCTGTCCGCCGCAGACCAACGCCTCGAGCACAAGGACGGAGCGCGCGGCGCGCCGGGCGTAGATGGCGGCGGTGAGGCCGGCGGGGCCACCGCCGATGACGATGATGTCGTACATGGCGATTACCTTTGGGCGGCGAGCAGTTTTTCAATCTCGGGGGCGAGCGCGGCCGGGTCGGAGGTCGGATGGCAGCGGTGCACGACGTTGCCGGAGCGGTCGACGAGGAACTTGGTGAAGTTCCATTCGATGTCGCCGGGGGCCTCGGCGCCTTTCATGCCGTGCTGGGCGAGGAGCTTGCGCAACTTCTCGATCTCCTCCTTCGGGCCTTCGTCCTCGGGGATGGCGGCCTTGAGGAACACGAAAAGCGGCTCGGCGTCAGGGCCGTTCACGTCGGTCTTGGCGAGCTGGTCGAACTGCGTCTTGTAGGTGAGAGTGCAGAACTCGTGGATCTCGCCCTCGTCGCCGGGGGCCTGATGCCCGAACTGGTTGCAGGGGAAGTCCAGCACCTCGAGCCCCTGACCGTGATATTTCTCGTAGAGCTCCTCCAGCGCCTTGTACTGTGGGGTGAAGCCGCAGCCAGTGGCGGTGTTGACGACGAGCAGGACCTTGCCCTTGAGGGTCGAGAGGTCCAGCGTGGCGCCCTTGCGGGCTCTGACGGTGAAATCGTAGATGCTCATGGTTGCCTTTCTGGTGGGAGGTGGAATCAGCGGGGAGTAGCTTGTGTGCGTTAAGTATGCCGATTCTGGGGCGGCAATTCAATGCAGAGAGAATGCAAAAATGCTCTCCGTGACAAAATTGCTGCCAATTCTCTCGTCCGAGCAGGAGCCGGAGGGTGGAAAGGCCGGGGTGAGTGCAGCCTTACGCGAGGCGCACCGTCAGAAGGGGCTAGTGTCCTGAATTCAAAATTCCTTGTCCAAACTTGCCCTGATGTTCCCCCACGTCGTTGCCGGATTTCGACGCAGGAAACTGCGCCTTCAATCCGGCGCCTCGTCGGGAAACACCATGCCGTCGTTTGAACAAGT
>JAFTAH010000060.1 GCA_017458625.1 Kiritimatiellia bacterium | reverse complement strand
TCGCGGATGCCGCCGTTTTCGGCGAAGTCGCGCTCCTTTTTGGCGAGGGTGGTGGTGAGCATCTTGTCCACCATGTGGCAGAGGGTGACGGCGCAGTTCGCGGTTTCCTCGGCGCTCCAGACCGCGAAATGCGGCTCGTAGCCGGGCAGGTCGTTGTGGGCGCGGCAGAAGGCGAGCAAAGCGTCGTAGCGCGGATGGCCCGGCTCCCAGCGGGTCAGGGAATGGGCGGCCAGGTAGTCGAGATAGTCCTCTTTCAGTTCCTTGAAGCTGGAGCGGGCGACGTTCAGGAGCTTGAGTTCCATCTCCGTCGACGCAACGCCGTCGGCCAGCCCCTCGACGATGTTCTGCTTCCCGCTCCGCGCCGCCTGGACCATCTGGTCGACCGTGCGGTCGCCGCGCGGCGGCAGGAAGCGGCGGCAGAACACGACCGTCATCTGGTAAAGAACCACGCTCTTGCGGTAGTAGTAGAGGCCCTCCCAGTGGGTTTGATTCTTCAAGATGAGGGACATGGGGCTTTCTCTTTTCTAGGTATCTAGATATCTAGGTATCTAGTTTTCAATCGGAGTAGTTGGTGTCGAAGTTGACGGCGAAGGAGCGGCCGGGGAAGAGGGGGGCGAGCTCGGCGAGGAGGGCGTCGCGGAGGGCAGGGCGGTCGCGGACGGTGAAATCGACGACGACGTCGAACGAGCCGGAGCGGGCCGCGTCGTCGAAGAAGACGCCGTGCACGCCGAGGACGCCGGGATGGCGGCGCGCGGTTTCCGCGATTTTTTCGCGCTCGGCGCGGCGGGCGGGGTCGACCGCGTAGACGCCGACGGTCAGGAAGACGCGGAACCGGTCGAGCACGGCACCCTGCACGGCGCGCGTCAGGTGGTGGATGGACGCGGCGTCGAGGGAGGCGTCGATTTCGACGTGGATGGAACCGATGGCCGAGTCGGGGCCGTAGTTGTGCAGCACCAGGTCGTAGGCGCCGAGGACGCCCGGCACGGCGTTGACCGTCTCGCGGATGCGGCGGGTGATCTCCGCGTCGGGCCGGCGTCCCATGACGTTGGCGACGGCGCCGAGTAGCATGTCGACGCCCGCCTTCAGGATGAACAGGGAAATCGCCGCGCCAATCCAGCCGTCGAGGTTCACCTTGAACGCGAGGAAGACGATGGCGCCGACGAGGGTGGAGAGCGAGATCAGCGCGTCGAAACTGGCGTCCGCGCCGGAGGCGACCAGCGCGTCGGAGTTGCACGCGCGGCCCTGCGCCGAGACGTAGCGGCCCAGCAGGAACTTCGCGACGACCGCGACGGCGACGATGACGAGCGCCGCCGTGCCGTAGGCGGGGGTTTCGGGGCGGACGATTTTCTTGACCGATTCCACCATAGATCCCGCGCCCGCCGCGATGACGAGGGCCGCGATGGCGACGGCGCTGAAGTACTCGATGCGCCCGAACCCGAACGGGTGCTTCGCCGTGGGCGGCCGGCGCGCGAGCTTGACGCCGAGAATCGTGAGGACCGAGCTCAAGGCGTCGGAGAGGTTGTTCACCGCGTCGAGGACGATGGCGACGGAGTTGGAGAGCAGCCCCACGGCGGCCTTGAAGCCGGCCAGCAGCAGGTTCGCGGCGATGCCGAGGAAGCTCGTCCGGGTGATGCGGCGCTCGCGCGCGGCGGAGTCGGCGATGGCTGGGAGGTCGCGGATGGTCATGGTCGGGTCTCCGAAGAATGGGGGTCGGCATGCAGCCTTCCAGACGGCCCAGAACCGCTGGACGTCCAAAAGACCTGCCGTATCGTGGGGGGAAGCGGACCGTTTTTCAAGCGCGAAAACCGGGTGGAGGCGTTTGGATGACCGGATGGCGGGCAGGGGACGGAAAGTCAGTCGACGCGCTCGGTGGAGGGCGGGGCGTTGCCGTCGAGGGAGACGAGCTTGTAGGCCTTGGAGCCGTAGCCGAGGGTTTCGGCGTGGTCGAGGATGTGCGGGCCGAGCTGCCTTTCCATGCGGGCGCGGAGGGACGCGCTGGTGGCGGGGTCGGAGGCGTAGACGAGGTCGACGCACGCCTTGTCCAGCGCCACGGGGTCGAGCGAGGCGAGGATTCCCACGTCCGCCATCTCGGGCTTGGCCGGGTGGCCGTTGCAGTCGCAGTCGATGGAGAGGTTGTTCATCACGCTGATGTACACGGCCCGGTCGCCCATGCAGTTGACCACGGCGCCGGCGGCCTCGGCCATCGATTCGATGAAGTCGGCCTGCGGCGGCAGGTCGCCCCAGACCTCGCCCACGTCGTCGGTCTTGCCCGCGGAGTGGATGCGCGCCTTGCCGGCGGTGGAGGCGACGCCGATGGAGAGGTTCTTCAGCGCCCCGCCGAACCCGCCCATCTGGTGCCCCTTGAAGTGGTTGAGGATGACGAAGCCCGTGTAGTTCGTGAAGGCCGCGCCGATCAAATCCCGCTCCAGGTGGACGGAGCCCGCCGGGCAGGGAATCTCCGTCTCGGCGAACTCGTCCATGATGACGACGGGCGCGATGGCGTCGAAACCGTGCTCCTCGATGGTCCGGCGGTGCTTGGCCGTCTCCTGGCGCGACCCGCCGTAGGCGGTGTTGCACTCGACGATGTCGCCCTTCAGCGACTGCACCAGCGGGCCGATGAGCGCGGGCTGGAGGTAGTTCGTGTTGCCGGCCTCGCCGGTGGAAATCTTGACCGCGACTTTCCGTCCCTCCAGCGGACGCCCCAGCGCCCGGTAGGCCTTTTGCAGCCCCTCCGGCGAAATGTCGTGCGTGAAATAGACGGCGGCGGGCTCCCGCGTCGCGCTTTCGCCGTCCGCCGTCGCGGGAGTTTCCGGCGCGGGAGTTTGGGCGCAGGCCGCGAGCGGCAGGAGAATCGCGGCGAGAAACGGGATGGCATTGGTTTTCATGGCATGGTCCTTTCGTTTGGGGGTTTGCAAAAACTGCTTGGAGAGAGGAAATGTTCGAAATTGTCCGGGGTCACGACGCCGAAGGGCGTGCCGGGATAGGCGGCGGCGAAGCGGACGGTAAGTCCCCAAATCATGAAAATCACCATGAATTTTATGAATACGTTCATGAAATTCTACATGAATTCCGCGATTATTTCTCGTCAATGTCCCGTGCATGATGGTCTAGCTCCGGGAAGTCCCGTCCGGATGGGGTCCGCCGCTTCGCCGCACAAGGCGAAGATGCGGTCGTTCATGGTTTCGCAGTTGGCGCGGGAAATCGGGGATGCCGGAACTTCGGGGGAGAAGGACGACAGCAACAACATCCGCCCTTCCGCAAGGGTCCGGCTGTCTTCCTGCGAGGGATCGTGGTTCGCCGGCAAGCCGTGGGGGACGACTTTGATCCACCGCGCCGACGGCTCCGCGCGCAACCGCCGTTCCAGCTCGCGTTCGGCGGGCGAAAGGAAGCCGCACACGGGCACCATGCCGCTCCGTGCGCGCTCCACGGCCTCGGCCAGTGCCGGTTCCTGCGCCTCCGGCGGCAGTTTCCGCGTCAGCCGCACCGGGAAGCGGAACGGCGACGCCAGCAAGGTGGGGTCGCCCATCGCGCTCCAGTCCACCGACGGGTCCAGCGAGGCGTGGCGGATGCCGGACATGACCCGGAAGCGGTCCGGGTGCGCCTTTTTCCACAGCGCTCTCGCGGGGTTCCCCCGGATGTAGCGCCGGATGGCGAAGAGCTGCCGCGCCGAAAGCGACAACGCCAGCCAGAAAGAGCGCTCCCAAGGGACGGGGGCTCCCCCCGCGCCCCCCGTTTCGCGCCCGGCTTCCCGGCGGAACCGGTGCGCGAACGCCAGCGGGTCGAACGCCGGAGCGCGGTCGAAATCCACCACGGGCAGGAAATGCACGTGGTCGGGCATGACCACCCGGTTGGACACCGCGAGAGCCGGGTTTTCGCCGTGGAGCGCCAACAGCCAGCGCAACACCGCCTCGCCCGGGGGCAGCAGTTCCGCATGGGCGAGGGCGTTGCCGCCGCCGTCAAGGGGCGCGGGGGACGCAGTCCCCCGTCCCTTGACCGCCGGGCCCGCCGCCAGGCGCGACAGCATTTGCGCCCGCCCCTCCACGCAAAACGTGAAGAAAAAGAACTGCCGTCCCTTTCTGGAAAAGCGCAATCTCATGCCGCCGCGTTCACGGCCGGAAGATGCGGTCGAGCCAGTCGACGACGTCGTCCTCGGTGTGGCGGGCGCCGACGCCCAGGTCGAGGCGGCGTTCGATTTGGTTGGAGCCGCGCAGGGAGAGGGCCTCCAGAACCGTCGCGCCGGGGCAGGCCTTGCGGACGTCGGCGGGGAAGCGCCCGGCCCCGCCGCCGCCGTGGGTGCAGAAGGGGGCGACCGTCTTGCCGGCGAGCGCGTCCGCCGCGAGGAACGTGGCGACGGGAGGCGCGTAGGTGCCGTACCAGACGGGCGAGCCGAGGAACACCACGTCGTAGCCGTCGAGCGACGGGATGGCCTTGAGCGCGGGGAGCGCGCCGGAGGAGACGTCCTTTTCCGCGGCTTTGAGGGTCGCGCCGTAGGGCTCGGGATAGGGCTCGGCCATCTCCAGCTCCAGCAGGTCGCCGCCCGTGTGCCTGGCGATCCACTCCGCGACGGTCCCCGTGCTGCGCACCTTCGACTGCGAATAGAAGACGACCGCCACCCGCCCCGGAATCTTCGCCGTCACGGTTTTGGTCGCCGCCGTGGACCGCCGCGACAGGGCGACGCACCCCGCCACCGCGGCGAGAACCGCCACGGCCAGCACCGCCAGGACGACCAGGCCCGCTTTCACTGCGCACCGCCTTTCGCGGCCGCCTGCGCGGCGCGGGCGAGGACCCCTCCGGCGTTCCAGGCCTGGCCGGCCTTCTCGCCGGTGGCGTAGTAGCCGTG
This sequence comes from Kiritimatiellia bacterium, assembly GCA_017458625.1. Classification (GTDB taxonomy): domain Bacteria; phylum Verrucomicrobiota; class Kiritimatiellia; order CAIQIC01; family Lenti-01; genus RGIG3636. Next base: position 2,890 of record JAFTAH010000060.1, on the reverse strand, counting down.
GCGGAACTGGTCGAACGCGAGGGCGTCGAGCCTGGCGGGATCCACCTTGCCCTTTTCGTCGAGCACGCGCTCGTCCGCGAGGGTGTTGACGATGGTCCCGACGACGGCGTAGAGGGTCTTCGACTCGACGACTTCCGCGAGCTCGCATTCCATCGTCACGGGAAATTCGTCGATCACCGGCGCGTTGACGCGCGCCGACTTGGCGGCATGGAGGCCGGAGCGCGCGAACTTGTCCGCGACCGCGTTGCCGGAGACGATGCCGGCGTAGTCGGCTTCCGCCATGTGCGCGCGGTCGGCGAGGGCGACGGTGAAGGCCTTCGTTCCGAGGATGGCTTTCGTGGTGGCGTGGTCGGGGTCGAGGAAGAGCGCGATCTTGTCCGTGTCGCAAATCTGCCCCCACGCGGCGTTCAGCAGTTGGACCGTCCCCTTCGCGTCGAAGGCGGCGACGACAAGGACGGGCATGGGAAACACGGCGGGGACGGGGCCGAGGTCTTTTTTCGCGTTCATGGCAATTCCTTTCGCTGGGGTTGTGCCGCCGATTATGCCGCAAAACCGGGCGTTCGTCCAGAATTCCTTCGGCGCGGACGGCGGGGTGGGGGACTTTTACTTCGTCGCGGCGGCGTAGGCGTCGTCGTCGACGGGTTCGAGCCACTCGTTGTGGCCGCCGGTGCCGGGGACTTCGAGGGCGATGTGCTGGAACCACGAATCGGGCGCGGCGCCGTGCCAGTGCTTGACGCCGGCGGGGATGTTGACGGTGTCGCCGGGCTTCATTTCGACGGCGGGCTTGCCCCACTCCTGGTAGTAACCGCGCCCGGCGGTGCAAATGAGGATCTGCCCGCCGCCGGTTTCGGCGCGGTGGACGTGCCAGTTGTTGCGGCATCCGGGCTCGAACGCGACGCCAAAGGCGGGCACCTGGTCGAGCGTGAGCTTGTGGAGGTAGCTGCGCCCCGTGAAATACTGCGCGAAAGCCGTGTTCGGTTCGCCGATCGGGATGGGCGACCAGTCGTCCGCCGGGCGCGTTCCCGGAACCGTGGCGCGGACGAGCGCGAGGATGGCGTCGGTCTGCTCCGGCGCAACGCCGTTGAGGTTTGCGACGCGGATGTGCGACTCCATTTGGGGCGCGGTCTCGGGGCGGGCGGCCAGGGCGGCGACGGTGAGGAGTTCGCGGGTGCGCCAGTCGAGGGCGTCGCGGGCGAAGATGTCGCCGAAGAGGTGCGCCTTGAGATAGGCGTCGAGCTGCGGGTGGAAGTCGAAGAGGGGGCCGGCGACGGGGGCGCCGCAAAGTTCCGTCTGGTTGGCGGTGCCGTCGCGGAGGGGGTCGTAGGTTTCGGGGAAGGGCGTGGGCGGGGTGCCTTCCTGCCACGGGCTCGCGGGGGCGCGGCCCTCCCAGACGGTCTTGAGCGTCGCGGCGGCGTTGAGGGCGCGGGGGAAGCCGCAGTAGGCGTAGAGCTGGCCGACGGTTTCCTTGGCCTGTGCAAGGGAGAGGCCTGAGTCGAACGCCTCGGCGAAGGCGGCGGCGAGCTTGTCCTGTTCGCCGCGCGCGACGGCGGCGCCGATCTTGGCGAGGGCGGTGTCGAGGGGGGAAAGGGCGGTTTCGTTCATGGGGGAAGTCTCCTGTTTCATTGCAAGTTCAGCTTGGGGAGCGGCAAAAGCGGCCGCGGCAAAAGCCGCCGCGAGGAAAAGGAACTTCATCGTTTTCATGGCGCTTCCTTTGGTTTTTGGGGTTGGGTCAGGGCGCGGGGACGCGGGTGCGAACGGAGGTGATTTCGCCGACATACATCGCGTGGGGAAGCATGCCGTTGTCGTAGAGGCGGCGGGCTTCTTCGGGGAGTTGGGCGAGGTCGGAGAGTTCGGTTTCGTAGATGCGGCGGCATTCGAGGACGAGGTCCGCTTCGGCGAAATACGGGGCGCCGGAGGCGGTGAAGGCGGGGGTCAGGCCGGAGGGGCCGATCTTGTCGCCGTCGCGCCCGGAATGGGTGCCCAGATACATCACGCCGGCGCGGTATTCGTCCGGGAAGGCGCAGACGGTGAAGGTGTCGTTCTTCTCCATGAACTCCCAGGTGTAGCGGCTCTTAGAGACGTAGACGGTCACGACGGGCTTTTTCCACAGCACGCCCGTCCCCCACCAGCCGATGGTCATGGCGTTGAAGTCGCCTTCGCGGCCGGCGGCGAGGAGCATGGTGTCGCGCACGCCGACGGCGGCAGGGTCCATGACGGCGTCCTTCGGCGCGATTTCGCGCCATTCATCGGGAGTGGCGGGGGCGGCGGAGACGTCCGCGACGGGCGCGGGTGCTTCGGAAACGGCGGCGCCGGGTGCCGTTGGGGCGACGGTCGGTGCCGGTTCGCGCCAGAGCATGGCGCAGAGCAGGACGAGCGCGACGGCGAGCAGGAAGTTCAATAAGTTGGCGGCTTTCATTTTGTTTCTCCTTGGGGTTGGTTGGATTCGGCGAGTTTGAACAGGGTGCCCGTCGGGCAGACGAATCGGCAGTAGGGGCGCGGGACGAACGCGGAAAGCGCGACGAACACCGCCGCGAACGCCAGAAGCGGCACCGGCGCAACGCGCCAGGCGAACGCCCCGAAGAGTTCCCAGTCGAGCCAGCGCGACCAGAGTCCGAGCCACAGCAGGAGCATGAGCGCCGCCCAGAGCGCCCGCCGAAGCGCCGTCAGCCGCCGCGCGAGCGCCGGGGAGAGCCGCCATTTGCGGACCGGCAGGCGCGAGGCGAGTTCCTGCGCCGCGCCGAAGGGGCAGACGTGCAGGCAGTAGTGCGCGGGACGCCCGAAAAGCGGATAGAGGAAGGCCATCGCCAGCAGCAGGAGCGCCGAGGCGAAGTCCACCGCGCCGCGCGGCAGGTCGCCGTCCGCCCAGCCGATCAAGCGCGCCATCGACAGG